>JAFSAH010000028.1 GCA_017441125.1 Clostridia bacterium
AAAGCTATATAAAAAAGCGCCCCTTATGATTGCGGAACAGATTGCTGAAATTCTCCGTCAGGACAGCGAATTCAAAGCAGTTGATGCGGTTCGCCCCGGATTTATAAATATAACTCTTACAGATGAGTTTCTCACAAAGGCGGCAAATGAAATTCTCGCAGACGAAAATCTCGGAATCCCCAAGCCCGGAATCGGCGAAACAATGGTCGTTGACTATGGCGGCGCAAACGTTGCAAAGCCTCTCCATATAGGTCATTTAAGAGCCGCAATTATCGGTGAATCACTTAAAAGAATTGCTCGTACTTTGGGTTACAACGTTGTGGGGGACGTTCATATGGGTGACTGGGGTCTCCAGATCGGTCTTGTAATAGCAGAACTCAATGAAAGACACCCCGAATGGTGCTGTTTCAGAGAGGATTTCGATCCCGAAACAGAAAATGTTCCCGAAATCAACGTTGACGATCTTAATGAGATTTATCCTTTTGCAAGTAAAAAGAGTAAGGATAATGAAGTTTTTGCCGAAAAAGCACATAAGATAACAGCAGAACTCCAAAAGGGAAAGCCCGGTTACATTGCAGTCTGGAAAGAAATAATGAGAGTTTCCATTGCGGACCTCAAATTGAACTACGGCAGACTCAACGTCGATTTTGATCTCTGGTACGGAGAAAGCGACGCTGAACAATACGTTGACGAATTGGTTCAGGGTCTTAAAGATAAAGGTCTGCTCAGAGAAAGTGAAGGAGCGCAGGTCGTTGACGTTGCCGAAGAAGGCGACAAGATTGAAATTCCTCCCGTTATAATCAAGAAATCCGACAACTCAAATATTTACGCTACAACAGACCTTGCAACGATAATTCAAAGAGAAAAAGACTTCCACCCCTCCAAGATCTGGTACGTGGTTGATAAAAGACAGTCCCTTCACTTTACGCAGGTATTCCGTTGCGCGAAAAAAGGCGGTATAGTTCCCGAAACGACAGAGCTTGAGCATCTCGGCTTCGGAACGATGAACGGAAGCGACGGCAAGCCCTACAAAACAAGAGACGGCGGCGTTATGAGACTTTCCGATCTTCTCACAACGGTAACCGAAGCGGCTGAATCAAAAATGAAGGAATCCGAATTCGTTTCAGCAGAGGAACGCAAGGCTACTGCCGAAAAAGTAGGTATTGCTGCCGTTAAATTCGGCGACCTTATAAACCACAGAACAAAGGACTACATCTTCGATATGGATAAATTTCTTTCATTTGAAGGTAAAACAGGCACGTATCTCCTTTACACCGTAACGAGAATCAACTCTGTTCTCAAGAAGACAGAAGGCTCAAATGCAAAAGAAATTTCAGGCATTTATTCCGACACGGAAAGAGAGCTTATTCTTAACATCATTCTCAGCGGAGAGGCATTCATGCGTTCATTCAACGAAAAAGCCCCCAACTATGTTTGCGATAACGCATACAAATTGGCGTCTCTCTTCTCGGGATTCTATCATGATAACCATATTATAAATGAAGAAAACGCAACAAAGAAAGAATCATGGATAACTCTTTGCGAGCTCACAAGAAAAATGCTTCTCAAGCACTTTGATGTATTGGCTATAGAGCCTGTCGAATCAATGTAATTTCCGAAAGGACAGTAATCTGATATGTACGACAGAAAACCAAAAAAGAAATCAATTAACGGTCAATCCGTAAGAAAAAACGACAGACCTATAAAAGTTAATAAAAGAATCCACACGGAAATAAGCAGTGATTACAGCGAAAATGCGGTCTTTGGCAGAAATCCCGTAATGGAGCTGCTCCGTTCAGAAAGAACCGTTGATAAGCTTTTCGTTCTCAAGGGCGACAGAGAAGGCTCCGTTACGAAAATAATCGCAATGGCAAAGGAAAAACACATCGTCGTTGTGGAAGCGGAAAAAGCAAAGCTTGACAAGATGTCGGGAAACGGAAATCATCAGGGTGTTTTGGCTCTTACAACAGAGTTTGAATACTGCGAGGTGGAAGATATTCTTGCAAACGCTGCGGAAAAAGGTGAACAGCCTCTTATTCTTATTATTGACGGAATCAACGACCCCGGAAATCTCGGCGCAATAATAAGAACTGCAAACGCTTCGGGGGTTCACGGAATAATACTTCCCAAGAGAGGCTCTTGCGGCATGACCTCCGCCGTGTTCAAATCAGCGGCAGGGGCTTGCGAATACGTTAAAATTGCAAGAGTTACAAATATCAACGATACGATAAAAATGCTTCAGGATAACGGAGTTTGGATATACGGTACAGACGGAAGCGGCTCCGACGAGCTTTATTCTACAGACCTTACGGGTTCTGCGGCAATAGTTCTCGGTGATGAAGGCAAAGGAATTTCCCGTCTCACAAGAGAAAACTGCGATTATCTCATGAGAATACCCATGAAGGGTGAAATAACTTCTTTAAATATCTCTGTGGCAGGGGCTCTCGCAATGTACGAGGTCTTAAGACAAAGAAACATCAAGGACTCAATGTCCGGAGGCTTTGACAAGTAATGAATGAAGAAATATTCAACGAGCAGTATGTAGCGGCATTGTCTGTGAGAGATTCAATAAGCGTTAAGACAATAACCGCAGGAATAGCGGCAGGAGTGCTTTTAATTCTCTCTCTGTTCTCTCTGCCATCAATAGTATGCGGCATCACGGGACTCGTTTTTTCGGTAATACTTTTCATTGTATGTCTCAATGAATTTTCAGACGGAATAGTTTCAATTTTCAAACTTCAACCGTCAAACGACAGTCTTAATTCCCTGGCAGTTGTTGCAGCCGCAGTGCACAGCCTTTATCAAATATTTGATAAAACCCAATCAGCCCCCACAGTATCCTGGGTGATCTTCGTTTCCGTAAGCTGTTCAATGCTTATGAAGCTGCTCTATGTAAATGAAGTAATCACAAACCTCAACATAATCAAAAAGAACGATATGTATGAAGTAAGCGCGGAAAGAATAAGCCTTACAAAGAGATACGTTGAGCAGGTTTGTATGGTAAACCCAGTTATCACTTTCCCCAATGTTATGGATACCTCCTATGACGGAGACCCTTCGGAATCAAAGAGCAAATATTTCGTACCGATCGCCGCAGGTATTGCTTTATTAATATCTCTTATAATGATATTCGTAGGCGGCGCGAGAACATTTACACTTGCGCTTGCGGCAATGTTTGCAATTGCGGCGTCCTTTACAAGTGAGTCTTCTTTTGTATTGCCGTATATAACGACGCAAAAACGGTTGAGAAAATTAGGAAGCGTGCTTTTGGGCTACCACTCCATATCTTCACTTAAAGATATAGAAACTCTTGTGGTAACAGACACAGAGCTTTTCCCAACCAAGAGAGTTCATATAGACAAGTTCAAATTCAAAAATAAGATCTATATGACAGAAGCCATTGAATATACCGCAGCTCTTCTTATAAAATCAAGATCCCCCTTAAGAAAAGCATTTTTAAAGACAGTTTCATGTCCGGTCAAGCGTCTGCCCAAGGTTCAGGAATGGCGTTACATGAAAAATTACGGAATCTCAGCCAGGATCTATGATGACGAAGTACTTTTCGGAAACAGAAATCTGCTTTTGTCTTACGACATCTCTCCCCTTCCCCAAGAAACGGAAGCGGCAATGGTAACGAAAAACAAGAATTTGCTTTACCTTGCAATTAACGGAGAAATCGCGGCGTACATACTCTTTACCTACAATTACGACCCCGCCATGAAACGCGCGGCTGAAAATGTGGGTGAGGAATTCAATATTATCGTTGAAACCAAGGACTGTTCTATTACAGAAACCATGGTTCATAAAAAATACGATCTGCAAAACACAAAAATCATCGTTCCCGATGAAGATGAGGTAAGGCTGATTGCGGCTATAAGAAACAGCATTGCCGAAGGTAACAATTTGCCCGTAATGATAACAACAAAAAATGCAATAGGAATTTTGTCTTCCGTAA
Source organism: Clostridia bacterium (assembly GCA_017441125.1). GTDB lineage: Bacteria > Bacillota > Clostridia > Oscillospirales > UBA644 > HGM12619. The sequence continues at coordinate 3,956 of JAFSAH010000028.1, forward strand.
AGCAGGCTAAAAACCTTATGCATATAATTGACCTCAGTATACTGACAAAACAGGCAAGCGTGGGTCTGGGCATGGTTCTTACCGCTATTGCGTTATTCTTTGCCCCCGCTTACGTAACGGGTCTTTGGCTGTTCCTTTTTAATCTCATTTGGACCGTCCCCGTTGTATTCCTTGCATTATTCGGGAATAAAAAATAATAAATAAGTTATTAATAAAATTAATCTAATATGAATTATAATTTGGAGGATATTATTTTATGTCTGGTCATTCAAAATGGAAAAATATTATGCACAAAAAAGAGAAGTCTGATGCTCAAAAAGCAAGTATCTTCACAAAAATCGGCAGAGAGATCACTCAGGCTGTAAAGGAAGGCGGTCCCGATCCCGCTTCCAACTCAAAGCTTAAGGATATCATTGCTAAAGCAAAGACAAACAATGTGCCCAATGATAACATCGAAAGAGTTATTAAAAAAGCCGCAGGCGACGGTGACAACACACAGTACGAAGAAATCACATACGAAGGATACGGTCCCGCAGGTATCGCCGTTATCGTAGAAACACTTACAGATAACAGAAACAGAACTGCAGGAGATCTCCGTCACTATTTTGATAAATACGGCGGCAATCTCGGTCAAACGGGTTCAGTTAACTGGATGTTCTCCAAAAAAGGCGTTATCGTAATTTCCAAAGAAGAATATGACGATGAAGAAAAGCTTATGGAAGAGCTTATGGAGGTTGAAGCGGAAGACTTTGTAATCGAAGAAAACGTTTACGAAATATATACCGCTCCCGAAAATTTCTCTTCAGTAAGAGAATATCTTGAAGGCAAAGGCTACGAATTCCTTTCCGCAGAGGTTGAACAGGTTCCCTCTAACTACATCACTCTTACAAACGAAGATCAAATCAAAAACATGAATAAGCTTTTGGAAGTATTGGAAGACAATGATGACGTTCAGAATACTTACCACAACTGGAACGACGAAGAATAAGCGGTCCGGAATTGAAAGGAACAGTAAATGAATTTGAATTTCGGCGAAATGCTGTTATCGGAACGAACCAAGAGAGGTCTCAGCCTCCGCGCGGCAAGTGCAATAATAGGTATAAGCCACACATACCTTTCGGAATTGGAAAGCGGACATGACCCAAGAACAGGTCAAAAGCCGCTTCCGTCCTCGGACGTTATCTATAAGATCTGCAAGGCTTATGAAATCGACTCCTCTGTATCGTCTTCATTTCTCGGTTATAAAGATGAAGACGCCATGTTTCTTTATATGGCAAACTGTCTTCGTAAAATGAAAAACGATAATCCAGCAAAATACCGTCAATTTCTGGAAATAATAAAAGAGGACTGATTCTGTGGCTAAAGAAATTATTTTGGCTTCCGCTTCTCCGAGAAGAAAAGAATTATTGGAACAAATCGGAATAGAGTTCAGAATAGTTCCCTCCAATGCGGAAGAGAATATTGAAATTAAAGATCCCGTAGAGCTCGTTTCGGAGCTTTCAAGGCTTAAAGCAGATGATGTGTGGCAAAACAACAAAGAGAACTGCATCATAGCCGCAGACACTATAGTTTTTGCCCAAGGAGAAATCTTGGGTAAGCCGTCAAACAGAACCGACGGAGAAAAAATGCTGAAAATGCTTTCGGGAAATAAACACACGGTATACACCGGAGTTACGGTTCAGGATAAAAACGGAGCCGTTACCAGAGTATCAGCAACAGACGTATATTTCAAAGTGCTTTCTCAAAAAGCGATAGACGAATATCTTAACAAAAATGAATATACGGACAAAGCAGGCGCATACGGAATTCAAGGGTATGCGGCAAGATTTGTAGAAAAAATATGCGGATGCTATTCCAATGTGGTAGGACTTCCGCTCTCCCTGTTGGACGATATGCTATCGGAAAAAGGAATAATATGATTTTATGCCGCCACAGCGCGGCGGATTGGAGTTATTATGGGTGCAAATGATTTAGGAATAGACCTTGGCACCGTCAACACAGTTATATACAACAAAAACAGAGGGGTTGTTCTGAATGAGCCCTCTGCCATTGCCGTTGAAAGTTTCTCCGATAAAATAATGGCTGTGGGAAGAGAAGCCAAAATGATGTTGGGAAGAACTCCCGATACGGTTTCTGCCGTTAGACCTTTGGAGAACGGAGTTATAGCAGACTTTGAAAAAACCACTCTCATGTTAAAGGAATACGTCCGTTCCACAAAAAAAAGCTGGGGCTCAATTACCGCTGTTGTAACTGTTCCTTATAAGGCAACGCCCGTTGAAAGAAGAGCCGTTGAGGATGCCGTTATTTCCGCAAAAGTAAAAAAGGCAATTTTGATAGAAAAGCCTTTGGCTGCGGCTATCGGTTGCGGATTGCCCATATTTGAACCGAAAGGACATATGATCGTAGATATCGGTGGCGGAAACACCGAAATTGCCGTTATTTCTTTGGGCGGTGTCGTAGCCCAGACGACACTTGACGATGCAGGGTTGACAATGGACAGTAATATTATCTCATTTATACGCAAAACGTACAACATACTTATCGGAGATCAGGTTGCGGAAGATTTAAAAATAAATTTAGGCTCCGTTACAGACAAAGAAGTTATGGACTTTATGACAGTCAGCGGTCGTGATCTTGTTGAGGGTCTGCCCTTAAGCGTTTCAGTTTCTTCGGACGACGTTCGCGAAGCGATCATGGAGACAGTATATAATATCATAGACGGCATTAAAATGACTTTGGAAAAGATCGATCCTGAGCTTGCATCTGATATTATCGAAAACGGAATAGTTATGGTAGGAGGAGGCTCCATGCTTGACGGTTGGAGCGAACTCATATTTAAAGAAACGGGTCTGACAGCAGAGCTTGCGGCAAATCCCCTGGAAAGCGTGGCTGTAGGCGCAGGAAGGGCTCTTGAGCTTCTTGGAGATCTGAAAAGAGCCGCAACGGTATAAATAAAATAATTACTCAAAGATAAAAAAGAGTATCATGGCGGTATGAAAGGAGGTTCTTCCGCAATGAATAATTTTTTCAGAAGCAGATTTTTTATAGCTTTGATAATAATAACCTGCTTTCTTGCAGGCTTTATGCTAAACGTTGCTATTGACGGCGGAAGAATGCCTCACAGAACGCTTGTAGGTATAATCACCTCACCCATAACAACGGCAGTAACAAACATAAAAAACAGCACAGCCACATTTTTTGCGGCTTATACAAACTACAAAGAGCTTTTGGCGGAAAACGAAATGCTCAAGGAAGAGAATTCCAATTTGAAAAAACGTCTTGAAAATTCATATACTCTTGAAGTAGAGATCGACCGTTTGAAACAATTAACGAACGTATTAAAAGATACGGAGGAATTAAAGCTTATTGAAGCGCAAGTCGTTTCCGTTTCAACAGACGGTTGGATTTCAAGCTTTTCAATAAATAAAGGCTCCTTATCCGGAATTAAAGAAAAAGACGTAGTTATCGCATCTTCGGGACTTGTGGGAAAGGTACGTGAGGTTGGTCCGAACTGGGCAACCGTAGTAACCTTTACCGACCCTCAGATCGCGGTAGGAGCAAAAATAACAAGAACGGAAGATACCGCAATGACGGAAGGAACCGTCGATCTTAAAGCAAAAGGTCTTTGTAAATTATCGTACCTGAATAAAAACTCATCTGCCATTCGCGGAGATATTGTTGAAACCTCAGGTCTCGGCGGTCTTTATCCCGCAGGAATAATAATCGGGACGATCAAGGATATAAACGTTGACGATAACGGTCTTACAAAATATGCAGTAATTCAACCTGCAGTAGATTTTACAACCCTGAAAAAAGTATATGTTTCCATAAATTATGCAGGCGAAGAGGCTGAATAACCTATAAACTATTTTGAAAGGAAGAATCTTGATGACTAAAAAAATCTTTTTATACTCTTTAGGATTTCTTCTTCTTTTTTTTATTGAAGCGGTCTTTCGTCCGATTTCCGTATTTGGAGTTTCCCCAATGTACGTTCTCTGTGGAGTTTCTGCAATGGGAATTCTTGAAAAGGAAAAATTCGGAGCGATTTTCGGTCTTATATTCGGACTTCTTTGCGATTTCACCGGAGGTTCTCTTTTTGGTTCACAAGCCCTGGTCTTTATGATAACGGGCTTTATTGCAGGAACTCTCTCTGAAATAACTTTATCTAAAAGCTTTTTCAGCACACTTGTAATAACAGCATCTTCAATTATAGTCTTCGGCGGATTGAAATCTCTTTTTTATATAGTCCTCAATGAAGAGGAACCACTATCAGTACTCCTTTATATAATGTTGCCTAAATTTTTACTGACACTCCCCTTTTCTGTTTTAATATATTTCATGCTGAAATTTCTCCAAAAAATCTCAGCGCCTAACCGAGAAAGGAAAAAAAGAAAAAAATGGTAAATAAAAAGCCTCGTATTTATATAATTTTTGCCGTTTTCATTTTAATTTGTTCCATTTTCGTATTGCAACTTGTAAAGCTTCAGCTTATTGACGGCGAATCATATGCCGAAAGATCACGGAACAGCGTCATTACAAAAACATCGGTAAAAGCCCCCAGAGGAGATATCCTTGACAGATATTGCTCCCCTATCGTACAAAGTGAAACAGTAATGACTGTGGAAATAGATAAGTCCACAGTATCATCGCTTAATTCCGAAATAAAAAAGCTTATAGAAATATTTGAAAGCACGGGAGATTCTTATTACGACTCCTTCCCTATTTCAAAGAACGAACCTTATATTTACGACGAGAGCTTTCTTGCAAGCTCTTCAAAAGTCACAGCCTTCAACAAATATCTTTCCGCAAAAAAAATAGACACGAACCTGAACGCAGAGGATACGGCTCGGGCGCTCATAAAATACTATAAATTAACTGCTCTGCCCGTAGACGATGCGTTAAAAACAGTAGCGGTCAGATATGAAATGGAGTCACGCGGCTCTCCCATATATTACGTTTTTGCAAGTGATATTTCCATTGAGACCGCAACTATAATCAAAGAACACAGCGAAGATCTTCCGGGCATATACATAAACGTAGAGCCTGTCAGAACCTACAGTGAAGAATATTTTGCGTCTCATATTATCGGAAACATCGGCTTGATATCTGCGGAAGAATACGATTCACTCAAATCGGAAGGATATTCCTACAATGACTATATAGGTAAAGACGGTATCGAAAAATATGCCGAAAGCTACCTGAGAGGCACAAACGGATACAGATACACAGTCAGAGATTCTACGGGTAGCGTCGTTGACGTTATTGAAGATATTGAGGCAATTCCCGGAAACGACGTTATACTTACCATAAGCAAGCCGATGCAAATGGTAACGGAACAAAGCCTTGAAAAAATAGTAGAAATGCTTAAGGAACAAAACGGAGAAGAAGCTGCAACCTCCGCAACCGCTATTTTTATGGACATAAACACAGCGGAAATCCTTTCAATGGCTTCTTATCCCACATACAATTTAAGTACCTATAACCAAGACTTTGACTATTATACAAGCAGCGGGTTAAAGCCCTACGTTAACAGAGCCATTTCAGGATTATTCCCTCCCGGTTCAACTTTTAAGACGGTCGTTTCCGTTGCAGCCCTTGAAGAAGGAATAATAACACCCGACACCATATTTAACTGTGAGGGTATTTACACGTATTACGAAACATTCCAGCCCTCCTGTTTTTCATACAGCGAATACGGAATAACTCACGGTGAGATCACAGTCAAAGAAGCCCTTATGAAATCTTGTAACTGCTTTTTCTTTGACGTGGGCCGCCAGCTTACAATTGAAAACATTACCAAATACGGCAAGCTGCTCGGCTTCGGAGAAAAAACGAACATTGACCTTTACGGTGAAAGCAAGGGCGTTCTCGCAAGCAGAGAAAACCGTGAAGCATCGGGAGAACAATGGCAGTACGGCGAAACATTGCTTGCGGCTATCGGTCAGTCTGATAACACCGTAACACCTCTTCAGCTGGTAAATGCGATTGCAACTATCGCAAACGGCGGTACAAGATATAAGCCTCACATTATAAAAGCCGTAAGAAACCGCGAAAACGGCGAATTGATAATGGAGACGGAAATTGAAGTTGTGGAACAAATCGATTTAAAATCCTCGACTGTAGCCACGATAATCGAGGGCTTAAGGCTGAACGTCGTACAGGGCGGTTCCGCTTATGAAGGCTTCAAGGATTTCGACGTGGTCTCCGTAGGTGTAAAAACAGGGACTGCCGAAGTGTCCAACGGTTTACCGACGGCTCTTATGGTCGGGGTAGCGCCGATAGAAAATCCGCAGATAGCATTTGTCGTTGTAACGGAAAACGGCGGTACAAATGCTGCTTCAATTAACGCAGAATTGGTAAAAGATGTGCTTGTATACTATTTTGAAGCAGACACACATACGGATATGAATTCTGCAGGCGAGCTCATTCAGTAAAAAAAACGAAATATTTCAAAAAAGACTTGATTTTAATCGTAAAATCATATATAATGTAGAGTATAAATAAAAGAAGTAAGATCGGAGGAGAGTCAACTGGGACGTATAATTACAATAATTTCGGGAAAAGGCGGCGTAGGTAAATCCACTTTTTCTGCAAACACAGCAGTCTATCTCTCAAAGATCGGGAAACGCGTTCTGCTGATAGATTCGGATATAAATTTAAGCAATTTAGATATCATCATGGGTATCCAGGACAAGGTTTTGTTTGATGCTTCCGATATTGCCGCACAAAGATGCAGCTTTGAAAAAGCAGTTATAAAAATCAATGAAAATTTAGACTTCCTTTCGGGAGCGCTGAAGCCTTACAACGATACCGAAGCGATGGTTTCGGGAATCTGTGAAACCGCAAAAAATCAAAAAGATAATTACGATATTATCCTTATTGACTGTCCGTCGGGAATAGGTTTTACGGTCAAGTCTTTGGCTAAAATTTCAAATGCATCAATAGTTATAACAACTCCCGATATAACCGCAATCAGAGATGCGGGAAGAGCCGCTTCTTTGATTTACGGCGAAAAAACCGACGACGTGCGTTTAATAGTAAATAAAGTTAAACCCAAATTTATTCAAAAGGGATTGGCTCCCGATATTGATGAAATAATAGACAATACCGAAGTACGCCTTCTCGGATTGATTCCCGAAGATGTAAAAATACAAATATACGCAAATAAAGGAATTCTTGTTTCGGATATTAAAAAATCAATCTCGGGAAAAGCTTTTGAAAATATTGCCCAAAGAATTTCAGGAAATAATGTTCCGTTATATAAATTTTGGTAGTTAATTACAGAAAGGTGTGGTCCTTATATATGCTTAATATAGCTCTGATTGCACATGATAAAAGAAAGGAGCTTATGGTTCAATTCTGCATAAACTATTGCAGAGTACTTTCCAAACATAAAGTTTTTGCAACTGCTATTACCGGAAAAACTGTAAATGAAGCAACCGGTCTTGAAATAGAAAGACTTATGGCACGTACTCACGGAGGGTCACAACAAATCGCATCAAAAATAGCAAACAAAGAAATTGATTTATTGATTTATTTCAGAGATACAGCCCAATCATCTTCAGAAAGCGCTGACGATACAACTCTTTTAAGAATATGCGACGTGCATAATATTCCAACGGCAACGAATATTGCAACGGCAGAGATTCTTATCCGAGCGTTGGAACGGGGCGATCTTGAAAGAAAAGATCTTTACAGTTTATCAAGCCTTTATATGGCGTAATTTTTCATAAAGAAACAATTAATATCAGACAGATAAAAAACAGTGTAAAAATGCGCTAAAAAATCAATACGGCGTACCGCAGCCTTATAAATGCGGTTGCTCGGCACATATCTGAAATCTCCATCAGCCGCTATCGGAGATTTTCTTTATTATCAGTGCAGACAAATTAGCGGCGGAACGGAGAATTCAATGACAGTAAAAGCACCGAGAGGAACGCATGACGTTCTTCCATCAGATTCCTATAAATGGAGATACGTTGAAGAAACAGCAAATAAAATCTGCAGATCTGCAGGATATAAAGAAATAAGATTCCCTACTTTTGAAGAAACAGAGCTTTTCCAAAGAGGCGTTGGGGACACCACTGATATCGTACAGAAAGAGATGTATACATTCACAGATAAAGGGGAACGTTCTCTTACCCTCAGACCTGAAGGAACAGCTTCCGCTGTAAGACTTTGCGTTGAAAACGGACTTCTTACAGGAGCGCTTCCCGTAAAAGCTTATTATAAAATAACAGCCTTTCGTTATGAAAAACCCCAGCAAGGCAGATACAGAGAATTCAATCAGTTTGGCATGGAACTCTACGGAGCATCTGCCCCATCTGCCGATGCGGAAATGATAAGCCTTGCGGAAGATTTCATAAAGGCCTTGGGAATTAAGGGCGCAAAGCTTCGAATCAACTCTATCGGCTGCCCCGAATGCAGAAAAGAATATCATAAAGCACTCAGGGAATATTTTACGCAATATAAAGAAGAGCTTTGTGAAACTTGCAACACCCGTCTTGAACGTAATCCCATGAGAATTCTTGACTGCAAGAGCCCCATATGTAAAAACATCACAAAAAATGCTCCCGTTATTACAGATTTCCTTTGTGATGACTGCAAAGCTCACTATGAAGAGCTTAAAACGCTTCTCGATAACTGCGGAACAAAATACGAAGAAGACCCCGGAATTGTAAGAGGTCTCGACTATTATACAAGAACAGTATTCGAGCTTATCCATGATAAAACGGGACTTGCACTTCTTGCAGGTGGCCGTTACGACGGTCTTGTAAAAGAAATTGACGGAAAAATGGACGTTCCCGGTATCGGATTTGCCAGCGGTCTTGAAAGACTCGTTTCCGTTATGGAGGAAGAAGGACTTTCTTTCGGAGAAGAACCCACAACAGACCTTTATATAGCATCTATCGGTGAAAATGCGCTCCGCTATTCTTCCGCTTTGGCAAGAAAGCTCCGTAACTGCGGTATAAACGTAGAAACCGATATTATGGCCCGTTCACTTAAAGCACAGATGAAATATGCCGATAAAATTTCCGCTAAATATTCTGTGGTTATCGGTGACAGCGAAACAGAAAACGGTGAAGCCGAACTGAAAAATATGCAAAACGGTGAAAAAATCAAGGTTAAATTGGACGAATCCTTGGCAATCGTTATCAAATCCAACTGAAATTAAGAAATTTATTTACTAATAACAAAACAAAGACACAAATCTGACGATAAGATTATTTACAATAAAGAAGGTATCATTATGGCTTATATAAACAGAACCGACTACTGCGGCAACTTTTCCGCAAAAGACATCGGAAAAAATATAACCGTTGCAGGTTGGGTACAGAGAAGAAGAGTTCTCGGCGGTCTTATTTTCATTGACCTTCGTGACAGAACAGGTATTTTACAGCTCACGTTTGATGAACAACTAAACAAAGAGCTTTTTGATATTGCATACACTCTTCGTTCCGAAGACGTTATTACAGCTTCAGGAACAGTAAGAAGCAGAGGCGAAGGTGCAATAAACAAAAATCTCCCCACAGGAGAAATCGAAGTTCTTGCAGATACTTTGAAAGTTCTCGGAAAAGCTGAAACTCCTCCCTTTGAAATAGTTGAAAACTCCAACTGTAACGAGGAGCTCAGACTTAAACACAGATATCTTGATCTTCGCCGTCCCGATTTGCAGAAAAATATTCTTTTCAGACATAAGGTTACAAAGGTAACCCGCGACTACTTTGATGAAAACGGATTTATTGAAATCGAAACTCCAATGCTTATCCGTTCCACACCCGAAGGCGCAAGAGACTACCTCGTTCCCAGCCGTATTCATAAAGGCGGATTCTATGCGCTTCCCCAATCTCCCCAGCTTTACAAACAGCTTTCAATGGTTGCGGGATTTGACAGATATATGCAGATCGCCCGTTGCTTCAGAGATGAAGACCTTCGCGCGGACAGACAGCCCGAATTCACACAGATCGACCTTGAAATGTCTTTCGTAGATGTTGAAGACGTTCTTAAGATCGGTGAAGGTTATATTCAGAGAGTATTCAAGGAAACTCTCGGAGTAGATATTCATCTCCCCCTTCCCAGACTCACGTATAAAGAAGCTATGGAACGTTTCGGTTCAGACAAGCCTGACACCCGTTACGGAATGGAAATAGTAAATATTTCAGACCTGGTTAAGGATTGCGGATTTTCCGTATTTGCATCAACAGTTGCAAACGGCGGAAGCGTTCGCGGTATAGTTGCAAAAGATGCGGCAGGAATTCTTACAAGAAAAGAAATAGACAAGCTTACGGAATACGTTAAAGGTATCGGAGGTAAGGGTCTTGCATGGATAAGAAGAACCGCAGACGGAGATACTTCTTCCTTTGCAAAATTCATGAACGAAGACGAAATGAATGCGATCTACGAAAAGATGAACGTAGAAAAAGGCGACGTTGCAATGATCATTGCAGATACAAACAACAATCACGTTCTTTCCCAGCTCGGTCTGCTCAGAATCAAAACCGCAAACAGACTCCAGCTTAAGCTTGAAGGCTTCAACCTCCTTTGGATCGTTGAATTCCCCTTCTTTGATTTCGACGAAGATTCGCAGACATACGTTGCAATGCACCATCCTTTCACTTCTCCCATGGATGAATGTCTTGAATACCTCGAAACAGATAAATCCAAGGTTCGCGCAAAAGCTTACGACCTGGTTCTTAACGGTATAGAACTTTCAAGCGGTTCAATCAGAATTACAGATCCCGAACTTCAGAACAGAATGTTCAAGCTTCTCGGTCTCAGTGAAGAAGAAGCACATCTCAAATTCGGTTACCTTCTTGATGCGTTCAAATACGGAGCTCCTCCTCACGGCGGTATGGGTATCGGTCTTGACAGACTTGTAATGCAGATGCTCCAATGCGACAGCCTCAGAGACGTTATTGCATATCCGAAAGTACAGAACGCTTCGGAACTCATGACGATGTGTCCTGCGGAAGTTGACCCCAAACAGTTGGAAGAACTCCACATTCAATTACTTGATAATTAAAAACAAATAAAGGATAAAGTAGATATTTGTATTATATATCTACTTTATCAAGTATAAATTAGACATAATGTCATCTCAGGAGGAACTTTTCTATGATTACGGTTTCAGGTCTTACCAAGCGGTATGGAAAGAAAATTGCAGTAAACAACGCAAGTTTCACAATCAACCGCGGTGACATAGTAGGATTTCTCGGCCCGAACGGCGCGGGAAAAACCACTACAATGAATATGATAACCGGATATATATCATCAACCTCAGGTAAAATATCAATCGGAGGTTATGATATACTTGAAAACCCAAATGAAGCGAAAGCAAAAATAGGGTATCTTCCGGAGCAGCCGCCGCTTTACCATGACATGACCGTAAAGGAATATCTGAGTTTCGTTTACAATCTTAAAGGCTGCTCAAAAAAAGAGAATATAAAAATTAAAAGCGAACATATTAAAGAAGTTTGCGAAGTGGTAAAGATTACCGATGTTTACAACAGAATGATAAAGAATCTTTCCAAAGGATATAAACAGAGAGTCGGCCTTGCGCAAGCTCTTCTCGGTGACCCGGAAATTCTTATTCTTGACGAACCCACGTCAGGCCTTGACCCCAAAGAAATCGTTGAAATAAGAAATCTTATTAAGCGTCTCGGAACAAGAAGAACCGTAATTCTCAGTTCTCACGTTCTTTCTGAAGTTCAGGCGATCTGCGAGCGTATTATAATAATTAACGAAGGTTATGTTGTTATGGACGCACTGACTGATGAGCTTTCGGCAAATATGGGTCCCAACAGCCGTTATGGAATTCGCCTTGCGGCACCGGACGAAGACGACGTTGCGGGAGTTCTTGGCTCTCTCTTGGGAGTTTCTCACGTTGAATACGTCGGCAGTTACGAAAAGGGCACAAGCGATTTTATTATCGAAGCAGATAAAAACGTTGATATCCGTCGAATTCTTTTCGATGAATGTGCAAAACGAAATTGGTATATTCTCATGATAACACCTCTCGGTATGTCATTGGAAGATATCTTTATCCAACTCGTAAACAAAAATTCCGAAGCAAAACAGCTCGCGGAAAATAAAGAGGAAGAAGTAAAGGAGGAATCCAACGATGACGGCGATATGGAAGCGTGAGCTTGTATCATTCTTTAAAAATCCTATCGGCTATTTCGTATTCATGATATACGCCTTTCTTTCCGCAATAGTATTCTGCCTCTTTGTTATATGGCAAAACACAAGTTACTTGGGCAATTATTTCGGTATGTGGCTTTTTGTTGTTGACATAGTTGTTATAGCCGTAATGTCTATGCGTTTTTTCAGCGAAGAGCGAAAAAATAAAACAGATCAGTTATTACTCACCTCCCCGTTAAGCCTTTACTCTCTTGTTATAGGCAAATTTTTGGGTGCGTATACAATTATTCTTTCATGTACAGCCCTTAACCTTATATACGTAGTTATAGTTGACGCTTTCGGAACTATGGACTACGGCGCACTTCTTTCAAATACTGTGGGAACTCTGCTGATCCTTTCTGCAATGATTTCAATCAGCCTCTTCATTTCAGCGCTTACCGAAAACCAAATAGCCGCTGCGGCAGGCTCCTTTGCAGTACTGTTTTTGCTTATGATTGTAGATTACCTTGCAATGTTTATGCCCACATGGCTTGCAAAAGCAATGATGAGTTTAAATATCTATTCTCAATATGAAGATTTTACAAACGGTATTATAAGCTTACCACCCGTTATTTATTACATCAGCGTTACGGTAATTTCACTGTTCCTCACAGTAAAGGTTATTGAAAAACGCCGTTGGAACTAAAAATTCCAAAGTATGTAAGAAAGGAATGATGGTATGAACAAAAAAAATAAAAACGAAAAAGAAGAAGTTCAGGTAACGGAAGTTCATGAACTCTCTGAAGTTGAAGTAAAATCCAATGCGCAGTTATCGGCGAATCTCGGTCAACCACAGCAAAAAGTAAAAATAAACACTAAAAAAATCAAATATAACTCACTCACAACAGTATCGACCGCTTTGGTTTTAGCTGTAATAATTCTTATCAACGTCGCAGTAGGACTTGCGGGAGAAAGATTCAATCTCAGCCTCGACCTTACAGAAGAACAGGTCTTTACTCTTGACCAACAGACGCTGGATTACCTTAGTGAGCTTGAAACTCCTGTCGAGCTGATTATTGCAGGGGAAGAAAAGTCTTACAGCTCTTCCGTTTCGGAAACAAATGCAATTTCCCCTCTCAGATACGTGTATGAAACGTTGATAAACTATGCGAATGAGAACCCCAATATTACCGTTCATTATGTAAATCCGAGACTTAACCCCATGTTTTTTAAATCAAGAGGAATATCTCTCGATGACGGAACGGATACCGCGGAAAATATTTTCATGGTAGTTTACTGCCCCGAAACCCAGAGATTCCGCTACATAAAAGATACTATTTTTGAAAATCTTCAATATGTGGGATTTGAAAGACGTGTAACCTCCGCAATTCTCTACACGACCAAAAAGGATATTCAAACCGTAGCTTTTGTTCAGGGACACGGCGAAAGCACTTACGCATATTTTCAACAGTTGCTTATAGAAAACGGTTTTGATGCAAAAAGCATCAAACTTCAGGACTTCGACAGCATTTTAGGTTACGATATTGATATTCTCGTAATAGCAAATCCCTCAAGAGGATACAGCGTTGACGATATAAACAAGATTGACGAATGGCTTTCAAACAATGAGGAATTAGGAAAGCACTTAATGGTATTTACGGATTTAAATACCAAGTCCAACAAATATCTTGAAGAATATCTCCTTGAATGGGGGCTTTCTTTGGGAACCGAAAGTATTTTTGACACAAGCAACAGTTATACTTTTACAAACGCTATGTACCCATTACTTAAGGTTCAATACGGGCAAGCAACTGCTATAATTGCCGAAGAGCTTGCGAAAGGCGGTTATAATCAGTTTATACAGTTAGGTGCTGCAAGAGCAGTATATACTGAATTTGAAACAAAAGATTCAATTCAGACTTATCCGATGATAATTACTGCTGATTCGGCTTTCTCAAGATTTACAGCATCAACGAATCTGTCCTCTACCGAATGGAAAAACTTCAAGAAACAAGACGGTGATACCGTAGGCCCCTTCAACCTCTCCGTTTTATCTCAAAAAATAAGATATGAAGACACCACCGCTTTTACATCAAGTGTTTATCTTTGCGGTTCAACCTCTTTTATAGATGATTACTTTATCAGTAACATCGACGGAAATAACGCGCAGACTGCGGAATATATGATAAAATTGATCAAATATCTTGTTTCTTCAACTCAGGATTATGATACGAATATTCTTCCCACACAGTTAATATTCGATTCCTTGAATTTCACTGAAACACATCAGATAATCTCTGTATTCCTCGGACTTATTTTCGGTATTCCCGTATTATTTGCTATAATAGGAATAATTGTCCACAGGAGACGTAAATTCTTATGATAACTAAAAAGAAAATAATCTTGATACTCGTATCTCTCCTACTGTTGGGAGGCGCAATTGCAGGAGTTCTGTTTATATCAGAGTTTGAGCTTATTCCCGATGAGGAAACTCCCGATACGTCTCTTACAATAGAATATCAGAGAGAAACGCTGCAAATATACACCTGTAATGCCAACGACGTGGATTATATCCATGTTTTAAACGAAACAGGCGAATATACAGTCAGCAGAAAAGATGACGGAACAGTATATTTTCACGGCCATGAGGAGGTTCCTCTTCTGAAATATTCATCCGAAGGTCTCTTTGAAAGCGTAAACAATATCCGATGTGAAGCGCTTATTGAAACGGACTGTGAAGAGCTTATAAATTACGGTCTTGATAAGCCCAAGGCTATAATTACTGTAAAAATGAAAAACGGAACTGAAAGAGTATTCCATTTGGGAGACGCAGCACCTCAGGGCGGCGGTTACTATTTCAGAGATACAACAAACAATGACGTTTATCTTTCCGAAACATATTTTTCAGAGCGTTTTATAAGAAATCATACTCAATACTATCAAACAAACATCGCAAAAGAGTTTGAGTATTCCGGCTTTCAGACCCTCAGTATAAAGCCTTACGGCGAAGAAGAAATTTCCGTAAGAACTCTTACGGAAGAAGAAAATGAAGACATCAGATATATGGGAGGCACCATCGTAGAAGAACCCTTCTTCTGCGCGGGAACCTCCGAGCCGATTCAGAAAATTGCTGAAATTCTGGCGGTGCTTGAAGCCGAGTACGTTGAAACGGACGTTCTCAGTGAAGAAAATCTGACAAAATACGGTTTTGATAATCCTACGACGGTAACTTTGACTGCGCTTGTGGATACTTCTTCCATACTGAGTAATATTACGGGTCTTGAAAACCCATACTATGACCCCAACGGAAACGGCGAACAGAAGCTTATAACAATAAAATATATTGTAGGCACAACCATAGATATATACACCTACGTAATCTTTGACGATCAATCGGTAATTTACGCGGTAGACAAGTCAAAGCTCGAATGGGTAGAAAAAAACACCGTTGACGTTTATTGTCAAGGTATGATATATTTGAAATACCTTAATGAAATTTCAAGAATAAACGTAGAAGTTGACGGTCAGGAGCATTCTTTTGATATCACAGATCCCGATGCGGGAGAAGCAATGGTCGTAATGTACAACACATACACGAAGGTGGATCAGGCTCAATTCAGGAATTTCTACGTATCAATCATAGGAGTTACCCATGACGGCCTTGCATATGAACCCGAAGAAGGTTCAACGCCTTATCTGAAAATAACCTACGTTCCCATTGAGGGCGAAAACATCGTTTTGGAATTTTATCAGATAGAGCCCAGAAAATATGTTATTAAACTTGACGGCGAAGGAAGATTTTTCGCATACTCGTCAAAAATAGATAAGATCGTAAAAGATATGCACAAACTGATAAACGGCGAAGAAATTATAAATTAATACACTACTGAATACATAAAAAAGAAATGGAATGAAAAGAATGGTAATTGAAAATTTAGAAGAAATGAAAGTTTTTTGGCACTCTACTTCACACGTACTTGCTCAGGCAGTAAAAAGACTCTATCCCCAGGTAAAGCTCACAATAGGTCCAGCTATTGATAACGGATTCTATTATGACTTTGACAGCGATGTTTCTTTCACACCTGAAATTCTCAGCCAGATCGAGGCTGAAATGAAAAAAATCACAAAGGAAAACCTTAAGATCGAAAGATTTGTTCTTCCCAAAGAAGAAGCCCTTGAGCTTATGAAGGACGAACCCTACAAGGTTGAGCTTATCAATGAGCTTCCCGAAGGCGAAGAAATCAGCTTCTACAAGCAGGGCGAATTCGTTGACCTTTGCGCAGGTCCTCATCTTAACTACGTTTCCAAAATCAAAGCAATTAAACTTACACAGTGCACAGGTGCATATTGGAGAGGCGACGCTTCCAAGAAAATGCTCCAGAGAATTTACGGTATTTCTTTCCCTAAAGCTGCAGATCTTGAAACATATCTTGCAGATGTTGAAGAAGCAAGAAAACGCGACCACAACAAATTAGGCAGAGAACTCGAACTCTTCACAACTTCCGACCTTATCGGTCAGGGTCTTCCTATCCTTCTCCCCAAAGGCGCAAGAATCATTCAGACTCTCCAGAGATTTGTTGAAGATACAGAGCAAAAACATGGTTGGATCCTCACAAAAACTCCTTACATGGCAAAGAGTGATCTCTATAAGCTTTCCGGTCACTGGGATCACTACCTTGACGGTATGTTCGTTCTCGGAGATCCCGAAAAAGACGACGAAGTTTTCGCTCTCCGTCCTATGACTTGTCCTTTCCAATATCAGGCTTACCTCAACAGAGCAAGATCCTACAGAGACCTGCCCCTCAGATATAACGAAACTTCAACTCTTTTCAGAAACGAAGCTTCCGGTGAAATGCACGGTCTTATCAGAGTACGTCAGTTCACAATTTCCGAAGGTCACCTTATGTGTACTCCCGAACAGCTTGAGCAGGAATTCAAGAGCTGTCTTGAAATGGCTATTTATATGCTTAAAACTCTCGGTCTGTACGAAGACGTAAGCTACAGATTCTCACAGTGGGATCCTAACGACAGAGCTAAATATATCGGCACTGAAGAACAGTGGAACGAAGCTCAGGAAATGATGGAAAAGATTCTTAACCATCTTGAAATTCCCTACAAAGTAGGTGTCGGCGAAGCTGCCTTCTACGGTCCGAAGCTTGACATTCAGATCAGAAATGTATTCGGTAAAGAAGATACTCTTATCACTATCCAGATAGACCAGCTCCTTGCTGAAAAATTCGGTATGGAATACGTTGACAGCGACGGAACAAAGAAGAATCCCTACATTATCCACAGAACTTCAATCGGTTGCTATGAAAGAACGCTTGCTCTTCTTATTGAAAAATATGCAGGCGCATTCCCCACATGGCTTGCTCCCGTTCAGGTAAAACTTCTCCCCATTGCTGACAGACACCACGAATATGCCGCAAATATCTGCAAAAAGCTTACAGAACTCGGTATCCGTGTTGAAAACGATGACAGAAGCGAAAAGATTGGTTACAAGATCCGTGAAGCTCAGCTCAACAAGATCCCCTTCATGCTCGTTATCGGCGACAAGGAAGTTGAAGAAAACGCAGTTTCCGTAAGAAGCCGCAAGGACGGCGATAAGGGCTCCATGAAGCTCAGCGACTTCATCACAATGATTCAGGGCAGAATTGCTTCAAAGATTATTGACTAATACTATGATAAAAGAACCTAAAACATTAGAAACAGAGAGACTCGTCATAAGACGAGTCTACTCTACTGATATAACCCTATTTGAAGCAACCTCGGATCCTGAAGTAACCAAATACGAGCCCTGGCAACCCCATGAAAACGTAACGCAGTTAATGGAATATATAAACCAAGTCTTTGACCGTTATGAAGAAGGACACATAACCGAATGGACGATCGAAGATGCAGAATCGGGAGAGCCTATGGGTATGATAAATATTCATAACGTAAATCCCGTACACAAACACGGGGAATTGGGCTTTTGGCTTGCAAAAAAATATTGGAACAAGGGATATGCCACGGAAGCCTGCAAGGCTGTTTTATATTATGCTTTTTCAGAGCTTTCTTTTCAGCGTATACACAGCATCACAGCGGCAAATAACAGTTCCTGTATAAGAGTTCTCGATAAAATCGGAATGACATATGAAGGAACCTTCAGAAATTATATGTATCTCAACTGCACGGACAGAAAAACTCTTTCCGATGTGAAAATATATTCTGTTCTGAAAGATGAAATTAACTAATTTCTGCCACAACTATGTTGATACACTTACGAATTTTTCATGTATAATTTATACATAACCTCAAAAAACTATAATAAGAATCTCGAAGAGAGGAAATAATATATGGAGAACGAAAACAACGTAACACCTGAAGGCTTTGAAGAACAGCCCGAAACAGCGGACTTCGAAGTAGTTCAGCCTGAAAGATCTGCTACTCAAGGGATCTATGACAATGTTCAAACCGATCCGTTTGCTTCTTCAAATATCCACGTTGAAACAGTGGAAACAAGGAAAACCTCCCGAAAAGGCTTTTGGGTTGCAGCAACAGCAGTTCTTTTGGTTTTGTGCATTATATCAACATCTGTTGCTGTATTTTCCATCAACAATAACGGCGGTAAATTCACGTTGCCGACACCGAGCACTCCGGAATATGCACCTCTTACGGCACATACAACGGACGATCTTTTAACCGTTGCTCAAGTTTACGAAAAAGTTGAAGCAAGTATCGTAGATATTATAATAACTACACAAACAGGCGGAGGCTTTGCCACAGGTATAATTTATACTACCGACGGTTATATCGTAACAAATGCCCACGTTGTTGACACGGCTAAAACCGTTAAAGTCAGACTCGTTGACGGAACCGAATATCCTGCGGAAATTATCGGATATGACTCATATACAGAAGTAGCGGTAATTAAAATTGAAGCGGAAAATCTTGTACCTGCTGAATTTGGAGAATCATCCAAGCTCGTTGTAGGAGAGCAGATAATAGCAATCGGAACACCTTACGATATAACTCTTACCCATACGACCTCCGACGGCATCGTTTCCGCAATCAGAAATGAATTTACCTTTGAAGAATTAGGTCTTACTTTGAACCTTATACAGCACACGGCTTCTATCAATCCCGGAAATTCCGGCGGTCCTCTTCTTAATATGTACGGTCAGGTTATCGGCATAAATACGATTAAGATAGTAGACGATTACGAAAATATCGGGTTTGCAATTCAGATAGAATCTGTTCTTCCAATCGTTGAACAGCTTATGAATAACGGCAAAGTTGAAAGACCTCAAATAGGGATTTCAGGATATACGGAACAGACTCTCGGAGGAGTTGTTGTTGCAAGCTTAACTCCCGGAGGAGCTGCTGAAAAATCCGATTTAAAAGTTTATGATATCATTACTAAAATTGACGGTGTAAGAGTTAAAACCATTGAAGAACTTATTACACGACTTGGCGGCTACAATGTTGGAGATACTGTAGTTCTTTCAGTTCTCCGAGACGTGGATGTTCTCGAAATAGAGATTACTCTCCAAAAAGCCGCAGAAGAATAAAGCTTATTCCTCATAATTCTTTTCATAAAATTCTCCCCTATATGCCCTGCATAAGTTCTCCGCTTATGTGGGGCATGACCCCTATATAAAACACTTTAAACGGAAAACTTATCAAAAAACGTCATCAATGAGGGTTACGGTTCATATGATTTATTGAAATAAAAAAGAACGGACTGACCTTATTGAAAACGAATAAATTTATATCTGACATACTTACCACCGCTGCGGTCTCACTCCTGCTTACCGTAACGGGAATGGTTTTTCGAATATACATCTCAAACGCGGTAGGAGCAGAGTGTATGGGGCTGTTCCAGTTGGTTTACACCCTGTACATTCCCGCTTGCACAGTGGCGGCTTCAGGAATAAATCTTGCGGCAGTAAGAATGATTTCCTCAAACGAAGCGAAAAATGATTGCAATGACAGAAATATAATGAAGTGCTGCTTCGGATACTCAATCTTCTTTGGAGTTCTTGCGCTTCTGCTTTTATTCACCCTTGCAGGTCCGTCTGCAAAATACCTTTTAAAGGATGAAAGCGCTTCATTCTGTCTTAAAATATTGGCCTTCGGGCTCCCCTTTCTTTCTGCGGCAAGCGCAATAAACGGGTATTTTACGGCAAAACGAAAAATCTTAAAAACCATGATAATTCAAATATCCGAAGATCTTTCCAAAATCGCCGTCACAATAGTACTTTTCAATTTTTTTAAAGGAAACGACGCAAGCACACTCTGTGCGGTACTGGTTTTAGGTTCGGCGGCAGGAGAGATAATTTCCTGCTTAATAGCTATAATTTTTTATATATTTGAAAAAAAAGAAAAGAATACCCCTGCGGCAGAAAAGGTTCATTTAAAAAAACTGCTGTCGATCGCTCTTCCCGCCGCCATAAGTATGTATATCAGGTCTGCGCTTTCAGCTTTGGAAAATCTGCTCGTGCCATTCGGCTACAGAAAATTCGGCTACAGCGAAAAGGAAACCCTTGAGCATATCGGTGTTTTTCGCGGAATGGTCTTCCCTCTTATGATGTTTCCTTCCACCTTGCTGAATGCGGCGGCAAAAATTCTGGTTCCGGAAATTTCATATGCGTACGAGCAAAAAGACATGAAAAAAATCGAATCTATCGCCTTTAAGACGATCTATTCGACTTTACTTTTTTCATTTTTTATTTCGGGCGTATTTTTATTCTTTGCAAATGAGCTATGCACAGCTCTGTACCGAAACGAAGAAGCGGGAGTAATACTCATGCTTCTTTCCGCCCTCGTACCAATAATGTATCTTGACGGTATCGTAGATGCAATTCTTAAAGGGATGGATCAACAGCTCGCGACCATGCGGTACAGCATTATAGATTCAATAATAAGCATAGCCCTTATAATTGTCCTCCTGCCGCGCTTCGGGGTCAGGGGGTATATCATAGTGACTTATTTAAGCAGCGCTGTAAACGCATTTCTGGGGATCTCACGGTTTATAAAAGTGTCTGATATCCGTTTTTCTGTTTATAACTGTTTAGCGGTCCCGTTTCTATCTACGGCGGCAGCCCTATTACCCGTTTTTGTGTTTGGTAAGGTAACGGATATATCTCTCCCGCTTGTTGCAGATATTCTGATTTCCGCAGCGCTGTATATTTTCTTTATAGTTATAACCAAAAACGAAGCTTTAGGATTGAGAAAAAAGATATCAGATCTTTTTAAGCATTTCAGGCGTCATTCGGAGACATTCGCCCCGCTTGAGGCTTGGCTCCAAAGTAAGCCCGCCGATAGATAATCGCTCAAGATATAAAACCTTATTATCGGTTGCGGCAAACATAAGCTTGACCTGATGATATTTCCCTTCGGAAATTTCAACGATTCCTGCTTTTTCTCCGTCGGAACGCAAAACCGCAGGCTTAAACTCAGTTCCGTCACGAAGCGTTATTCCTTTTGCAAAGGCTTCTGTATCTGACTCCGTAACAGAGCGTTCCAACACCGCGCGGTAAGTTTTTATAATATTTTTATTGGGAGACATGAGTGAATGAGAAAAATCTCCGTCGTTTGTGATAAGAAGCAACCCTTCAGTATCCTTATCTAATCTGCCTACGGGAAAAAGTCCTTTTCGGAACATGCTTTCAGGCACAAGGTCAATAACATTTTTCTCGCCCTCTGTGGCGCTTATATACCCTGCAGGCTTATTGAGCATAATGTAAATATATTTTTCCGTATCGAGAACTTTACCGTCAACCGCTACTGAAGCAGTTTCTGGAATTTTTAAAGAATAATCTTTGACCGTCTGTCCGTCAACGGACACACGGCCTTTTTTTACCAAAACTTTTATTTCGGAGCGACTGTACGCACCCGAATTTGAAATAAGAGCATCAAGTCTAATCATTATAATTCAGTTTTTTCAATATAATATTTTTTACCGCAAAGCTTACAGCTGACTTCAATCTTTTCTTCAAGAGAGGATACGTTTTCCCCTGCAAGCGCTGCAACAAGAGCCTTTTTGACACTGCGTTTGGTGCAGGTACAGCCGTATGAAAGTTCAGACTCCTCAACGATTCTGAAACCGTCGGATTCCTTAAGCGCTGAAACGGAACTGTCCTTTTCCAAAACCTTCAGGGCTTCCGCACCCTTTTCAATAATACTCGTAAAAGGAAGTTCTTCCGCAAAAACAGCGGTATTTCCGTAAATCTTCAGTATTGCCTTTCTCTGCATACTTCCGGTAATATACTCATCAACGACACTCTCGATAGTACTACCGCACACGACACTGCTGTAGTCCCTGCCTATTCCTGAACGGCGAACGACCTCAAGAATATATCCGTCATTAAGTACACCCTTGGAGTACCCGCAAACAGCCCCGCAAACTCGACCGTCCTGCTGGGCTGTGACGCTGTAGGTTATTCCTTTTACAACATTACGGAGCATGACCGTTACGGAAGAATTAGCCTCTTTCAAATCGGAAGCCAACACAGATCCGATAGATGCAACCACTACAGACTCTGCTCTGTTCTCTTCAGTATCAAACTCCTCCGGAAAATATATTTTTTCCGCTATATCATGTATGACCGCCATATGAATACGGAGGTCATCACAATAGATTATTTTATAAAGTTTATCCATTCTTATTTTCCTGTTTTCTCAATTCTTGAAGTTATCCAAATCTGCCTGTCGCCTATATTATATCGTTTTTTAACTGAAAAGCCTGCGGCAATAAGCATGGATTTTAATGAATCGACACTGTAAAAGCGCTCTTCGATCTCGCTTTCGTATTTTTCAAAAAGCCCGCCGGGTCTTGCCTCAAAAACAGAGATTGCGTAAAATGCCAAATCCGAAGAAAAACTCCCCTCAATTATGGCAACGGAGCCGTCATCATGCTCAAAGGTCTGAATACCTACGGTCTTTTTAAACGCAGCGGACGTTTTCACGTCAAAAACGAAAAATCCGCCGGGTTCTATAAAATTATAAAGCTTTTTAAAAAACGTTTTAAGCTCTCTCTTATAAAGAATATGGTTTACCGTATCCAACGAGCAAAAAGCGATATGATAAGCCCCGTAAAGATCAATATCCTGCAATGACTGACAAACCAAATGCGGCTCATAACCGCAGTCTTCAATCTTTTCCCAAGCAATATTCAACATCTCGGAGGACATATCAACCCCTGTGCAGTTAAAGCCTCTGGAGATGAGCTCACAAATCAAAGTACCTGTTCCGCAACCGCAATCCAAAGCAAGCCCTTCCGTAGGGAGATCTTCGCAATGTTCAAAAACAGAATCAAGATACTTTTTATAATCAAAACCGTCGGTAAAACCGTCATAAACAGAAGCGAGACTGTTGTATTTCATCTTCTGCAATTATTTTTCAAGTTTTTCGATAGCTGTTTTGTAGCCGTCAGCGCCGTAAAGAAGGGCTCTGTTAACTCTGGAGATAGTAGCGGAGGAAGCGCCTGTTTTTGCTACGATTTCCGCATACTGACAACCGTCCTTGAGCATACGCGCAACTTCAAAACGCTGCTCTAAGCTTTTAAGCTCGGAAACGGTGCAAAGATCATCAAAAAATGCATAACATTCTTCTTCTGTCTCAAGGTTGAGGATCGCCTGCATAAGAATATGCATTTGTTCATTCTTTAATTTTTCGTTCATTGTATATTCGCCTTTCTTTTATAAAATTTATTATGTAATCAGCGTCTCTTTGCTGAATTGTTTACTTGCTTTGATTCTGCCCAGATTATTGCGTCGTTTTTGTTTTCTTCGTACATTGCCTGACGGCGAAGTCTGCGCATACGGTCTCTGCGCTTGCGCTTTGCGTTTGAAACAAGGAACATTATTATAATAATGCCGATAAGTATCAGTATTACTGCCAATATTATCAATATAACCTTCAGGATAACAGGCATCTTAAACTCTTTTTTCTCGGAAGTATTATTTTCCTGATTTTCAGGATTTAAAACCGTTGGCGTATCATGCTGCTGGGTCGTGAATTTCAGATTCACGTTTCCGATGTTGGAATACATCAAAGAAGAAGCATCCGTTACGGTAAGTGTCAGTGCGGGCTGAATATTATACTGACTGTAGGTTTCGGGAATATTGGCTTCAACCTTTACGGAGGATTCTGAAATATCGTTATGAAGTAAATAATATATCTCATTGTTTGTATATACCGTTACGGTAGCAACGATGCTGTTATTTTCAACTACGTTTACGGTTGTGGGTGCAAACATTTCAGCGGAAACGGTGTGCTTTGAAAAATTATCAAAGCCGTAATCCAAAAGAGCCGCAAGATCTGCGAATCTGTCATTTGCAGAATCGGCGGAAAGAGTAACTGCAATAAGAGTTATGCCGTTTCTTTCTGCAACAACAACGCCCGTATATCCCGCATCGGGTATGTAACCTGTTTTACCGCCGATAATTCCCTCATAGTAAAGAGGATTATTGGGCTTAAGGAGCTCCATACCTGTTGCAACGGGGAAAACCTCATTTCTTATGTTATCGGGAGCGATCTCATAGCGAACGGTTCCGAAAATTGTTGTAAAATATGTATTCTTGATTGCCTCTCTTGTAATAAGAGCCATATCGTATGCGGTTGTATAGTGGTTTTCGTTAAAAAGACCGTTTGCGTTTGCAAAATTAGTATTCTTTGCGCCTATTTCCTTTGCTCTTTCCGTCATTTTCAAAGCAAAAGCATCAATGCTGCCGCTGATCGACTCGGCAATACCGTTGCAGGCGTCATTGGCGGAGGCAAGCATCGCACCGTAAATAAGGTCTTCCATTCGAACCTTCTGACCTGTAGTCAGAGCGATATGAGAAGAGTCTCTCGGAACTGTGGTAACGGTTGCATATTCCGACATTGTAACAACAGTATCGAAATTTGCCTCTTCGCAAGCAAGCAGTATTGTCATTATTTTAGTTATGCTTGCAGGATACATTCTCTGATTCATGCCCTTTTCAACAAGAACCTGTCCCGTTTCAGCATCCATAAGAACATAGCTTTCACTGTTTATTGAAGGGAAAGCGGACGCTTCGGAAACGACGTTGAAATTAAAAAACAGGCTCAATGCCACAGAAACGGCAAGCAAACAAACAATTATCTTTGAAACCCTTTTCCTGATTATCATAATTATTGGCCCTTTCTCAAAGGAAATTCTAAAAAATACCTTAATTTTATAAATTTACCATTATAAATAATTATATTTACATTATACATTAATTCTTCGGATTAGTCAAGTACTTTTATGAAATTCACACAAATAATTCGGTGGCAAAATAACCCAAAGACATCATGACAAGCATATACAGACCCGTTCCCACCAAAGAACTAAACAAATATTGGGTAAAATTCATTTTTGAAAGACCTGCGGGGAAAGAAACAAAGGCGCGCGCAAAGGGAATTACCCTTGCAATAAACAATCCGACCGTTCCCCGACTTTCAATAAAGGAATTCGCCCGATTATAAGCCTTTCCCAAAAAAGAATACTTATGGCAGACCCTGTCAACCGTGCCGTGAAACAAAACGCATATCCCGTATATTGTGATTTGAGACAAGACCGCCGCTATAACGCCCCAGAAATAAGCCATAAAGAAATTGAGATTTCCCATTTTCGAAATGACGCCCGCCGCAGGGATACATATGCCTCCGGGAAAACCCGGAATACAAAGATATTCGGTAAAAATTAAAGCAAATATTATGAAAGAACCGTACTCTTCCATAAAGCTCATTACATTTTCGATACTCATAACATTTATATTTTACGCAAAAACAGCCGAAAAATACTTTGATCATTTTTCGGTTGCTTTAATTTTTATTGATGCTTTGATTCGCCTATTTGACTGATCTTCCATCTACCGGATTTCACATAGATCAAACCGATAATAGCTGAACCGAGAGAAGCGATAGGACCGCCGAGACCGATACCTGTCATTCCCATGTTGAAAACATTTCCAAGAAGAATTGCAAAGGGCGCTCTGAGTACGACTGATGACAGCATGCCGTTTAACAATGAAAAAGCGGTATGGCCTGCCCCGTTTAAAAGACCGTTAACGCTAAATACAATGGGAACAATTATGTAATCAAATGAAAATGTTCGTATGTACTGAACCCCATATTCAATAACCTCGGGATTTCTGTCAAAAAGTGAAATTACAGTTTCGGGGAAAAGCTGAACAAACAGGAAAATAACGCCGCCGATCACAAAAGAAATCTTAATGGAAGTCTTCATCGTATCCAAAGCTCTGTCGTAGAGTCTTGCGCCGATATTCTGTCCCGCCATTGATGCAACAGACATTGACATTGCGATAATAGGCAAAATAGCAACGCTGTTGAATTTACCTGAAATACCTGCCGCAGCCGATGCCTCCATGCCGTAACCGTTTACAAGAACGGTAATTATAATAAAGGATAAGCTTGTAACCACGTTTTGAATTGCTGTGGGGAAGCCTATTTT
Source organism: Clostridia bacterium (assembly GCA_017441125.1). Classification (GTDB taxonomy): domain Bacteria; phylum Bacillota; class Clostridia; order Oscillospirales; family UBA644; genus HGM12619. Next base: position 30,540 of record JAFSAH010000028.1, read on the forward strand.
TAAAATACGCATCAACGTTTTATTGTGGATTTTAAAGCTATTTAATTTAAAATCGAACATGAAATTATTCTTTTTCAGATAAATTACAGATATAATAACGCTGATTGCCTGAGAAATTATGGTTGCCCAAGCGGCCCCCGCTGCAGACATCTTAAACCATCCGACAAAAACAAAGTCAAGAGCAATATTTACAAAGCAAGCAATAGCCACAAAGATCAATGGATGCTTGGAGTCACCCAAGCCTCTCATAACACCGCTTATGGCGTTATAAAGGAATGTGAAAACGATACCGTAAGAACAAATTTGAACATAATCCAAAGCCTGAGAAAAGCTTTCTTCGGGAGTTTGCATAAGTATCATTATAGGTTCAGACAAGAATGCCATTAAAACAGAAATAACAACACCGCTGACAGCCATTAACGTAAAGACTGTCGAAACGGTTTTCTGCGCCTCTTCATGACGTTTGGCACCTACGTGCTGTGCAACAAGAACTGTTGCGCCAACGGCAAGGCCCGTAATAAAGTTTATAATAAGCAATGTAACATTTCCGCCGTTTGATACGCCTGAAATACCTGCAGAACCGTCAAATTGACCTACTATAAACATATCTGCAACATTATATAAAGCTTGAAGAAGATTTGAAAGAAGGAACGGTACACAAAACTTAAAAAGCTGTTTTGCAACGCTTCCTCCTGTCAAGTCACTGCCAAAGTTGTTACTCATTATTGATTTTTATCCTTTCAATATCCGAACCTTATTTCTGTCTTAAAATATTTTCCGCAATAAAAACATCTTCGGGTGTAGTAATTTTTATATTTGAATATGAACAGCAGAACAGTTTTACCTTGTAGCCGAGAGCTTCAGCCATACCGCTGTCATCGGTAAATTCATTAAAACTGTCTTTAAAGCGTTCAACCATTTCGGTATATATCTCTTTGGAAAAAGTTTGGGGCGTTGAAACAGCCGTCAAGGAATTTCTGTCGGGAGTTTCGCTGATGAAACCCTCAGTATCCAATATTTTAACCGTGTCCTTGACCTTCGTGCCGCAAATTGCGCATCCGGATGAAAACGCCTCTCTGTTCACACAGTCAATTTCCTGAGGAGTAATCAACGGGCGGGCACCGTCATGAACTGCAACAAACGGACAGGAAGCGTCAGACAGCAAAAAGCCTTTTGCCGCAGATTCCTGCCGACAGGAGCCGCCTTCAACTGCCTTTGAATATTTACTTATTCCGTACTCTGCCGCATAACCGTCAATGACGGGAATGAGGTCGGGACGGGTAACAACAATTATTTCCTTAACGGTCTCGGCTTTTTCAAAAGCCAAAAGCGTTCTGCAAATACATGGAATACCGCCTATGGGAAGAATAATTTTATCTTTATTCATCCGCGAAGCGTTTCCTGCCGCAACAATGACGGCACTAACAAATTTTTCTTCGGTCATATCAATCATCCGTAATGATACCTTTTAAATAAAAATCGTCATACTAACATATTAACTCATGATAAATTATAACACAAATCGACAGGAATATCAACGATAAAAATAAAGGTTCAAATTATTGTCAACAAAAAAACGCGTTCATGGACAAAACTAAGAAAAAAAACTCTTGATTTCCTATAAATTTTGCTGTATAATTATGGGTAGAGAATAAAGAAGGTAAAATTAAATGATAATAGATTTTCACGTTCACACATTTCCCGACAGTCTTGCGCCTAAAGTAATACCGAAGCTTTCGGCGGCAGCGGGAATAGAACCCCAAACGGACGCGACGGTATCCGACACCCTGAATAAAATGAAGGAATGGGGTATTGACAGAGCCGTACTGCTGAATATCGCAACGGCGCCCACGCAACAAACCACTATCAACAATGTTGCAGCAGAAAATAACAAGCTCCCCTTCTACACCTTCGGTTCGGTACATCCCGATGCGGAAGATAAGATATCGGAATTAAAAAGAATCAAGGAATTGGGGCTTTACGGAATAAAGCTTCATCCGGAATACCAACAGTTTTTTGTTGATGATGAAAAAGTCTTTCCAATATATGAAGAATGTGAGGCATTGAATCTCCCCATAACATTTCACGCAGGATGCGACCTGGGCTTCGGGCCTCCCGTCCATGCGACACCTGACAGATTAAGAAATGTCCTTGATATGTTCCCGAAGCTCAAAGTAATCGCGGCACATTTCGGCGGTTACAAATGTTGGGACATGGCAGATTATTTTCTGATAGGTAAAAATATTTATTTCGACACCTCATTCACGGCAAATGAAATAGACCCGATACGAATGAGAGATATGATAAAAAAACACGGAGTGGATAAGATTCTTTTTGCATCAGACTGTCCTTGGAAAAAGATGTCGGACTCCATAGTACAAATAGAAAAAACAGGACTTCCAACCGCAGATACGGATAAAATATTTTATCAAAACGCATTGGAGCTGTTAAATTCATGAGAAAAACAGACTCTCCCTCAGCCGGAATAATTGAAATAGATATTCACGGAATGAATAAATATCAGGCAAAGATCCTTATTGAAAGCAGGCTGAGATCCGTCCCCAAATCCGTATACAGATTAAGAATAATACACGGATATCACAGTGGAACGGAGTTACGTGATATGGTAAGAAAAGAGCTCGGAGCAAATAAAAAAGTACTGCGTGTTGAGGTCGGATTGAATCCCGGCGAAACAGACCTTATTTTAAGAGAATTATTTTAAATTCAATATAGTTTAAACATAGAAAGGAACATTAAACAATGGCAGAAAAAAGAATTATCGGAGATTATCCCGTAATAGGTATCAGACCCACTATTGACGGACGCAGAGGCGTTCTTAAGGTTCGTGAAAGCCTTGAAGAGCAAACTATGGGTATGGCTAAAGCGGCAAAGGACTTGTTTGAAAAGAATCTCAAATACTCAAACGGAGAACCCGTAAAGGTAATCATTGCAGACACTACCATCGGCAGAGTTGCGGAAGCGGCTGCTTGCGCTGATAAATTCAAAAAAGCAGGCGTAGATATAACTCTTACAGTTACCCCCTGCTGGTGCTACGGCGCAGAAACAATGGATATGGACCCCATGACTATCAAGGGTGTTTGGGGCTTTAACGGCACGGAAAGACCCGGCGCTGTTTATTTGGCATCAGTTCTTGCAACACACGCGCAGAAAGGCCTCCCCGCATTCGGTATTTACGGACATGACGTACAGAATGCAGACGACAAGACAATTCCCGCTGACGTTGAAGAAAAGCTCCTCAGATTCGGTCGCGCAGCAGTTGCGGCAGCTTCCATGAGAGGTAAATCTTATCTTCAGATCGGTTCTATCTGTATGGGTATCGGCGGCTCTATCATTGACCCCAACTTCATTGAAGATTATCTCGGCATGAGAGTTGAATCCGTTGACGAAGTTGAAGTTATCCGCAGAATGACAGAAGGCATTTACGATAAAAACGAATATGAAAAAGCTCTTGCATGGGTAAAAGAAAAGTGCATTGAAGGCTTTGACAAAAACCCCGCAGAATATCAGAAGACTCGCGAAGCAAAAGACGGCGACTGGGAATTTGTTGTTAAGATGATGTGTATCATCAAGGACCTCATGAACGGCAACAAAAACCTTCCCGAAGGCTGCGAAGAAGAAATGGTTGGACACAACGCTATTGCGGCAGGCTTCCAGGGTCAGAGACAGTGGACAGACTTCTACCCCAACTGTGACTTCCCCGAAGCAATGCTCAATACATCCTTTGACTGGAACGGTGCAAGAGAGCCCTACATTCTCGCAACGGAAAATGACGTTCTTAACGGTCTCGGAATGCTCTTCATGAAGCTTCTCACAAACAGAGCGCAGATGTTTGCAGACGTTCGTACATATTGGAGCCCCGATGCAGTTAAAAACGCTACGGGCTATGACCTTGAAGGCGTTGCAAAAGAAGCCGGCGGCTTTATTCACCTTATCAACTCAGGCGCTTGCTGTCTTGACGCAAACGGCGCTGTTTCCGATGAAAACGGTGACGCTGTTATGAAGCCCTGGTATGAAATGACACAGGCAGATCAGGATGCTGTAATGGCAAATACCACATGGAACTACGCAGACTTGGGCTACTTCAGAGGCGGCGGCTACTCTTCAAGATTTGAAACAAAGCGTCAGATGCCTGCAACAATGATCAGATTGAACCTCGTAAAAGGTCTTGGCCCCGTTCTTCAGATCGCAGAAGGCTGGACAGTAGGTCTTCCCGAAGAAGTATCCGATAAGCTTTGGGCAAGAACAGACTACACATGGCCCTGCACATGGTTCGCTCCGAGAACAACAGGCGAAGGCGCATTCAAAACAGCTTATGACGTAATGAACAACTGGGGCGCAAATCACGGCGCTATCTCCTACGGACATATCGGCGCAGATCTTATTACACTTTGCTCAATGTTGAGAATTCCCGTATGTATGCATAATGTACCCGAAGATAAGATATTCAGACCTGCAGCATGGAATGCTTTCGGCATGGATAAAGAAGGTCAGGATTACAGAGCTTGCGCGGCTTACGGTCCTTTGTATAAAAATATCTGATTGAATTTCAAATAAAAATTATGAGGGGGAACCTGAAAAGGTTCCCCCTCAATTATAATTCTAAATTTCTGCGATTATAACGCCGTTAAGCATCATATTATAAAGAGCGAAGCGGTGCATAACATTTCCGTCATGGGCTTCCGTAGTAAAAGAATGAGTGGCGTTTTCCAACACGACAACATTGAGTTTTTTGTCATTTTGATTTGCGTAAGCCTTTAAAGACAAAGCGTATTGCATAACGGAAAGATCTGTCATACCGCCGCCGATGACATAGTTTACCACGTTTTTATTTTCCGCGACCCAACGAAGATAATCGGGGCAAAAAAACGGATTTGTTCCGTTCTTTTGTATCACGGTCGCACCGGATAAAAACCGTTCCAACTCTTCAATTACGGTCTGCTCCTCCTTGGTTGCGCAATGCTCGGGGAACGTTTTGAATTCCACACTCTGAAAATCATGTGCGTCGTAAATGAAAAGTCTTCTGCTATGTAAAAAATACTCATTCATCTGAATCAATCTCGGTATTTTTGCCGTAGTTTGAGGAGAAGAAAAATATCCGTCTTTAAAATATCCGTTAACGGTATTCAGATTAACGACCACCGTTCTTGCAGGATCAAGCGGTACTTTACGGATATTGACAGTCATCTCATCAAGTATCTTATCGGCACTTCTTGAAAATAAAGCCATTGGACTCCCCCTCCCCTTTTACATTTTTTGAATCTTTTCTATGTAAGCGTTTCTGTCGCTTTGAGCAAAAACCGCAGAACCGAGTACGGCAACGTCAACTCCGCTTTCAACAGTTGCCAAAAGAGTTGCATCGTTTATTCCGCCGTCTGCCTGAATAACGGTTTCAAGACCTCTGCTCTTTATTTCATTTTTAATAGCCCTTACCTTATCCAGGCAGGCATCTATCATCTTTTGACCGCCGAAGCCGGGCTCAACGGTCATTACCAATACCATATAAAGCTTATCAAGGTAGGGAAAAACCGCTTCTGCGGGCGTATTGGGCTTGATCGAAACAGAAGGCTTTGCGCCGCATTCAATAATAAGGTCTATCAGTTTATCGCAATCATCAGTTGCCTCGGCATGGAACGTAATTATATCCGCGCCTGCTTTTGCAAACTGTGGAATATATTTTTCCGGATCGGAAATCATTAAATGACAGTCAAGGACCATGTCCGTAGCCTTACGGATACTCGCCACAACGGGAATACCAATTGAAATATTGGGAACGAAATGCCCGTCCATAACGTCAAGATGGATCATATCCGCAGAGCTTACAGTTTTTATTTCGTTTTTTATGTCAGCAAAATCACAAGATAAAAGAGAGGGTGCAACTAACATTATAATCTCCATTCTACCGCCTTTGAGACGACTCCAGCACTTTATTTAAACTCTATTCCTTAATTCTTATTATAGTTTTCTTTTCGGTGTCAACGACCACGCCGCAAACTACACCGACACCGTCTATCTGCTCAAAATTCGTATTCATACCCGTTACAAAACGACGTATTGAGCATTCGGGCTTGGCGCCGAGAACGGACTCCTGAACTCCTGTCATACCAACGTCGGTTATATATGCCGTACCTTTAGGCAATATCTGCTCATCGGCTGTTTCAATATGAGTATGGGTTCCGAAAACGCCGTCAACGCGTCCGTCAAGATAATATCCCATAGCCTTCTTTTCACTCGTAGCTTCCGCATGGAAATCCACAAAAATAAAGTCGCATTCGTCTTTGACCTTATTGATTATTCTGTCTGCGGCACTGAAGGGATTTTCGCAAGGGTCCATGCCGACTTGTCCCATAAGATTTATGAAACAGACCTTACCACGACAGCAATCGAGGATAGTATATCCGTTACCCAAAGCAGACGACGGGAAATTTGCAGGTCTGATAATAAATTCATTATCATCAAGAAATCCCGCCAACTTGCGCTGTCTGAAAGCGTGATTGCCCAAGGTTATAACGTCAACCCCAAGATAGTGAAGGTCCTCCGCCTCCGTAGGAGTTATGCCGTTATAGGGATTCATGTTTTCACCGTTTGCGGCAACGAAATCTATATTATATTTTTTAATCAAACCGTCAATGTTCCTGCGCACTGCTTCGGCGCCGGGAACACCCACGATATCTCCCATAAATAAAAGTCTCAATTTTTTTCTCCAAAAATTTATTTTATATTAAAAAATACTAAATTTTTCACGTTGAAAATTTATTTAACGATAAATTCTCTGTACATATAATTATACCACTAAAACCCGTTTTTTGTCAATAGGCAGGATGTCCTATTATTGTTAATAAAGTAAGACAAAAAATAAATAACCTAAAAAAATATTTACATACAAAGGTACTCATATGAATAATTGAAATGAATATAATATAATTACACAAAAAAAACAGAGAGGGACCTCTGTATGAAGTCCCGTTTCAATTATTTTTTCAGCAACAAGAGGGAATCTGCTTTTCACAGCAGCAATCATCGTTATCCTTGAATATAATGAATAGTATGATAATAGCCACGATGATTATCCACCAATTATCGCCCCAACATCTGGATGAAAACATATCTTCTGATCCTTCCTATAATTTTTTTCGCCGCGGTCATTAACAAAATATGATTTTTGCAAATTATTGTGAATAATTTGATTTGACGGGAGAAAAAATACAGATACGGAATTTTACTGAAAAGGAAAATCAAAAATGAATAAAAATATTACAAATTCAGATATACCCTTAGGTCTGGGAATGGCGTTGGCTCAAAATACGGATGCGTTGAAAGCTTTTGGAAAACTGACGATACCTCAACAGCAGGATTTTATAGAAAACGCCCACAGTATAAGAAGCTCTTCAGACATGAGAGCATACGTGGAAACTCTTACAAAAAACGGGGTCATGTAAAAAACAATATTTAATTTATACCGTCGTAAAAGCGACAAAATGGAGGTCAGCATAAAAAATGAAAAACAAAAACTATACTATTAAAGAAAGATACTGCCCGTCTCGCGGTGAAAATATAATCGTCAGAGTTGAAGCTTCCATAACTCGTGAGGAGACCTGTCTTTCATGCAACGAAAAAAGCAACTGCACGGAATGTATCTTGGGATTAAACAAAAAGAAGTCGGAGAATTAGGCAAAAAACAGAACTTCATAAATAAAATTTTTCAAATATTTCAATTTCAGCATATGGCGTTTTTTATATAATTATGATATAATAATTAAAAGCACTAATTTAACCTAACAGGAAATATAAAAAATGACCATAAATTTAAAGAACCGCTGTTTATCATTTTTAATGATAATAGTTTTTTTAATTACAACCGTATTTGCCTCTGTATGCATCAATGCAGAGGAGGATTCCTCATTGGAAACCATAGCAAACAACGCTATTATTTTCAATGCAGATACGGGATATGAGCTTTACGCGAAAAATGCAGACGATTACGTATACTGCGCATTTTTGCCCAGATTGATGACCTGTATCTTGCTTATGGAATCGGGAATAAACCTCGAAACACAAGTAACCATAACTTCCGAAATGCTGAAAAACACTCCCGAAAAAAGCTCCGCGAATCTTGAGGTCGGAAACGTCATTTCTCTCCGTGATCTTATGAAATGCGTCCTCGTGTCAAATTCTCAGGAATGTGCTGTTGCCATTGCCACTACCGTTGCGGGAACCTTGAATAATTTCGTTGCTCAAATGAACGCTCGCGCGGCAGAGCTGGGCGCAACAAAAACGACTTTTACAAACGTCACAGGATATTATACTACGGGAACACGTCAATTGACAACCGCCAGAGACATTGCCAAAATAATAACCCACGCATTGTCTCTTGACTACATAGAAGACTATTCAAACAGCAGAATGATAACCTTTTCTGTGGGAAAATCCAGCAGAACGATGTTTACAAAAAATCTGTTGATAGATACAAACAGCGCCTACTATTCAAAAAGAGCTACGGGCCTTGCAATTTCAGGTAATCAGGAACAGGGCTTCGCTCTTGCAAGCATGGCTACAAACAAGAACATGAGATTGGTTTCCATAGCAATCGGGAATACGTCTTTTGCAGATATTCTTACAGACGTGGCAAATATGCTGACGTTTTCCGTAAATGAATACGCTTACAGAACCTTGGTCTTGGCTAATGCTCCGATTACCGAAATCGAAGTGGTTTTGGGAAAAGACAGAGACTATATAACCTCTGTGGCGGAAAAGACTCTTGAGGTTTCTTTGCCAAAAAGCATTAAGGATGAAGATATTCTTCATATATACAATGTTCCCGATTCCATAGAGGCTCCCATATTAAAAGGTCAGCAGATCGGAACAGCGGAATACTATTACAACGGAACGTTGCTTGGAACCGTTAACCTCTTGGCGCAGACAGACGTTGCTTTGGATATCGTCGGACAGTATACGGGATATATATCAGATTTCTTCAAAAACCCAATCGTCTGGACAGTATTCTTTATAATTCTGATCATAATTATCGGATATACCGTCGGCGTTTTCATTGCAAATAAAAGAAGAATACGTGAGGAGCTCCGAAAGAGAAGAGACAGAGTTAAAATAACAGAAAAGAAAAAGGCTAAGAAAAAATAAAATACAAGAGGTACTTTCATATAATAAGAGTCTTTATTTTGAAGAATTTAGTAACTTTTACATAATGGCTTGACAAAGAGCCTCAAATAATGGTATAATAATTTAAATCATTAAATTTAAACGTTTAATGATTTAAATTATTTTTTATATATCAAAATAGGAGGATATTTCTCATGAAAAGAGTTTATAACTTTTCAGCAGGTCCATCAGTATTGCCTGAAGCAGTTTTGGAAAAAGCACAAAGTGAAATGCTTTGTTACGGAGATAGCGGCATGTCCGTTATGGAGATGAGCCATCGATCTAAAGCTTATGAGAGCATTATTAAAGAAGCTGAAGCCCTGCTCCGTGAAATTATGAACATTCCGGACAACTACAAAGTATTATTTCTTCAGGGAGGAGCATCTTCCCAATTTTCGATGATTCCCCTCAACCTGATGAAGAAAAAGAAGATCGACCTTGTTCTCACAGGTATGTGGGCTAAAAAGGCGTGCGACGAAGCTTCCCGTTACGGTGAAGTAAATGTTGTTGCATCTTCAAAAGACAAGACTTACAACTATATTCCCGAAATTGACAGTTCTAAGCTCAATCCCGATGCAGACTATTTCTATATCTGCCAGAACAACACAATTTACGGTACAAGAATCAAGAACCTTCCCGACACAGGCAATGTTCCTTTGGTTGCAGACCTTTCTTCCTGCATCCTCAGCGAACCCATTGATGTTTCCAAGTACGGCATTATTTTCGCAGGCGCACAGAAAAACATGGGTCCCGCAGGCTTGACAGTTGTTATTATCCGCGAAGATCTTATTACTGAAGCTATGGATATTACTCCCGTAATGTTCAAATATCAGCTTCATGCTGATAACGGTTCCATGTATAACACACCTCCCACATATGCTATTTATGTATGCAAGCTCGTTCTTGAATGGATAAAGAACCTTGGCGGACTCGAAAAAATGGCGGAGATCAACTATAAGAAAGCAGAAATGGTTTACAACTTCCTTGATAATTCCGAAATGTTCAGTGCAACAGTTTCAAATGCTGACGACCGTTCTATCATGAACATTCCCTTTGTTACAGGAAACGAAGAGCTTGATGCTAAATTCGTTAAAGAAGCAACAGCAGCAGGTCTTGTTAACCTCAAAGGCCACCGTTCAGTTGGCGGTATGAGAGCAAGTATCTACAATGCTATGCCCATTGAAGGCGTAGAAAAGCTTGTTGAATTCATGGCTGAATTTGAAAAGAACAATAAGTAAGGACTTGAACACTATGTATAAAATTAAAACTCTCAATAAGATCTCTAAAGTAGGTCTTGCAAACCTCGATCTTACAAAATATACTTGCGGTGACAACGAAGATGCTGCTGACGGTATTCTCGTTCGTTCCGCTGCTATGCATGACTACGAATTCAATCCCGAGCTTAAGGGTATTGCACGTGCAGGCGCAGGCGTTAACAATATCCCCCTTGACAGATGTACAGAAGCAGGTATTGCAGTTTTCAATACACCCGGCGCAAACGCAAACGGCGTTAAGGAACTTGCAGTATGCGGTATGCTTCTTGCTTGCCGTGACGTTATCGGCGGTGTTAATTGGGTAAAAGCAAACAAAGACGAAGAAGGCATTGCTAAACTCGTTGAAAAAGAAAAATCCAAGTTCGCAGGCACAGAAGTTGCAGGTAAAACTCTCGGTATCATCGGTCTCGGCGCTATCGGCGGTCCTCTTGCAAACGCTGCAGTGGCTCTTGGTATGAAGGTTATCGGTTGCGACCCCTATATGTCAGTTGATGCTGCTCTTAAGATCAACAGCGCAGTAACAAAGGTTGAAACCAGAGAAGAAATCTTCGCTAAATCCGATTTCATCTCCGTTCATACACCTCTTATCGACAATGCTGACCCCAAAATCAGAACAAAGCACATGATCAATAAAGAAACTATCTCTCTCATGAAGGACGGCGTTATCGTTCTTAACTTTGCCCGTGACGCTCTTGTTAATGATGACGATATGGAAGAAGCGCTTAAATCCGGTAAGGTTAGACGCTACGTAACAGACTTCCCCAATGCGCGTACAGCAGGCATGGAAGGCGTTATAGCTATTCCTCACCTCGGAGCATCCACAGAAGAATCTGAAGACAACTGCGCAGTAATGGCAGTTAAAGAGCTCACAGACTTCATTGAAAACGGTAATACCGTTAACAGTGTTAACTTCCCCAATGTTTCTTGCGAAAGAAGCAACGGCACAAGAATCTGTGTTCTTCATAAAAATATCCCCAACATGATCAGCACAATGGCTTCCGCTTGCGGCGAACTCAGCCTTAACATCGAACATATGCAGAGTAAGAGTAAGGGAGATATCTCCTACGCTATCATCGATCTCTCTGAAAAAATAGATGCGGCAGCAATCGTTGCTAAGCTTCAGGCTGTTGACGGCATTATGAACGTATCTGTAAGATAATTGAAACAATCAAATAAAAATTAATCAGCGGGAAAAGTTTTTCATAAAAAGGCTTTTCCCGCTGATTCTTATATAATTTTATATTCTTTTACCGTATACAAGTCGTTTTTCCTGATAAAAATCTTCAAAAGTACCGTTTTCCAAATGATAACGGATATCTTCCATAAGCTTATTGTAAAAACGAAGGTTATGCATTACCGCAAGTCTCATACCGAGCATCTCCCCTGCTTTAAACAAATGACGGAGATATGCTTTGGTGTGGCTTTGGCAAAGAGGACAGTCACAGTTCTCATCAAGCGGAGTAAAATCCTGCGAATATTTTTCATTCATGATGTTAATTATGCCCTTGCTTGTGAAAAGATGTCCGTGACGCGCATTTCTGCTTGGCATTACGCAGTCAAAAAAATCTACGCCTCTATGTACTGCCTCAAGAATGTTTACGGGAGTTCCGACGCCCATAAGATAACGAACCTTGTTTTCGGGCATGAAGGGTTCAACCGCTTCAATTATACGGTACATTTCTTCCGCAGATTCACCCACAGCAAGTCCACCGATAGCGTAACCGTCAAGTCCCATAGCTGCAATATCTCTCATATGACGGGCTCTGAGGTCCTCGTAGGTACTTCCCTGATTTATACCGAAAAGAAGCTGGTTGGGATTTACGGCGTCTCCTGACGCGTTTAAACGCACCATTTCTGTCTGACACCGGGCAAGCCATCTGTAGGTTCTTTCAATTGAACGGCGAGTATATTCATATTCGGCGGGATTTTCTATACATTCATCAAAAGCCATTGCTATCGTTGAACCGAGGTTGGACTGTATCTGCATACTTTCTTCGGGTCCCATAAATATCTTTCTGCCGTCAATATGAGAACTAAAAGTAACGCCCTCTTCTTTGATTTTACGAAGTCCCGCAAGTGAAAATACCTGAAAGCCGCCGCTGTCGGTCAGAGTTGGGCGTTTCCAACCTGTAAAACCCTGTAAGCCGCCTGCATTGTGCACAAGCTTGTCTCCGGGACGAAGATGTAAATGATATGTATTGCAGAGCATTATCTGACAGCCCACAGACTCAAGGTCGAAGGCTGAAACCCCACCCTTTATTGCCGCAGCAGTTGCTACATTCATGAAAAGAGGAGTCTTTACAGTACCGTGAACCGTCTCAAATTTTCCGAGACGGGCATTCCCCTGTTTTTTTATAAGTGTAAACATAATGATTTCCTATTCATCTTTTTCGGCAGTATCAACATATGCCGTTTTGTAGTTTGTGTAAATAACCATTCCCGGCTTTGCTCCCGAGGGCTTTTTGACATAACGGACTTCCGCGTAATCCACCGCAACCTGTTTACCGTTTGCCTTGCTGTTTGTTGCGGCAAGAACAGCCGCTTCCGTCAAGGTGGAATCGGGAACGACCTCGCCGTTTGCGGAAACTACAACATGAGAACCGGGGTAATTTTTAACATGGAACCAAATATCGTGCTTATCTGCAAATTTCAGCGTTAAATAGTCATTTTGTATATTATTTTTACCGTAGTAAATTGTAAATCCGTCAGATGATATTGTTTTTTCAAGTTTTACGGATTCCTGTTTTTTAGGCTTTTTACCGTTATTTTTCTGTTTTTGAAGCTTGTTTTTCAGATAACCGCTTTGGGAAAGCTCCTTACGTATCTCGTCTGCATCCTCTCTGTTTTTGACACGGAGAAGTTCTTCAAAAACGCTGTCAATATATTTCAGCTCATCTTCTGATTCCAAAATCTGAGCCGCTAAAATCTCTTTTGCACTTTGGGCTTTTTTATACTTTTTATAATAATACTGTGCATTCTGTGCGGGAGTCAGTCTTTCATCCAACGGGACCTCTTCTTCCGCAGGAGGGTCAACGCTGTAATCCGTAAGCAAGGCTTTAGTCATGCCTTGTTTTATTTTATAGATTTCGGAGGTTATCATATCCCCGTAAGTCTTATAAATTATAGCCTTTTCGCTTTCGGAAAGCTCTTCGCACTGAATTTCGATCTTACGCAACAGACGAGTTTGAGCATTGATCAAAACCCTTGAAATATCAGAGGTTATACGCTTTGTGTGCTCTGCTTCGTCTTTTTCAATGTAAAACTTATCCAATGCAGCAGAGCAGGTATTTGTTTCAATGACAGGATAAATAAAGCCGTACTGTCTTATTGAGAAGCAGTAGAACTCATTGGCTTTGGGAATAACACAAGGCTTATATGAATGCTCCGCCAGCTGGGTTTTGAACCTTTTAAGCTGCTCAACAAATCTTTCGCGCTGTTCAGCGGTGAACTTGCATAAAGGAAGATTTGTATCTCCCGTTGCGAGGAAAGTCAATTCCCTTACCAGAAGAGGAGAAAAGCCCTGATACTTATCCAAAAGGTATTTGTCTGCGCGCTTTTCAGAGGTAAAATCAATATTAAATTCCGAATCATCAAGAATCGATATTTTATCCTGTCCGGGAGGCATTTTATAATAAATACCCGGCAGCAACTGTCTTTTTGAAGAGGTAGTATAATCTACCTGCTTTATTGCATCATGGATAAGATACTCTCTGTCCGTAAGGATTATGTTGCTTGTTCTGCCCATAATTTCAATAATCAATTTCTTTTGAGTAATATCAAACATCTCCGTCGTACACTCAAAAGTGATCTCTACGGTACGCTCAAAGCCTTTTTGCTCAATGGAAACTATCTTTGAAGGCATAAGGTGTTTACGAAGAAGCATACAGAAATTCGGTGCAAAAGCAGGATTTTCCTTTGTAACTTCGGTAAGATGTATTCTCGAAGAAGAAGGGTTTGCGGACAGTAACAGCTTGAAATTTCCGTTATTTCGTATGTTCAACACTATTTCGTCCTTTTCGGGCTGAAGGACTTTATCAACCCTGCCGCCCACAAGAGTATCGGAAAGCTCTTTTGTGAGAGCATGAATCATTATACCGTCAGATGGCATACAGTCTCCTAAATATAATTAAACTTTTTCTGTAAATTTGCAGTTGAAGATCTCCACAGTAACGTCGTGTAATGTGGAAAGCATGTAATCTTTAAGCGGTTCCAAAACAACATTCTCCGTATGGTAATGACCCGCAACAACAAGGTTCATTCCCATTTCGAGGGCTTCTGAAAAATGGTTGTATTTTGCCTCTCCTGTTACAAGAGTATCAGCCCCCGCTTTTTTCGCGTCAAGAAGAGCCCCTCCGCCTGAACCTCCAACAACGCAAACATTTTTTACGGGAGATTTACCCGAAAATTCAACGCCGTCAGCACCGAGAGCAATTTTTACATAAAGAGCAAATGAACGAATATCAGTTTCTGCGATACTTCCTATACGCGCCAATCCTAACTCTTCGGGATCTTCGCTTTCAACGGATTGAATATCGGAAAGTCCCAATTTCAACGCCAAAGCATCGTTTACACCACCTTCGGCCTTATCAAGATTTGTATGCGCTGAAATTACTGAAATGTCATTTCTTATAAGCATATACTGAATCGATTCGTCAGAAATTCTTTTCATCGGATTGAAAATTACAGGGTGGTGCGAAACTATAAGCTCTGCGCCGATACTTATTGCTTTTTCAACGGCTTCACGGGTAACGTCCAACGTCAGAAGGATTTTTGACACCTTTTTATTTTTACCTCCCACAAGAATTCCCGTGTTATCAAAGCCCATTGACGTATCAAAGGGAGCAAGAACATCAAGAAAATATAAAACATCATTTACGTTTGACATGGTTTTTTCCTCTAATTATTCTTTATAAGTTCAAGAATTTTGCCGTATTCGTAAAGCCTTTTTTCAACCTCGGCAATTTCTTCTGTTTTCGGGGTATTTGAATTTTTAAGTCCCTCAAGGGTTCTGCTTTCCTTGCGGATATACTTCATTATATATGCTTCCGCATCGGCGCTTTTTTTACTGCAAAAGGCAGGAGAAGCAAGAATATCTCTAAATGTCCACGTTGCCGACTCCCCGCTTTCCGCAGTTATAACGGTATATACGTGACCCGGCTCGGAGACCGCAGTTTCATCGGTAATTTTGAAGCCGTGCGTATACAGATATTCGCGGAGCTTCACTTCTTCCGTCATTGGTTGAAGAACCAATTTCACATTTTGGGGAAGCTTTTTTGCTTCCAATATGGAAACGATAGTTTCTCCGCCCATTCCCGCAATAACGAGACAGTCATAATCTCCGGGGATATTACGGATTCCGTCGCTCAGATAAGTTTCCGCAACGGCAGAAAATCCGTTCTCCTCTATGGTTGATTTTGCGCGGGCAAGGGGCTGCTCTCTTATATCTGAAGCGTACGCCTTTTCGCAAAGGGAATTTTGCAGCATATAAACGGGAATATATCCGTGATCCGTACCCACGTCAGCAAGTATTTTACACTTACCTGCCGCATCAGCCACGGTTTGAAGTCGAGGTGAAAGCTTCATCAGTCGTCGTTAAGAGCAATTAAAAGCTCGTCCACATCAATGCCATGAACAAGGCAAGCCTCTTCAATAGACTCATTTCTTGCAACAGCGCAACCGACGCAGTGCATACCGAAGTCCATAAGGATTTCAGCGGCATTGGGGCAAATTCTCAAAATATCGCCTATGAGCATTTCTTTTGTAATTTCAGGTCTTTCCATAATTCTTTTCTTCCTTTTTCATATATCGATTACGAGAAAGGGCTTCGTATTCCGAAACCCCCTCATAAAACCAACTTTTCAACTAAACTTATTTTGTGATTGTAACCTTATTAAGACCTCTGGGAGCATCGGGGTTTCTACCCTTAACTTCAGCAAGATTGCAAGCGAAAAGCTGTGCAAAGGTTGCATAATAGAAAGCAGAGATCATATCTTCTTTTTCTGCAAAGGGGATCTGGAAGCCAACGTCGCCTTCTGCAAGGAGATTCTCGTCGTCTGTAACCATAAGAAGGTCAGCACCAACAGCCTGAAGCTTTTTGATCATTTCCATTGAATCCTGAGCAACGGGACCTGCAGGCATATACATAATTACGGGCATACCTTCGTCAACCATAGCAAAGGGACCATGATGGAAGTCGGAAATGGGATATGCTTTTGCAAGAACGTAGTTTGTTTCCTGTACCTTAAGAGCCGCTTCAAGAGCAAGAGGATAGTTTATACCTCTGGAAAGAATAAAGGCGTCTTTCATAAATCTGTAACGTACTGCAAGAGCTGCAACCTCTTCGTTTCTGAGAAGGATCTGACAGATCTTTTCGGGAACCTTTTCAAGTTTAGCAAGAAGATCTTTTCTGTCTGCCCACATTGCAACTATATGTGCGATCGTGTACAACTGTGCAGAGAAAGTTTTTGTTGCTGCAACACTCTTTTCTTCGCCTACGTTGAGGAAGAAGTTGTAGTCGCCGATAAGAGCAAGAGGAGATTCGTTATTATTTGTGATAGTAACTGTGATTGCGCCTGATTTTTTAGCCATTTCAACATATTCAATAACGTCAGCCGCTTTACCTGACTGGGAGATAGCCAAAACTACAGAATCGGAAAGGTCCAACTCTGCGCCGTATCTTGTAACAACAGACATTGCAGCCAATGAAACGGGAACACCTATAAGGCTTTCAATAATATATTTTCCGTAAATACCTGCATGGTCGGAAGTGCCTCGTGCCGCAACCACTACGTTTTTGATTTTTCTTGATGCGAGCTTTTCAGCAAGTTCATTCAAAGTCTTTTCATTTGTTTTGAAGCAGGTTTTTAACGCTTCGGGTACTTCAAAAATTTCTTTTTCCATTAATGTCATGTTAGTATTCTTCCTTTATCTATAATTTTTTATTTTTTAATCAAAGTTATTACAATTATAATCACCAGCACAATTATAAAAACAACTGCCGTAAGAACAACGCCGTTTATAATAGTGTCCCAAATGTCAATTTCATCTGTTTGTTCAGCAGGATCAACGACTGTCGGAGTATACGGCTCTATACCGTAATTCTGTATCTCCTGAAGCTCAACTGCCGTAAGTGCAGTATCTGAAATGTATATTTCGTCAACCGTACCCTTGAACAGCGCTCCGCCTTTAACACCGCTTTTACCGATGTAGTTGTAATTGGGCTTGATCATTGAGGGAGTAATGGACGTATTACCAGAAGCGACCTCGGCGCCGTCAATATAAAGTCTTGCGATACCGTTTTTGATCGTTACGGAAACTCTTATCCATTTATTGGTAGAGTTCTCCTCGGAGGTCAACACAAGCTCGGAGGTGCCGTCGCTGATAACAAACTTAAGTCCCTCGGAACCGTTACCCATATCAAGATACATATAGGCTGTCGGCGCGGATACGGAGCTTTCTTTCCTTGAGAAGTCAAACAATCGGTGATTTATACCGGAAGTACTTCCCGCCCAATTATAAGCAATGCTTATTGTGAATTCATCGGCATTATCAAGAATTCCCAAGGGGTATCTGATATAAGAGCTCATACCGTCCAAAGCAAGACCGTAGTTCTTACTGCCCTGAGCCAAAGAAGCGTTTCTGACAAGCGCAAATACGGAGCTGTTATAGTCAGCGCCTATAAGAGACATATTATCAAAAGTAGTTCCTACAAATCCGCTGATTTCTGCAGTTTCGTGAACGCTGTCTTCCAATTCGTCAGTTGAGTCGGGACGCAGATCGATATTCAAGGATGGGTCCTCTGTTTCCGAACCGCTGTCATCGGGATTCGGGTCAGGTAAAACTTCAGTAACAAAGCGTGAAACACCGTAATGCTCTATTCTTCTGATATCCGCCGCGTCAAGGACTCTTGAAGCCATGTAAATATCGTCAATATAGTATCGGCTGTCATCGTCTTCAGAAGAGCCCGTCATTATTTTAAGCTCTGTCAAATCAAGATCCGAAAGATTTATACCTGTTTCAAAAGTATTTGTCAACACGCCGTTTATATAAACATTTACTACGCCTTTTGAACTGAAGGTCAAAGCGTAATGAACCCAACGTCCGTTTACGGAGGACAAAGAGGTTTTTGTGAGATTATATGTTTTTTCAGGGGTCAGATCATTATAAAGCGGATCTGTACCGTAATACTTTTCCGTATCAATCGTAAGAGCGGTTGCCTTTTCTCCAAGCTCATCTGTTTTAAACGGAGAGAAAACAAAGCTGCCCTTTCCCGTAAATTCAAGCAGATTCATATTTGAAAGCTTATAACTGTCAGATTCCTTATCTGCCTTACGGTAAACCTTCATGGCTATGGAAAATTCATCCGCATCAAACAGCAATCCTTTATCAAGAGAAATATACTGCGTTGGGAAAACCGCCTCTCTGCGGGTAAGAGCCCTTCCACCGCTTTCGGTAATATCGGAAACGGAAATCAACGTAGACTCAAATTCATTTACAATCGCGTCGGCTTGTTTATTCATATCCTTTGCAAAGTTAAACGAGCCGTCAAAGTTATATGCAATCCAGGTATAATTCGTAGCCGTAAGACCTTCGGGGAAAAACCATTCTTCAGGCGAACTCGGATTACTTGGATCAGAGGGAGAATCAGGAACATAGGGATCATCCTCTACCCACCCGCTGTCCGGCTGTGTTTCAGCGATTTCAAGACCGTTCATGATGAAATAATCGTATACAGACATGACCGAAAGATAATTTATTTGAGTATCGTCCAAGGCCTTGTTGGAAATATACAAATTATCTATATGAAGATCCTCCATATAAACCAATCTTCCTGTTATAGACGAAAGGTCGATATTTGTTGAGGTTTCGCTCATTTTTACCCCGTTATAATAAAGTGAAAGGGTACTTGAGCTGAAATAATCTTCAGAAAAAACAAACGCGACATGCGACCAATCAGTATTTTTAGCAACGAAAGAAGCTGTCGCGGTTTCATTTCCGTCGTAGATATTGATGCAGTACTCCCCTTCGGCAGAGAGTTCAAAAGATATGTACGGATTCGTGGAAGAACCCGTTCCCACATAAAGGATTGTCTTACCGTAAGCCTGCTCCTCTTCAGGTTTAATATGGAGCGCAAAGATCAGATTTTCCAAATTCGAAAACATACTGTGGGGCATTGAACAGTATGAAGCTACACCAAAACCATCACGTCCCGTTTCAATCCAAAAAGGATCAAATCTGTACTCAACTAACTGATGCTGACCGCTGAGATCCCATTTTAAATTTTTCACATCATCAAAATCATAAGCGGATTCATATAAAGCCTCTGCTTTTGAAGTAAATGACGGTAACAACCCCACCGCCAACACAAACGCGGCGGTGAAGCTTACTACTTTTTTAAACATTCTTTTTATATTCATATCAAGATACCTTTTTTATCAGATTAGAAACAGAGTCTTTGCCCTGCAACACTGCGAGGCGCTGAATCCTCTCTTTCATGTCAAATAAATATGAAAAATAAATTTACGGTTATTGGATAATTATGGGAAGATCGGGAAGGTCCCAAATATTACCGCCTGAATTACCGCCTGAATCTTCTCCGGAAGTTCCACCGTTATCTTCTCCCGTATTTGAACCGCTGTTATCGGACTCAATTTCGGGCGCCACCATTTCAAGTGTATAGCCTTCAAGAATAACTTCATGCTGCGCGTAAACGTACTTAGCCAATTCAAGAAGCTGTTCTTCAAATAATCCGTCAATAACTACGCTCTTTGTATCGTAAACGTATTTTGCAAGTTCAAAAAGCTGTTCATAAGTCAATTCGTCCATAATCGTTTCAGTTGTATCATAAACGTGTTTTGCAATTTCAAGATACTGTTCAGAAGTTACTCCTTCGAGAATTTCCTGTTTTTTGTCGTATACCTGAATTGCGACCTCAAGGAACTGATCGTCCGAGATCTTCTCGTCCAGTTCCTCCGGTGTGAGCAAGTCTTCGGGGATTACGGTTTCGTCCCCGACCTCTCCTGTTGAATTGGTAAATTTATAAGTGTACGGATGAGGTGTTTCACTTGGCGTATGCGTCTGACACAGACAGTTACGGTATTTAGCTTTTGAAGTACTTGACAGGCACGGGTATTCCCCTTCAGGTATCATATAGGTGTATACGGGCAATACAGTGCTGTTGTAAAGAATCTGATCGCTGTCAAGAGGAGGACAGACATATTCGGCGTCAGCTATCTTGATATACTCATAAGGATAGCTTCGTGCAATATCTATAAAGGTTGCGAGATATGCGCTCGGACAGTTTTCATGAGCGATCTGTCCCGATTCGGAGCAAACATACAACTGATGATGAACGTCACAGGTCTCGGTAGGCTGAGTACCGCTCTTGAAAATACCCGTCTTTACTCTTCCACCCCTGGGGTCAGAGCTGCAATAAGGTCCTGCCGCCTTACCGCTGACATTACAATAGGTTGCAGTAACGATACCGTCGGGCTGAGCAAATTCCGCTTCGGTAATACCCTTTATTTCGTGAATCTGCTGCATTACATCATGCCACATCTTAACGTGATGCGTGTTTTCATTTGACTGAGGAATATCATAACCCCACCAAATGCCTGCCAAATAATAAGGCGTATATCCGATGAACCAACGGTCCTGGAAGTTTGAAGTCGTGCCCGATTTACCTGCAGTGGCTATGGGCGCAAGATTTGCCACTTCACTTGAGCTTCCGTTTGTAACGGTCCTCTTAAGGATATCTGTCATAATATATGCGGTTTGCGGAGTAAATACGATAGATTTATCAACGTCGTTTTCAAGAATCACTTTACCGTCAAAGGTTTCTATTCGGGTTACGCATCTCGGTGTTGAATAGCTTCCCTGATTTGCGTAGACCGTATATGCGGAAGTCAATTCCTGAAGAGTTACACCGTAAGTCAGAGAACCTACGGACAAGGGCGCCAGATACTTGTCGTTTTCAACAAGTGAAGTCAAGCCCATCATATTTTTTGCAAAATTATAGGCTTTTTCAACGCCGACCATTTGAAGGACTTTAACGGAAGTCGTGTTGTAAGAGTCGGAAAGCGCCACTTTAACGTCCAAAATACCCCTATATTTTCTGTCATAGTTCAAGGGCCATGAGGAATAAGAAGTATAAGTCAAGCCTTCCACGCCGTATTTCTCTTTGGAAACCTTTACCGTTGACGGCTCAACGTATAGCGGAGAGTCGTCTATTGCCGTTGCGGCTGTGATGATATTTTCTTCAATCGCCAAACCGTAAACGGCTATAGGCTTAATGGCAGAGCCCGAAGGTCTCGTTGTTTGAGTTACACGGTTAAGCAACAAGTTTGCAGTTTTTTCACCTCTGCCACCGATAACGCCGAGAATATTTCCCGTTTTGGGGTCGATAATTTCCATTGCGACTTCTGCTTTAACTTCAGAATCCTTATCAATGTAATTATCCTCATTTGAGAAGTATTCATCCATTATTCGCTGAATATCGGGGTCGACCGTAGTATAAATTCGAAGTCCTGCGGTGTAGATATACTCAACAGCGGCTTGACGTGTGTAGCCCTTCTGATTCATGAGCTCGTCAACCGTCCATTCAAATACCATATCCGAGAAATAGGAACGAACGGAGCTGCTTGAAGATGAAGAGGTTGCAGTTCTGTCCCTCAGCTTCAACTCGGCAGTTCTTGCAGTATTGTATTCTTCTTCCGTAATGTAGCCCTGGTCGTAAGCGTACCACAGTGAAAGCACTCGTCTTTCATAGTTATTTTCGGGTTGTGTATACGGATTATATAATTCGGGATTATTGGTAATTGAAAGAATTGCCGCGCATTCTTCCATTGTGAGGTCGATAACCTCTTTGTCAAAATAATATTTCGCGGCAGTATAGATACCGTCACAACCGTTACCGAAATGGGCAATATTCAAATAATACTCAAGGATCTGATCCTTATCATATTTACGTTCAATGTAAAACGCACGAAGGATTTCTTTAAATTTACGAATAATGCCTCCCCAGCCATCAGTTTCACCGTCACCGGTGATATTTTTGATGACCTGCTGTGTAAGAGTGGAGCCACCACCGCCTGATCCGACACCTTCGCCACCCTTTAATTTATTTATAGCGTATTGAATCGTTGCAGAAACCGTTCTTATAGGGTCGAATCCCTTATGCTGATAGAAACGCTTATCTTCCGTTGCGACCGTTATGTCGAGCAAATATTTGGGCATATCGTTAATGGAGCACCAAACACGGTTTTCAGAGCTGTGGAGCTCCTCGTAAACGACTATCTCGCCTTCGGAATTATACGCCAAAATTTGCGAGGTCGAAGCGATTTCAAGGTTTGCAAGCATGGCGTCGAGCTCGGGGTCCGTAAATGAATACAGCAAAGTAACGCCCGCGCCGAGAGCCAACACGCCGATAACGCCTGCAGTCAAAATCCAGAAGAAAATAAACGCCCACAAACCGCCGAGAAAACGTATAAACAGCGGACGCTTCTTGCGGTACTTGCCGGGATTGCGTTCCCACAAGGGCTTCGTAGTCGCGTCGGATTTGGCTTTTGCTGCCGCTTCAGCGGTGTCATTTTTTTCAGCCACTTCTGAAATCTTGTTCTCGTCAGACTTTATAACAGCGGCTTCGGATGTTTTTTCCAAACCTCTGTTTTCCGCTTCACGTTCAACAGGAGCCTCTTTTTCTTTATTTTCGGAATTTTGGAGTTTAGGCTCATCAATATTATATTCAGAACTGTCGATACTGTATCTGTTCTGTTCGGAATTCAAGTTCTGATTATTTATTTCATCATTTTCCTTTGAAGTTTCAGCATTAAAAGAAGAAGCTTTTCTCAACCTTTCGGAATCGGTTTTAATACTCTTCTTTGATGTCTTATTTTTACGTCCATTGATGTAGGTAAAGAAACCGTCTAACCAGTCAAGATTATTCTTTTTTGAATGTTTGTTAGTTCGTCTCAAGTTTCTGCCTCCGATAAATCGTAATAAATATTTGAACCGCAGTGATTCATTGTACCATATCTTATTATACTCTATTTTTTGTGATTTTTCAAGTCTTTTTGGGAAATATATTAAAAGTCACATTATTTCCTATTTTTAGCACCGATTCAGTCGCAATTTAGATAAAAACGAGCCAATTTCAGGCATTTTTATGCTCAAAAAGCGAAAAAAACCGCCTATATTATAATATATAGACTTTATAAAAACCGTTTTGGATGTAAAGGAGAGGAAGATGTAATAAAAAATTCACAATATACAAAACAAAAAGACCACTCTTTCGAGTGGTCTTCTTATTAACCTTATATTGTTATTTCAACAATTAGTCATCGCAAGTTTCTGCATTACCAACTTCAAGGTTTTCTTTTGCGAGGTAAGCATTAGCAATGAGGCTAACGATTTCATCACCAGAAGCGCCGTTTTCTACTGCGAGCTCGAGAGCGAGAACAGCAACGTCGTATGCAGCAGCGGATTTTGCGGAACAGCCTGCTGTGGAAACAGCTTTAAGTTCAGCAAGTTTAGCTTCAGCAACAGCGATCAAAGCTTCATCGGAAGCAGCGGGATCTTCGGGGATCACGATTTCAGGTGTTTCTACGTAACCGTCATCATAAACAACGAGTTCTTTGTATACAACGTAGATAGAGCCGCTATGAGCTACGTTAGCAAATGTGTAAGAATCCAATTTGCCGAGGTAAGCACCGTTAACCATAACGTAAGCAACTTCGTAACCTACTTCGGGATAGAAGTTGTAAACTACGGATTCGCCTTCCAAAACGTATGTTTTATCTGCAGGGGAGATTGTGCCGCCTTCAGAAGCGGAAGCAACGATAACGTAAGTGATAACTTCTTCGCCGAGATCTTCAGCTACGATATCTTCAGCAGCGAGAACCTGACCGCAAACAGTACATTCCTTATATCTGTGACCAGCTTTGTCCATTGTGGGACGAACGTCATAGATCCAGGGGCTTTCTGTATGAGCAACGAGTTCTGTTTCGTGACCGCAAACGCACTTTGTCCAGTGACCGTCAGCGTTCTTCAACATTGTGTCGTGGTTGTGAGCAGCTGTGTCTTTATCTTCTGCACATCTGGAGCAGTCGAACCAGTGATTGTCATCATCATAGGAATATGTTGTAGCCCAATCATGTCCGAGTTCTGTACCGAATTCAAATGTTTCTGTAGAAAGAGCGCTACAAACTGTACAAGCTTTGTAGTAAACAGCTGCGTTTACACAGTCAGCTGCAGATACGAGGTTAGCATCATCAGCGAGAAGGATTTCATCGAAATCATGACCAACTGTAAGAGCTTCTTCCTGAGCTACGCCTACATAACCGTGAACAGCGATTGTAGATTCTTCGTTCAATGTAAGAGTAACATCGCCGCCAGCGATAGCTTCAAAGGAAACAGTAGCGATAAGTTCATTGGGAACATATGCAGGCTGTCTGGGAGCAGTAAAGCTAATTTCAAGTTTGCCGTCAGCTTCAACGTAAGCGAGGCCTACGTCAGCATCGTTACTGTCAACGAAATCAGGGTTCAATGTAACAGAAGCGATTTCAAGAACTGCAGAATCAAATTCCAAAGTACCATTTACTACGCCGTTTGTACATCTTGCAGAGTTAAGACTGATTTCAACAGTAACAGCTTCACCGCATTTAACGCTTGCAGCGTCTACAGTGAAAGCAAGGTTAGGAGTAGCAGATGTCGCAGCGAATGTAGGAATTACCATTACGGAAAGGAGCATACATACGCTGAGGACAGCAGCTAAAATTCTTTTAATATTCATCTTTGTCCTCCAAATTATAAAATTCGGAATTGTGCTTTAAATCAAGCACAAATCAATTAAATTAAACATATAAAATATGCTTAATAAGTTACTTAATTAATAAGG
>JAFSAH010000029.1 GCA_017441125.1 Clostridia bacterium
ATTCATTTCCGTGGCAATGGCTCCGGGAGCGACACAGTTGACTTGAATATTCGAGGGAGCGAGTTCCTGCGCAAGAGCTTTTGTCAAGCCTATAAGTCCTGCCTTTGAGGCACTGTATGCAACCTCGCAAGACGCGCCTTTCACGCCCCAAACGGAAGAAATATTGATTATTTTGCCTTTTTTATTGTGAAGCATGCCGTTAACCACCGCTTTTGAGCAGAGGAATGCGGATTTCAGATTAACGCTCATCACTCTGTCCCATTCATCTTCGGTGGTTTCGTCAAAAAGCTTTACAAGAGAGATTCCCGCATTGTTCACAAGAACGTCAACCGTGCCGAACTTTGCTTCGACCTCATTTATCATGCCGTAAACCTCCGAGGAAACGGACAGGTCAGCATTGAATATCTCTGCGGAAAAGCCAGCGGCAAGAAGTCCGTCACGAATTTCGGCTGCGGCGGACTCGTTTGAATTGTAATGTATTGCCGTGTTATAGCCCCGTGAGGCAAAAAGTCTTGCGATTGCAGAGCCGATGCCTCCCGAAGCGCCCGTCACGAGAACCGTGGGGGTCTTTTTGTTATTTAAAATATCCATAAAACATTATTTATCCTTGCCTGCGTTTTTGCCTTCAAAGGTACAGCCCTCTTTTTCGCAAATAAGCTTGCCGAACTTTTTGAAAAGAGTTGAACCGCAAACGGGGCATTTCTGTTTTGTCGGGAGGTCCCAGGTCATGAAGCCGCAATCCTTACCTTTTTCACAAGCATAGAAGGTCTTGCCGTTTTTGGATTTTCTGACGGTTATTTTGCCTCCGCATTTGGGACAGAGACCGTCAGCCTCAACGACTATGGTTTTCGTGTTTTTACATTTCGGATAATTGGGGCAAGCCAAAAACTTACCGAATCGGCTCATTTTGTAAACCATTCTGCTGCCGCAAAGCTCACAGATAACGTCGCTTTCCTCATTGGGAACCTCGATCCTTACGCCGTCAAGCTTCTTTTCCGCTTCGGAAAGCTCGCCGGAGAACTCTTTGTAGAAGCTCTGCATAACGTCAAGATACGTAGCCTCGCCCTCTTCGACCTTATCAAGATTCTTTTCCATATCGGCGGTAAAGGTAACGTCTACGATGTTTTTGAAGTTTTCCTCCATAAGCTCTGTGGTAACGAATCCGAGCGCCGTGGGCTTAAGAAGCTTTCCTTCTTTTTCGGTGTAACGTCTGTCAAGGATAGTGGCGATGGTGGGCGCATATGTTGAAGGTCTGCCTATGCCGTTTTCTTCAAGAGCCTTGATAAGTGACGCTTCGGTATATCTTGAGGGGGGCTGTGTGAATTTCTGCTCGGAAACAACTTCTTTGAAGGTCAAGCTGTCGCCCTCATTAAGCTCGGGAAGCTTCTTTTGAGACTCTTCGCCGTCCTCGGTGTAATTGTAAAGCACCGTAAAGCCGCTGAAAATGAGCTTAGAATCGGAGACCTTCAAGATATAATCCGTCTTTTCGGCAGAATTTACCGCGCTGACCTCAACGTTTACCGTGTTATAAATTGCAGAAGACATCTGGCTTGCAATAAATCTGTCCCAAATAAGCTTATAAAGCTTATACTGCTCCGTCGTAAGGCTGTCCTTTATCTTTTCGGGAGACAAGGTAAAGTCTGTGGGTCGAATTGCTTCATGCGCGTCCTGCGCAGTGCTTTTTGATTTATAAAATCTCGGTGTTTTGGGATAGAACTCCTCACCGTAGGTTTTCTTGATAAATTCGGCCGCGGCAGACTGTGCCTCAACGGAAACTCGGAGAGAGTCCGTTCTCATGTAAGTAATAAGACCGACCGTACCCTTACCCCTGATATCAACGCCCTCGTAAAGCTGCTGAGCAACGCTCATGGATTTCTGCGGACGCATATTGATTCGGGATGAAGCGTCCTGCTGAAGTGATGAGGTGGTAAAGGGAGGCTTGGGTGCCTTTGCCTTTTCCTGACGCTTGATACTGCTGACGGTATATTCAGAGTTCTCAAGCTGCGCTTTTATTTTATTTGCGGAAGCCTCGTCATTTATGGCTATCTTTCCGTTTTTATCCCCGAAAAAGCTTGCTGCCCAAGTTTTTTTACCGTTTGCAAAAAGCACGTCAAGCAGCCAATATTCAACGGGAACGAAGGCTTGTATCTCACGCTCCTTGTCAACGACGAGCTTTGTCGCTACGGACTGAACTCGACCTGCGGAAAGGCCTGTTTTTACCTTTTTCCAAAGGAACGGGCTGAGCTTATAACCGACAATACGGTCAAGAACTCGTCTTGACTGCTGTGCGTTGACACGGTTCATGTTAACGGCTCTCGGCTCGGCAACGCCTTCCTTTACGGCGTTTTTGGTGATTTCATTAAAAAACACTCTGACCTTGCTTTCGGGGTCAATATCAAGAACCTGCGCAAGATGCCATGCGATCGCTTCTCCTTCTCGGTCAGGGTCAGTTGCCAAAAGAACGCGCTTGCTGTCCTTGGCCGCCGCCTTAAGTTCTTTGATGACAGCCGCTTTTCCGTCCTTTCGGGGCACTATATATTCCGGAACAAAACCGTTTTCGATATCAACGCCGATACGTGATGCGGGAAGGTCGCGGATATGTCCTTTGGAGGAAAGGACCTCGTACTTACTGCCGAGATATTTTTTTATGGTCTTGGCTTTTGCGGGAGACTCCACGATGAGAAGATTTTCATAGGTGGGAGCCTTTTTCTTACTGCTTACAGTCTTTTTTGATGTTTTTGAAGAGGCCTTTTTTGCGGTTGTTTTTTTAGCCGCAGAGCTCTTCTTTTCTAACTCTTCTGAAGTATTGGATTTAGTTTTTGCCATTATTTCTGTTCACCTTTCGGGGATATATTTCAATAAAATAATTATTCTTTCAGTTTATAAATTCCGCCCGGAAGAGATTCAACGTAGCCGCTGATCTCAAAGCCGTTCAAAATTGAAACCGCCTGCGGGAAAATCAGTCCCGTCGCATCGCATACGGAGTCCGCCGACAAGGGGCCGTCCTTCAAGGCGTTTATAACAAGCTCTTCCTTTTCGGATAAAGCGCAATACAATACGGGCTTGGGGATCTGAACGGAGACGGGAGATTCCTCCTGAGCCTGTTCGGTTTTTTGTTTTTTGGGAGCCTTTTCGGCTTTCTTTACGGGCTTCGCTTCGTGGCTTTCGGAGACGCTTACCGTATAAGGAGAAATTTTCGCCATACGTTCGGGTCGCTCGAATTTACGGCCGAAGAATATTTCGTATTCAGAAATTATATCTTCACTGCCGGTACATAAAGTTGCACCTGACCGAAGCAAATGATTTGTTCCCTCACTCGTTCTGACTCCGGGAGTTCCGGGAACGGCAAAAATCATTTTTCCCTGTTCAAGAGCGTGGCGGACCGTTATCATTGAGCCGCCTTTCAACCCTGTTTCTATAACGGAGATACCGTGGGAAAGTCCGCTGATAATTCTGTTTCTCAAATGGAAATTATAAGGTTTGCATTGCGTTCCCGGCAAATATTCCGAAATCACAGCGCCCGTCTCACAAATTCGGTGGTACAGTTCCTTATTACCGGAGGGAGTAACGATATCCACACCGCTTGGAAGTACCGCAACGGTTTTTCCGCCTGCAAGAAGTGCACCTTTATGAGCGAAAGTATCAATGCCTCTTGCCATACCGCTGACTATGACGAAACCTGTCTGAACAAGGTCATATGCAAGCCCTGCCGCCAATTTTCCGCCGTAAGGAGAACATTCCCTGGTTCCGACGATGCCCAAAGCAGGACAGCTTTTCATGGGAGGGAGTTCGCCCTTTACAAAAAGGATTGCAGGAGGTTCTTCCAACTCCCTGAGTTGAGAGGGATAGTCCTCGTCATAGTATGTAATTATTTTTATGCCGTTTTTCTCACAGTATTCAAGATATCTTTCGGCATCGGAAATATTTGAGGAAAAGAAAGAAGATATTTCATTTTCTTTAAATCCCGCATCTGAAAAATATTTTTTATCGGCGCTGAAAATATCTTCGGCACAGTCGAATATTTTCAAAGCCCTGTACACACGTTTTGCGCACGGGGGAGCATTCGTAACAAGACGAAGCATTAAAAGTTTATTGTTTTTCATTTTTTCATAGATGCACGGTACATAACTATACCTGCCGCAACCGCCGCATTGAGAGATTCTACACCCTCGATGGGAATATATAAAGTCTTATGGCACATTGAGTAAAGTTTAGGGGACATTCCCTTGCCTTCGCTTCCGATTATCACCGCAAATTTCTCACCGAAATCCTTTACCGCAGTTTCAAGGTCGCATGAATATTGGTCAAGGGCTGTGCCGTAAATTTTATAGCCGTGTTTTTTTAAGTTTTCCACAATTTCCACCATTGGAAATTTACGAACGTATGCGGTCAGACAGGCACCTGCGGAACTTCTGACGGTTTTTTCGGAAAACGGGTCCGCACCGCCGCCGCAAATAACGCCAAAACCGAAAGCTTTTGCGGTCCTTATGACCGTTCCCACGTTTCCGGGGTCCTGAACGCAATCCAAAAGCACGAGTTTTTTCGGTATGGGAAGCGGTTTTTTGCAAACCACAGCAAGCAATGCCGAGGGAGAAACCGTTCCGGAAATTTTCTCCATGACTTCGGGGGTAACGACATAAAGGTTTGCATCTTCGGGAAGTTTTTCTATAAGCTCCGCATGCTTTCTCTCATCGGTCACAAAAAGCATTTTTATGCAGGATGGGTCGCTGTCGTATATGAATTTTTCCCCTTGAAGAAGAAATGCTTCCTCGGAGGGCTTTGAACGAATATCGTTTATTTTTCCCACTATGGGGTTTTTTCTGCTCGTAATATAATATCTCATCATTTTACCAATTTATTTATATCTTCATTTGTTCCGATAACAACAAGGATATCGTTTTCCACAAAAACGTAATCGGGAAGGGGAGAAACGTTTATGTCGTCTGAAAATCTCTTCTTTATGGCAACTACGTTCACACCGTACACCGCGCGGATATTAAGCTGTTTGAGGGATTTTCCGTACCAGCTTTTGGGAGCCTCGACCTCGACGATGGAATATTTATCGGAAAGGTCTATATAGTCGAGAATACTCGTTGCAGTAAGATTTTGCGCCAATTTTTCAGACATATCCTTATCGGGGAATACGACTTTATCTGCGCCGACCTGCTTGAGGACCGTTGCGTGAAGGTCAGTAACAGCTTTACTTACAACGTATTTTACACCCATACCCTTTAGCATGGAAGTGATAAGTATACTTGCTTCTATTTTTTCGGAAATGGTTACGAGAACGCAATCAAATTCCGTAATTCCCAAAGCCTTTAATGCGGATTCGTCAAGAGCGTCCGTTTCTACGGCTTGTGTGACCTGATCCGCAACAGCCTGAACGTTCTCCATATCGTAGTCAATGGCAAGAACCTCGTTCCCCAATGAGGCAAGTCTTACGGCAAGATTTTTTCCGAATCTTCCAAGACCTATAACTGCAAATGATTTCATTTCGATCGACCTTCCTATCCTATTATCATTTTAACTTCGGGGTACTGAATCTTATTTGAAACCTTCGTATGACGAAGGAACAGCGCATACGTGGCCGTCATAAAGCCAACTCTGCCCAAAAACATCAGGAACATCAGCAGGCAAAGGGATACGGGAGATAACGCGGTGGTTATACCCGTTGTAACACCTACGGTACAAAAGGCAGAAGTGACCTCGAAAAGACTTTCCAGAAACGGAACGGAGTCAACTGCGGAAACCGTAAGAGCGCTTATGATTATGACGGTAAAAGAGACGAATATCAACGCGAAGGACTGCATCACCGTATCGCGGGAAAAACGGCGCCCCATAACGTTCACGTGGTTTTCTCCTTTCAATGCGGAAAAGACCGCGCACGCCGCAACGGTAAGCGTTCCGACTTTAACGCCGCCTGCGGTAGAGCCCGAAGCTCCGCCCACGAACATGAGCATACACATTATTACTATTGAAATATCCGTCATTCCGCCTAAATTTATA
Source organism: Clostridia bacterium (assembly GCA_017441125.1). Lineage (GTDB taxonomy): Bacteria > Bacillota > Clostridia > Oscillospirales > UBA644 > HGM12619. The sequence continues at coordinate 6,007 of JAFSAH010000029.1, forward strand.
GTGTTAAACCCTGCGGTTCGGGCAGTCATGGACTGGAAAAACGAGGCGAGGATTTTATCTCTGAAGGGCATTTCAGCCATGGTTTCGGGATTGTTGTATTCAAAAACGAAGAAACAAAGCGCGCCCATAACAAGCAGTCCAAGTGAAACAATAAGCACGAGCTTTGAAAAAACGGAAAGATTCTTAAAGCTCTTTGCGGTATATATATCCGACCACACAAAAAAGCCGAGACCGCCGATAAATATAAGCGCGATCACCGTCAGATTGACCACGATATCGCCGCTGAACTCTGTAAGTGACGAGAACGGAACGTTATTTCCCATAAGGTCGAAGCCTGCGTTACAGAAAGCGGAAATTGAAATGAAAACTCCGCGTCCGAGACCCCCGAGGAATCCGTATTCGGGA
>JAFSAH010000030.1 GCA_017441125.1 Clostridia bacterium
ACCTCTTTAATGGGAAGCATTTTAGCTTGTTTTGCTATTTCTATATCTGAAAGCATTTTTTTACCTCTTTCACATAGCTACCGTTTTGTATTTTTATATTTTTTTAAGAATTTCCGTAAGGAAATCGTATGCCAATTTAATATCGCCGTAAGGAGTATCGCCACATTCTCTTTCGATTGTAAGGAAGCCGTCATAGCCTACTTCTTTCAAAGCGGAAAGGTATTCAACATAGGGAACTCCGCCCTTGCCGAGAGGTGTTTCAAGATAAGATGTGGGACCTGTTTTGATACCGTCTTTTGCGTGTGTATGCACGATGTAATCTTTAAGAACATGAACTGCTTCAACAGGATCCTGACCTGCGAGCATTACGAAGTTTGCAGGGTCAAGATTTACTTTAGCGTTCTTTGTGTTTGCTTTTTCCAAAATGCCTTTGAGAACAACAGCCATTTCGGGGCCTGTTTCGGTTGCAAAAACAACGCCGATGCTTTCGCCGTATTTGCCCAATTTTTCAATGGTTTTTACGGTGTTGATATATTTGGGATCGTTTTCATCTTCGGGAACATGACCGATATGAGTTGTAACGATTCTTGTGTCAAAGTCAAGCGCAAGGTCCATCATTGACATCATGAATTTTACGTCTTCTTCGTTATCTTCTCTTGCAAAATATTCGGAACCGAAGTCTCCGCAAACAGCGGAAAATTCAAGACCGTTGTCTCTAACATACTTAAGTATTGCTTTTCTTTCATCTTTAGTAAGATCGGGAGTGAGTTCTCCGTCTGTAACGTAGGGCTGAAGACCTTTTGCACCCATATCTCTTGCAAGAATTACCGCATCTTTAAAAGGAACTCTAAAAGAGGACGGCATAACACCAATTTTCATCATAATATCAAAACTCCTTTTTCATGTTTTTTCCGACGAATCCACCGTCGAATTTTTTTAATTTTCATTAAATAAAGTATACACCAAAAGTTTGAAATTGTCAATACATTTCCCGTAAAAAAGGATATATTTTCTTATTTTCAAACTTTTGGTGCTACATAATTAAAAGTCTATTAATAAATTTTCTTGAGGCACTCTGTCAAGAAGTCATATGCAAGCTGAATATCCGCAATGGGAGTGGGGCCGACTTCACGTTCGATTGTAAGGAAGCCGTCGTAACCGATATCTTTCAAAGCGGAAAGGTATTCGATATACGGAACGCCGCCCTGTCCGAGAGGTCTTTCGCCGTTTGTTCCGTCATAAGTCTTGATACCGTCTTTTGCATGAGTGTGAACGATATAATCCTTAAGGATATGAACAGCTTCAACGGGGTCCTGACCTGCGCACATTACGAAATTTGCAGGGTCAAGGTTTACTTTTGCGCTTGAAGTATTGGCTTTTTCCAAAATGCTGCGAAGTTTTATAGCCATTTCAGGGCCTGTTTCGGTTGCGAATTTAACACCGATAGAATCACCGTACTTACCCAATTTTTCAATGGTCTTAAGGATATTGATGTACTTTTCATCGTTTTCATCTTCGGGAACCTGACCGATATGAGTAGTAACGATGTTTGTGCCAAGGTCAAGAGCCATATCCATCATTGACATCATATACTGAACTTCTTTATCGTTTTCCACCTGTGAAAAATACGCAGCACCGAAGTCTCCGCAAACGGCAGAAACTTCAAGACCGTTGTCTCTGATGAACTTCAAAGCCTCTCTTCTTTCGTCCTTTGTCAAAGCGGGAGTCAGTTCGCCCTTTGTGAGGAAAGGTTGAAGACCTTTTGCACCCATGTCGCGTGCAAGAATTACAGCCTCTTTAAACGGAACTCTGAAAGACGTGGGCATAACGCCGATTTTCATCATAATAAAAACCACCTTTTTACATATTTCTTTGCCCTAATTATATCTCAATTTATTGCTTTTGTCAAGAGTTTTTGTTATATACCGGAGTTAAAAAAAACAAATTTTTATTGGCTAAAATTCTTTATTAGCAACAATTTTATGCCGAGACCTTTCATTTCTTACAATTATTTCCTATTTCAGAAAGAGTTTTTCCATGAAAAACACATGAAAAACCTGCGTTTTTATGCTATAATATAATATAGAAAGGAGCAAATACGATGAAATTAAACAAACTCCAAACAATAGGTATCATATTAGCGGTAACAATCACCGCATCTTTGGCAATAATCGGCATGACCGCAAAAGAGACACGCGGAAACGATTCGAAAAACACGGACAATTCTTCCCAAATCAATACGGTCGATACGGAAACGTCCCAGGAACAAAGTAATACAATTAACGACGTTGCCGCAATCATTTATAATGAAATTCCCGAAGAATATTTTGGCGGAATGTATATAAACGACGAGGGAAATCTGATTGTGAACGTAACGGACACAAATGCTGTGCCCGAAGCAAGCAGAGCCTCGATGACGGAAACGAGGGACTCCGTAAAAGTAATCTATAAAACCGTGGATAAATCGCTCCAAGAGCTCACAACAGTCAAAAACAAGCTTGCAAAATACATGGTTGAATACGGTATAGCTGTTTTGGACGCAGATGAGGTCACAAATTCAGTAGACATAACCCTCTGCTACGATCACCCCAAAACCGTTGAAGAGCTTGAAGCTTTGGCGGAAACGCTTATAGATTTGCAATACGTTAATATAACAGTATTACCCGAAGGCGCAACAATAGAACCAACGGGAGCTTATGAATAAAATTCAATGAGGCAGTCACTTAATTGCGGCTGCCTCAAGCTGCATTTTCAGCCTGCAAACAAAGATTTTTTATAAGAAATAAAAATTTTCTCTTTACCCTATTGAAATTGCAAAAAACATATGATATAATAATAGCAAAGAATCTATCTTATTTTATCTACGAAAGACGAGGGACAGAAATGAACGAAAAGTTTATCATTACTATTTCCAGACAATATGGAAGCGGCGGCAGACTTATTGCAAAAAAGGTTGCTGAAAAACTCGGTATTGATTGCTACGACAAAGAGCTTATCCGCTTGGCGGCAAAAGAAAGCGGTATGAGTGAAAAAGTATTTGAATCTATGGACGAAAAGCCAACGAACAGTCTTCTTTACTCTCTTGCCATGGGCGCTTATGCAATGGACGGTCAATACGTTTATTGGAATGACGTTGCTGTTCCTCTGACGGATAAGGTCTACCAGATCCAAACAGATCTCATTAAAAAACTCGCTTCCGAAAAATCGGGCGTTTTTGTGGGCAGATGCGCTGACTACGTTTTGAGAGATTACCCCAACTGTCTTAAGGTCTTCATTTCGGATTCCCACGAAAACCGTGTGAACAGAATCGTTAACGAATACGGCGCGGAAGCAAAAAAGGTTGACGACCTTATTAACAAAACTGATAAAAAGCGCTCCAACTACTACGGATTCCACACAAATCTCACTTGGGGCGACTGCTCAAACTATGATATTTGCGTAAAAACAGGCTCTTTCGGCATGGACGAAGCGGCAGAGATGATAATTGATGCGCTGGAACTGAAACTGGGCCGCAAAGTAAGACCGTAACGGAAGGAATCTGCGTAAAAGTACGTTGAGCGGGATTTAAATAATGGTCAGCATAAGAATCGTCTGCGTGGGTAATCTTAAGGAAAAATATTGGAAAGATGCCATGGCGGAATACGGGAAAAGGCTCAGCCGTTTTTGCAACTTTGAAGTTGTGGAAACCCCCGAATCCAACCCGGAAAAAGAAAAAACAGCAATAATTAAAAATCTGCAGGGATACGTTTTCGCCCTTTGCGTTGAGGGAAAGCAGTGCGCTTCTGTGGATTTTGCACATAAAATTGAAAAGATAATGCAATCCGACTCAAAAATAACCTTCGTTATCGGCGGTTCGGACGGACTTTCCGAAGAGGTGAAAAAACTCTCATCTGCAAGATTATCTTTTTCGGAAATGACTTTTCCCCACCAGCTTATGAGAGTTGTTTTGGCGGAACAGATATACAGAGCGTTTACAATAAGCAATAATATTACATACCATAAATGATATGAACTTTTACGGAGGACTTCTCTAAAATGATCAAAAATTCCCGTTTTGTCAGAACTGCCGCTATTTTTATGGCTGCAGTGATGGTTTTTCTTTGCTTGCCCATATCTTCAAGCGCAAAAACCGTAAACATCACAAGCGTTATTACGAGCACAAAGGACTACGTTGTTCAGAATAAAATTCCCGTAAACGATTGGAACGACACGGTAATGTACTCTTCCGTAGGAATATTCTCTCTTACAGAGGTAGAGCCCTACATTCCCGAAGCGGATCACACCTCCGCGCTAACAACAGCCACGAGAATTCTCGCCTCTATTTCCGTCGGACAGGCGGACCGTTCCGAAGGCGAAAAAAATGCAGACGTTGAGGCGCTGAAGGAGCTTCAGAATCAGGACGGTTCCTTCGGAGACTTCTACGATACGCTTTATTCGGTAATGGCGCTTAAGGCATTTGACGTTACGTTTAAAAGCGAAAAGGCAGTTGAGGTCATTCTTTCATATTTGAACGAGGACGGCGGATTTTACTACGAGGGCGAAAGTCCCGTAAGAACGACGGGAAGAGCAATGACCGTTCTTTCCATGTTTACTGCAGACCCGAAGGTCACAAACGCCCTTAACAAAAACATTGAGTTTTTGGAATCAAAAAAATTGGAAAACGGCCTCTATGATGACGGTACCTGCGTTACGTACTGCTGCGCAATGATAGGTCTTTTGGACGTGGGTGTAACAATGATAGGTGATGAACGCGTCGACATGACTTCAACGCTTCTGGAGTTCAAAAATTCTGACCATTCATTCAACATGAATCTTGAGGACGAGGAATCCGATGATACCGCAACCTTGTATGCGCTGACAGCCCTTGACGCAGTAGGCAGAAGTGACTCGGTTTACGCAAGAATCATGGAAAAGGGTTCCGTAAACCAATATTCCCTTAAAGACTATATTCCTTTCTTTACGGGTTACGGAATTTTAGCTTTGATATCCATAGTATTCTGGGTTTACATAATGTTCTTCAGAGGCAGAAATAATAATAAAAAGGTGGAAAACGAAATATGATTAAGCTTTGGGAAAAGGATATCCCCCTTTGGGATAAAGAGATCGATCAGGAAGAACCCAATATAGTTCCGTATCTTTTGGAAAACACACTCGCACCTTGCGTGATCGTTTGCGCAGGCGGTGCTTACGGCGGAAAGGCATATCATGAGGGAGAACCGATTGCCCAGTGGCTTAATTCTATCGGCTTCCATTCATTCGTGTTAGACTACCGCGTAGCGCCCTACAAAGAGCCCGCGCCCCAGCTTGACTTACAGAGAGCAATCAGACACGTGCGCTATTATGCGGAAAAATACAACATTCGCAAGGACGCGGTAGGCGTTCTGGGCTTCTCCGCAGGCGGACATCTCGTAACCTCCGTAAGCATTTATTACGATAACGGCAAAACCGACGGAGACGAAATAGACAGAGAAAGCTGCCGCCCCGATTTCACAGTACCCTGCTACCCCGTTATAGACATGGAATCCTTCGGACATCAGGGCTCAACGGATAATTTGTTGGGCGAAGACGCTTCCGCAGAGCTTAAGGATAAATATTCCCTTTACAAGCACGTAACGGAGAACACACCCCCTGCGTTTATCTGGCACACGGCAGACGACGATATCGTTCCCGTCAGAAACTCCTTTGAGTACGCGCAGGCACTGTCTGCAAACGGCGTTGATTTTGCGCTTCATATTTATCCTCACGGATATCACGGCTTGGGCTTGGCATCCGATTTTGAAGACATAAAAACATGGACCGACCTTTGCGGGATCTGGCTTAAGCAAATCACGGAAAAAGAATAAAATTCAAAATACGAAAACAGCTTGGAAGAAAAATCCTCCGGGCTGTTTTTTTGTAACACGAAAGGGTTTCCTGTCATAATATAGTAGTGTACGGAGCGAAAAACTCCGAAAAAGAAAAGGAATTGAAAGCTTGAATACCTGACAGGAGGTACTTACTATGTGCGGAAAGAACTATGTATTCTGGACACTTCTCATTGCTGCTGTGATCGTATACAGCATCAGCGAAGCAAATAACGGCTGTGGCTGCGGTAGCAACTGCGGTTGCGATAATAATTGCGGCTGCTGCTAAATGACAGCAATAAAAAACCATAAAGGACTATTAGTTTAATATTCTTTCGGGAAAAACCGTTTTACATATCGGTTTTTCCCGAACCCTTTTATTATTCCAAAGTTGCTTTTCTTTTTGAAATGGGTGTGGGAAAACCTTTTTCTTTTAACATGAAAAGAAAAAGGTTTTCCCACAAAGTCTCTTAATGTTCTATTCCATATTAAGAAAGCGGATACGTTCCGTTATCATTTGAATATATGAGATCTACGCGTTCTTCCGCGCCGGTTTTCGCATTGATATAAACAACGACGCTGTTTCCCGCATCGGTAGTCGTTGTGAATTCATAGCATAATCTTTCGGGTTCAATATAGCTGTTTGTGCCGATAACCACGAGTCTGCCCTCTTCAACAGTAAGGGAATCGCTGACCTTTTCCTGCGCCTCTTCGTACGAAAGTTCGGGAGAGACGTCTCTGCCCGTCACGTGATTTTTCAAATATTCGGAAGCGTCAAAAGTGCATATTTTGCCTGTATCAAGGGCCACTCCCACATAAATTCTGTCTGTCAGACAAACCGCGTCTCCCTGCCTGAAGGCAAATTCTGTCAACAGCACATTTCCATTTGAGTTCGTGCTTATAAGCTCCATATTTCTGAACTGAACCTTATTCAGATATGCGGCGGCAATGGCGATAGCCTCATCATCCGTAACGGTAGCATCGGAAACCGCGCCGCTTTTACTGAACGAATAGGGATAGCCCTCTGCCATAGTGACGCAAATATCCAGATTTCTGCCGCTGAAACAGTAGAGTTTTAAATCTTTTGAATTCACGTCCTCCTCTGCAGTAAGCTCCTTCGGCTCACAGTCCAGCGCGTAAGCAGCTCTTCGGCGGGCTTCCTCCTGAGAGATAAGGTCCTTGTCCTCTAAAAATTTATAGGTATCCGTTAATAAATGAGATGAATACAAGCCCTCATAATTAAGCTCGGGCAACTGCATTTCCGATTCCATTTTCATTAAGGGATTCTTATATTCGTACATTTCCACAGCAGAGCCGTCGGCTTCTTCATCTACGGTGGGCGGCGTATCTATATAAGTGAGGAACTCCGTCAAATCATCATAGCCGACATTTTCACTTTGAATTCTGTATTCAAATTCGGTCATAGCAGTCGCAAGAGTCTTTGCCTGCTCGGAAAGAGCTCGGAGATTTTCCTCTTCATTCTCAGTCAATTCGTCCCCGCCAACGGCTTTTCGCGCCAAATAGAGAGCGTACTCCCCCGCCTGATGAAAAAATCTCATTACGTTCTGCAAATTAAGCTCGTATACGGGGAGAGCCTCAAGGCACATTTCAGCCATGCCCGCCTCACGCCATATCTCTGCCGAAAGGGCTACCGTCTGGGAAGGGGAATCCACCGCAAGGGATTTCTGTAAGGCGTAGTCAATATTCGCCAAGCCCTCCGCAAGATTTGCGATGCTTTCCTGATAAGAATATTTCACCGTATCCTGCATGGAGCATAAGCCGCTGTTGGTCTTAAGAATAAAACCGCCCAAGGTGAGCGCCCCCGCAACGATAAAGCAAAGAGAGATTATAATTGTACTTTTTTTGATATACATAACGAATCCAATCCTTTATTTTTAATTTCAAGTGTATTTTTACCTGAATTTACTTTTTTATACTTACGGCGCATGGAAAATTTTGAGGGTTTATTTTTGCATAAAAATATGGTATCATTAATATGCGAAGCGCAATAAACAAAGAAAGGAAGATTCGTTCTATGAAAAAATTCAAAAAGCTTATGGCGGCAATGGTCATGGGCGCCGCCATTTTGGGCTCGACGTTACCTTTGAACGCCTTGGGTGATGCGGGCCTCGTAAAAACCTCGGGAGGAAGCCTCAACGTGCGCTCCTCTCCGTCTTATTCAGCAGGCGTAATTAAAACTCTCCCCAACAATTCATATATCACTCTGATAGAAAAAAGCGGAAATTGGTGGAAGATAGAGTACTCGGACGGTAAATACGGGTACAGTTCAGCTTCCTACATAACGAAAGTTGGCTCTGATATATATTTCGTTGATGCAAACGGAGGCTCTTTGAATGTCCGTAGCGGTTCGGGAACCTGGTATACGATAAAAGATACCCTTTCCGACGGCGAGGAGTTCAACGTTCTTTGGTTTACGGGAAAATGGGCAAAGATACTCTACGACGGAAATCGCACGGGCTACGTGCATACGGACTACATTTCTTCGGATACGGGGAACGTGCCCCAGGGCTACGCCTCTGTTTCCCTGAACGTACCTTATTTTAACCAACAAGACAGCCGTTGGGCAAACGTGACCCTGGGTTCATCAAAGCGGACCGTCGGAAATGTGGGCTGTGTTACGACCTGCATTGCAATGGCGGAAAGCTATCTTTACGGATATACCGTAACCCCCTCCTCATTGGCAAAAAGTCTGAATTACAGTTCTTCGGGAGACCTTTATTGGCCCCAAAGCTACAAGGCATACAGCGGCAGTGATTATCTCTACAAAATTTACAATGAACTGAAAAGCGGAAGACCCGTTCTCGTGGGGGCAAAGACCTCGTCGGGAAGCCAGCATTGGGTTCTGGTCACGGGATTCAACGGCGGACAGATGACAGCT
>JAFSAH010000031.1 GCA_017441125.1 Clostridia bacterium
GGTTCAGAGCCCTTGATTTTTATTCAAAACTCGGTTCTGAAGAATAGAAAGGACTAAAAATGTATTATAATTTTAAATCACTTGAATTTGATAAAATAAGACAAAGACTTTCCGCATTTGCTCTTTCAGAGGACGGAAAAAGGCTTTGTCTGAATCTCGTACCCTATACGAAGATAGACGATGCGAATCAGGCTCTTGCAGAAACGGATGCGGCTGCGGTGCTTTATATTAAATATCAGATACCGCAGTTTGAGGATCTGCGTGATATTGTCAACTCCTGCACAAGAGCGCAAAGCGGCTCCACATTGTCCATAAGAGAGCTTATGGATATCGGCTTGGTTCTTCGCGTTGCAAGACATTTGAGTGAGTTCCTTGAAGAAAAAAAGGAAGCGGAGGTTTTTAACGACTACCGTGAACGCCTTATGCCAAACAAGTATTTTGAGGAAAAGATCCAATCGGCGTTTATCAGCGAAGACGAGGTCGCGGATACTGCATCTCCCGCGCTTCTTGATATCAGACGAAAGCAAATGCAGGCGAAAAATAAGATTCGTTCCTCTCTTGACGGAATTATTCATTCGCAGGCGCATCAGAAGCAGTTGCAGGATTCAATCGTTACGATAAGAAACGGCAGATACGTTATCCCCGTTAAGGCAGAGTACAGAAATGAGTTCGGCGGGCTCGTGCATGACGTTTCTTCAAGCGGCGCAACTCTTTTTATTGAGCCGGTTCAGGTAGTTCAGGCAAATAACGAGCTTTCGGTTCTTGCGGCAAAGGAACAGCAGGAAATTGAAAGGATCCTTTCCGAATTTTCCGTCGAGGCAGGCTCTTTTGCTGAAAATATTATTGAAAACTATAAGGTTTCTCTGTTCTTTGATTTTACCTTTGCAAAAGCAAGGTTTGCATATGACCTTAAGGCTTCCAGACCGAAGCTTAATCAGGACGGTATTGTAAAGCTTCGCGGAGCCCGTCATCCTCTTATTGATAAAGAAAAGGTCGTTCCCATTGACGTAAGTCTCGGTTCGGAGTATAACGCGTTGATAATTACGGGACCTAACACGGGCGGTAAGACCGTAACCTTAAAAACAGTGGGCCTTTTGTGCCTTATGGCGAAATCGGGTCTGTTTATTCCTACGAAAGATGGGGCTTCCGTTGCCTTTTTTGATAATGTTTTTGCGGATATCGGCGATGAGCAGAGTATCGAGCAAAGCCTTTCCACATTCTCTTCTCATATGAAAAACATTATCGGCATTTTGGAAAAGGCAGATAATAAATCCCTTGTGCTTCTTGACGAATTGGGCTCGGGAACAGACCCTGCGGAGGGTGCGGCTCTTGCTGTTTCGATAATTGAAAAGCTTCTTAAGCTCGGTGTTCGTCTTGTTTGTACAACACACTATGCAGAATTAAAGCTTTATGCACTTCATACACCTAATGTTGAAAATGCCTCTTGCGAGTTTGACGTTGCAACCTTGCGTCCTACATACAGACTTATTGTAGGTATTCCCGGTAAATCAAACGCTTTTGCAATAGCTTCAAAGCTGGGAATGACCGATGAAATTATTGAAAGCGCAAAGGAAAACCTCAAAAGCGAGACAGTTAACGTAGAAGCGGTTCTTGCTGACCTTGAAATCAAGCGTAAGAGCATAGAGCTTGACGCAGAACGTGCGGCTGAATTAAAACAGGATGCGGAACGCCGGTTAAAAAATATTGAAAATGAAATTTCTTCACGTTGGGCAGATGCTGAAAAAGATATTAAAAAACAGAAAGAAAAAGCCGCAGACCTTATTGAACGTACTCGCCGCGAAGCGGAAAGCATGATGCGTCAGATCGAGGACTTGCGTAAGGCAAAGGATAAGGAAGAATTCAGAAAGAGTCTTAAGCAGGCGCAAGCAAAGGTCGACGAAACCATCGCTTCTCTTGAAAATGAGGCGGAAATGAATAAGAAGCCCGAAAAGAGACCGTTGACAAGACCTTTGATTAAGGGTGACGACGTCAGAATTTACAGCTTGGGCGTTGAGGCGGTTGTTTTGGAGCTTCCCGACTCAAAGGGTATGGTGTACGTTCAGGCAGGCGCGTTGAAAACAAAAGTAAAGCAGAGCGACCTTGAGCTTATTAAGAAAAAACGTACCGAATATGAAAGTGTTGCTACAGTTAAAACAAACCGCGCTACGAGACGTGTAAAAAGCGAGCTTGACATAAGAGGCATGACCGCTTTTGAGGCGGAAAGTCTGATTGAGGATTATCTCAGCGATTGCATAACCTCAGGGCTTTCTACCGCAAATATTATTCACGGTAAGGGCACAGGTGCTCTTCGTGCCGCAGTTCATTTACAGCTGAAAAACCATCCGTTGGTTGCGGAATTCCGTCTCGGTCTTTACGGTGAGGGCGAAAACGGGGTAACGATAGTCACTTTAAAAAGATAGAATATGAAAAGAGCTTTTCTTATAACGGGTATTTCGGCGTTAGGATTTTTGCTCGGCGCTGAATATATCGACAGGTATTATATTTCTTGGATATTATTATTTACTGCGGTGGCAGGGCTTATCTCCGTCGCGGTAAGGTATATACTCGGTCGGAAAAAGGACCGCAAGGATAAGCCCTATCCAAAAGCCAAAAGTTTATTTGAGATTCTCATAGCGGCTTGCGTTTCCGTAAGCCTGTGCGGAACGGTCTACGTTTATAATCTTGACAGATATAATTCAGTTATCGAGCAGTATAGCGGTCAGACTTTGGAATGTAAGTTACAGATCGTTTCCGAAGAGAAATTTTCAGACAGCGGTTACGGTTATTTTGAGGCAAAGTCTGTTTCGGGAATTGATACGAAAGGCTTTTCCGTAAGAGTTTTCAGCAGTGGCCTTCCCGAAGCTGAAGTCTATGACTGTATTTCGGGAAAGTTTGAGTTTTCTTCTTCCGATGACGAATATAAGCTTCTGAACCGTTCTTCGAGGATAGTGTTGACGTCCTTTGCGGAGAACGTGACTGTTGAACCTGTAACAGAAAGACCTTTTTGGTTTAAAATCATAGAATTACGGCGTTTTATCGGAAATGCCATTACTTCAAATTTCGGAAAGGCTCATGGGTTTATAAAAGCGCTTCTTTTGGGGAACAGAACCGACCTTACTTCCGAAGAGTTTGATTCTTTAAAAAATTCGGGACTTTTGCACGTAACGGCTGTTTCGGGACTTCACGTGAGCATTGCCGCATCGTTTGTATTGGCGCTTTTTTCCTTTATTAAAAAGCGTTGGGTTCGGTATTTATCAGTATTTTTGGCGCTTTCGGTTTTGGTTTCGGTTACGGGCTTCTCTCCCTCCGTAATAAGGGCTGTATTTATGATATGTGCGGGATATGCGGGCAGTCTGATGTTGCGCAAGGCGGACGCTCTGAATTTATTGGGCGCAATACTCACGGCTTGCCTTGTCGTTTCTCCGTTTTCGGCACATTCGGCGTCGTTGTTGCTTTCGTTTTCGTCAACAGCGGGCTTGATACTTTTTGCAAATCCCTTGCAGACGGCTATCACTACTTGGTGGTTTAAATGGAAAGGTAAGTACGTTCCGAAATTTTTTAAGTGGATCATATCTACCTTTTCCGTTTCAATGGCGTGTACGGTCTTTTCCGTACCTGTCAGCATGGTGCTTTTTGATAATTTTTCTGCCGCAGGCTTGTTGACGAATCTGTTGTGTTTATGGCTCATAAAATACATTTTTATTTTAGCCTCGGTGACTGTGGCTCTGTCTGTTTTCGCGTTTTTAGAACCGTTTTTTACTGTGGTTTCTTTAGTTTTGAATTGGAGCGTAAACTATATAATGAAAATAAGTGATTTGTTTTCCGAAACATTTTTGTCCGAGCTTGAAGCGCAACCCTTAACAATGCTGCTTGCGGCGATTATCGGTTTTGTCGTATATCTTCTCATGGGAACAAAATCTTCCAAAAAGAAGAGAAAAAAACAGAGTAAGCAGGTTGGAAGAATCGCCGCTGCGGTAATCGTTGCTGTTGTGGTTTTGATATCTACCTCTGTAGCAGGAAAGCTTGCAACGCCTCACGACGATAAGCTTCATACGGTTTTCGTTGATGTGGGGCAAGGCTTGGGTACGTATATTTCCATAAACGAAAAGGCTGTTATTTTTGACTGCGGCGGCTCAAAGGATGCGGGAGAATCAATGAACGAATCTCTTTGGGAGCACGGCATAAAAGAAATTGATTACATAGTAATTTCTCATCTGCACGACGACCATGCAAACGGAATTGCGGAAATTTTCGCCGAATGGGAAATTGACGAGGTCATTGTTCCTTATACAGAAGGCGACCCGTCAATTTTGGTAGAGCTTATGATGCTTGCGGCGGAAGAGGGCGCGGAGGTCGTTACGATATCCGAGGATATGAGCCGTGAATTCGGTGAGGCAAAGATAAAGCTTCTTACAAAGCATCTTGACCCGGAATCTTCTGATCAGAACGAGAACAGCATAGTTTCCGTCGTTTCTTATTCCAATTTCAGCGTAATGTTCACGGGCGATATAACCTCTGAAGCGGAGGAAAGATTGATTGAGGCTTACGGACTATCTTTAAGAACGAAGATATTGACAGTTCCTCATCACGGTTCAAAATACTCTTCATCGGAAGAATTCCTGGCTATGGTCTCTCCCGAAATTTCCGTTATTTCAGTAGGCAAAAACAGCTACGGACATCCTGCCGATGCGGTTTTGGATAAGCTTTTGAAATACGGTAACGTGCTCACTACTCAAACTCTCGGTGAAATAGAATTCATTACCGACGGCGTGGAAACGGAGCAGGTCAAATAATACAGCAATAAAAGGAGCTTAATGCAATGACAGATAATCCGCAGTGTCAGGACTGCTTATATTATGAATATAACGAGTATTCTGCAGCTTACGAATGTACCGTATCTCTCGATGAAGATGAATATGAAAGATACTGTTCACGAAAGTATTCCTCATGCCCCTATTACCATTCGGGAGATGAATATAAGACTGTGAGAAAACAAAATTAAAAGTAAAACAGAGGACTTCTCTTCATGGAAGAAATGTCCTCTGTTTTTATATTTTACTGTTTATTTACCTTTGCCATTTTTGTGGTCTGGCGTTGCGCCATAACCAAATTGTAGTAAATGCCTTTGTTTCTCAGCAATTCTTCATGTGTTCCGTATTCCGCAAGCTCTCCTTTTTCAAGAACTATAAGTCTGTTCGCATTCCTCAACGTGGAAAGTCTGTGGGCAATGGCTATGGTAGTTCTGCCTTTTGTCAGGCGCTGAAGCGCTTCCTGAATCTTTCTTTCGGTTTCCGTGTCAAGACTCGCTGTGGCTTCGTCAAGGATCAGAATTTTAGGATCCCTGAGTACAGCCCTTGCAATTGCAATACGCTGTCTTTCGCCTCCTGAAAGGCTGTAGCCGTGTTCTCCGACAATAGTATTGTACGCATCGGGCAGCTTGATGATAAAATCGTGTGCATTGGCTATTTTTGCTGCAGCAAAAACGTCTTCGGGAGGAGCGTCGGGTCTTGCATACAAAATATTCTCGTAAATAGAGCCTGTAAAGAGGAAGGTTTCCTGGAAAACAACGCCGATACTTGTATTCAAGGATTGCTTTTCGATATCTCTTATATCAGTTCCGTCAATAAGCAATGAACCGCTGTTTACGTCGTAAAGCCTCATCACGAGGTTGATAAACGTGGATTTACCAACGCCGGAATGACCTACGATTCCGACCATTTCCCCTTGCTTTATTTTAAGGGAAATATTTTTGAGAACGGGCTCGTAGCTCTTGTATCCGAAGGTTACGTTTTTGAATTCGATATCGCCGTGAATTTCGGGAGATACGGCGTTTGCACGGTCCTTGATGTCGGGCTCTTCATCAAGTATCTCCGTAAGCTTCGCCATGCTTGTAATTGCATCAGCCAAAGAACGGGGCAGATTCGTCATCCAGCGGAGAGGTCCGTAAATGTAGCCTGTATAGCTGATTATCTGCGTAAGCTCACCGACAGTCATTGGCGGACCGATTACGGATTCTCCGAGAACAGCCCAAGCACCGAAGTACAGAATAAGGAATTCACCGAGACCGATTACAAATCCGAGCGCAGGAAAAAGAATTGCCCAGATTTTTTCGTTTTGCGCTTGGATCTCTGCAAGGTTTTTGGATGCATTATCGTATTTTTTTATTTCTTTTTCTTCAGTTCCGAAGACCTTTACAACTCGGATGCCTTTGATTATATCATGCAGAATACCGTTTGCTTTTGAACCCAATATCCACTGTCTTTCATATTTCCTGTGAATGAATTCCCAAAAGCGGAAAATTACAAACATCGTTATGGGTACGGGTAAAAATACAAACAGCGCAAGGATCGGTCGTGTTACGATGAAATATACCGAAACACAAAAGAAAACTACACCGACTTCAATTATCTTTGTGGTTTCGGTTTTAAGGAAGTCCGAGATGATCGCAGTGTCCTCCGTAATTCTCTTTATCAGATCGCCCGTTGTTCTGCGGGAAATTGACGACATTGAAAGATACTGTATCTTTTCATACATTTTTATACGGAGCTCGTTCATGAAGGATGTTCCTGCCTTGTTTTGGATTCTTGCGGCAAGAATATATACTATTCTTACGATCAAGTAAATTCCGAACATTCCGAGAACCAATCCCACAATGGCTAAATATGGGTTTATTTCTCCCCAAGGCGCGAGGCCTTCAGAAGCGGGGAAGAGATAGTCATCAACAAGAATTCTGTTGATTACGGGAATCATCAGCATTGCCAAATTGCATAAGAGTACAAGCAGACCTGCGAATAAAAACGAGGGTATGTGCTGTTTTCCCAATGAAATAAATTTCTTGATTATGGAGCTTTTATCCGCGCAATTTATACAGAACTGCGTGTCTGCAACAAAGGGCTTTCCGCATCTCGGACAGCGGGCGTGCTCTTCCTTAATCTCAGTCATCGTGCCTGTTTCAAGGTAATAGTTAATGACTTTAATAAATTCCGATAAGGGCTTTACACAGCTTTGTGTCATTCTGCAAAGCCTTATGGAGCTTCCGTCCTTGAACTCTGCTTCAAGAGTCGCACAGCCTATGTTTGAAATAATGGAAAGTCTTTTTAATGTGTCCACTTGATAGGAAAAATCAGGTATTGCGCCGTCTTTTCCCACTTCAAGCATATAAATTCCGTTTTTTACGGAAAGAGTTGTTTTTCCAGAACAAATATTTCCGTTTTCATCTATATCATATTCTGAATGGCACAGAATACCGTCTTCTGTGACTTTATTTGCTTCTGACAAAATATCATCTCCTTTTTTGAGAGGTCCTCAATTTATCAGACTAAAAATGCTTCTATTTTTTTGCGGCTTTGAACGTCTATTTTGTCAAAGTCTTCAATCAGATATCTGTTTCCATCTATATCGCGTATTTCAATAGCGCCCCGCTTTTCGGAGGTGACGTATCTGATGTTTCGGGAAGCGTCTCTTAAGGCAAATTCTCTTTTGCCTCCGTTGGTTTGAACCTCAAAGTACTGATAGCCCATTCTGTCTTTCACGGACATTATTTTTGTAATAGAAGGGCAGTAGTAAATTTTTGTAAGCTCAACACGAACGTTTTCTTCGTCTGCTTTGCTTAAGTGCTTTATATCCCGAAGGATTCCCACCTCTTTGCCGTCTCTGTCTATTATACAGATGTATTCGTCCGGCGTTTTATAAGGTAAAGCCCTGCAAAGCTTAATTCTGTCGAATGTTTTATCTTCGTATTTTAAGGAAATATATCCGCCTTCCGTTGGTGTGAAGGCGCATTTTGATGCATCAAGCATATTCATTTCCGCAAGATTTTGAAGTTCGCTCATTAAAAATCTCCTTTCAGCTTTTATTCAGCCGTACCGATATGCTTTACGGCATCAAACTGGAGTTTATAAAGGTTGTAGTATTCACCCTTCTTTCTGATAAGCTCATCATGGGTTCCGTACTCAACCATTTCACCTCTGTCGATAACAGCCAGGACGTCTGCGTCTCTGAGGGTTGAAAGTCTGTGCGCTATGGCAATCGTGGTTCGACCCTGCTTCAGCTCTGTGAGGGACTCCTGAATTCTTCTCTCTGTTTCAGTATCCATTGAAGCAGTTGCCTCGTCAAGAATAAGAATTTTGGGGTTCTGAATAATGGTTCTGGCAATGGAAATTCTCTGCTTTTCGCCACCGGAGAGGTCTTGTCCCCCTGCGCCGACGCGTGTTTCGTATCCGTCGGGAAGCTTCATTATGAAATCGTGTGCAGAAGCAGCCTTTGCTGCGGCTATGACCTCGTCCATTGTCGCTTCGGGGCAAGCGTAACGGATATTGTCCGCAATGGTTCCGATAAACAGATATATTTCCTGCGAAACTATACCGATATTGCGTTTCATGTCTTTTGTCGCAATATCCTTTACGTCAACTCCGTCTATTGTTATGGAACCTTCAACAACGTCGTAAAGTCTCGCCATAAGGTTTACGATAGTGCTTTTACCTGCGCCCGTTTTACCTACAATTCCGACCATATGGCCCTCTTCAACGGAAAGGCTGAGATTTTTTATTATAGGTCTGCCCGGTTCATATTCAAAATTGACGTTTTTCATTACGATATTCCCTTTCATTTCGGGAATACTTACGGGCTCGTCAGCCTCGGCAACGTCAGGTTGAGCATCAATTATTTCAAAAACTCTTTGGGCAGAGTCTATACACCTTGCCCACCAGTCTGAAAATCTGGAAAGGAATTCCATAGGTCCGTAAAGCATACTCATATATGCGGTAAAGGTCATAAGCTTACCTAAGGTCATATCCGCATATCCTGAAACTATCATACAGCCGCCCAAGCCCAAAACCAAAAGGTTTGTGAGTATTGCAACGAAGCTTAATAACGGGAATACCGTCGCTTGCGTATTGCTGAGCTTAAGATCGGCATTTCTTGCGTTCATGCTGTATCCCGCAAAGCGGTCGCTTTCTTCACGTTCTTTTGCAAAGGCCTTTATTACTCTTTGTCCACCCATTGAGTCGCTTATATGGGAAGAAAGGATCGCTTGGTTTACCCAGCTGTTGTGGTGCATTTTTCTGAAAGACTTATGTATGTATCGGAACAGAAACAGTAAAACAGGAAGCATTACCGTTACGATTATTGCAAGTATCGGGTTCATTATAAGCATTATTATAAGAACGCCGATAAAGGTCAAAATATTTATTATAAAGAAAGGTACGCCGTCAACAAAGAACCAATAAATATTTGTGGTATCTCTGTTTACTCTTTCCATAAGCTGACCCGTTTGCTTGTTTGTATAGAAGCCTACCGAAAGCTTCTGCATTGATTTGAAAATTTTCATTTTCAGGTCGTAAACTACGTATGGAATCAGTCCGCCGGAGATATGTCCTTGCCACATAGTAAACCCTAAACCGATCAAACGTGCCGCAATGATTATCAGCATTACAAGACCGACTTCGCCGTAGAGATTTGCATCAACGCCGGGAGTCAGTACGTTATCGTAAAGAAGCTTCGTTCCCACATAGGGGGAAAGCACTGAAAATACCGTACTTAAAATGATGACTATAAAGAAATAAATGAGTTTTTTCATGTAGAACTTGAAGAAGCCCAACAATCTGCCGAAAATGGAGATCTTGTTCATGCATTTTGGGCAGACTTTTCTTGAAGGATTGGGGTATCTCATGCCGCATTTCGGGCAAAAAAGCTCTTCTTCCTTGCTTGCATTAACGTCAAAAGGCTTATCGGCTTTCATATCTGCAAAATGTCTTACAAATCTTTCTGCTTTTCCCGCAACGCCCAAAGAAAACGTCGCAATTTCAAAAGGTGCTTTGCTTTCTTCTTCGGGATAAGCCATAAGTCGCGCAGTTCCCACAAACCGTTCGATTTCAAGCATTTTTATAGTTGAAATATCAAATCTTTCCAAAGATTTACGTTCATAAGTGCACTGTAATTTTTTTGCGCCATTTTTCTCTTCCACAATATCGTATCCTGTCATAATGTACAGTAATGATTTGTCGAAGAATATCCAGCAATCTGCAAATTTACAGTCAGGGGCCATATCGCTATATACGTAAGCAATGATTTTCGAAACGTCTATTCCCGCACCGTATATCGTATTTCTGACGTGTTCGGGGATTTTTGAAAGGTATTCCGAAAGTATTTCTGTCATATATGCAGCCCTCCTTTTTAATGGAAATAGTACGAAAAAATCCTTGTTGTCCGTGACACAGGAAGTGAACAATACAGAAGGAAATTTTTGTTTTTTTCATACAAAGTTATTATATCATATATGAAATTGGATGTCAAGGGAGAAATATAATATAATAAAAAAAGACTGTTTAAATACGAAAAGCCCTTCCCTGACCGAGCCCACTGTTGAATGGGCCACTTTTTTGTAAAACTATATTAAAAGCAATGTATTATCACATAATGAATTAACCCCAAAAGCATAGGTCTTTTGGGGTTAAAACTACAACAGTTTTTTACAGAAGATTAAGTTTCTTTTTTAAGAAATGATGTGTGATAAGATAGAAAACCATTGAAAGCAAAACAAAAAGTAAAATCACAAAGAGCAAACTGATGGGTCTATCCAAGGACATGATAACCGAAATGATATCTGAATATAACAATAAGCTAAAGATGGAACTTTCAATCCAATAAATCAGAATAAACACACCGATAGATTTAAATCTCCGATGCTTGTTCGCAGAGTAACCTATGGACATACTTGCAAAAATTTGAAAATAAGTACTTATTGAAGTGACAAGTGAAAGCAAAATTAATTCTAATACAGTTATTATTACTTCTGCATTATATTCGATAGATTCAATAACTTTTTTAAAAAACGCAAAAAGATCATTCTGCGCTGCAAATATTATAAGCAAAGAAATACATACAGCAATAAAGCTAAAGATCTGCCAAATAATTGCGTTTATAGCTTTTGAAAGAATAATATCTCTTGTTTTAACAGGTAAAGTATGTGTCAAATATCCCTCGGGTCCCAAAACAGTATGTTGGAATCTGTTTATGGAATAACTAACCGTCAATAAAGATACAGCTATTATCATAAAATAAAACAACGAAAGTGAAATAGCCGCACTGGTTTCATAAACATTGTTGATGAAATCTTGTTCTATAATAGAATCCGTGTTTGTTTCTGCATTTATATTTTCACTTAGTGCATAAGTTACGGAAAAAATTGCAGATAACGCAATAAGCGCTATGTAAAAAAGTACCATGATTTTTGCGGCACTTTTAAATTCATATTTTAAAAGTTTTCCTAACATCTGAATACCTCCCTGAAAAGCTGGTCAATGCTCTTTCCTTCATTTTCACGTACGGAGTCAACGCTGTCATGAAGAACAAGTTGACCTTCTTTAATGA
>JAFSAH010000032.1 GCA_017441125.1 Clostridia bacterium
CATTGCATATGTTGAGTCCCATGACCAAGCGCTTGTGGGCGACAAGACAATAATGTTCCGACTTGCAGATGCGGCAATGTACACGGATATGAACAAAGACTGCCACAACACGGTTATTGACAGGGCTGTAGCTCTCCATAAAATGATAAGACTTTTCACTCTCGGCGGAGGAGGAGAGGGCTATCTGAACTTTATGGGTAACGAATTCGGACATCCCGAATGGATAGACTTCCCACGAGAGGGCAACGGTTGGAGCTACCACTACTGCAGAAGACAATGGAGCCTCAAAGAAAACGGATTTTTAAAATATCAATGGCTCGGAGACTTCGACGAGGACATGATAAGCCTTGCGAAAGACAACCGTCTTTTCACTCAACAAATGGGCGACCTTATGCTGAACAAGGAAAGAGAGCAGATACTTGTTTTCTACAGACACGGTCTTCTTTTCGCATTCAATTTCAACCCTGACCAGTCAATGGCGAACATTCTCGTTCCCGTACACCAGCCGGGCGAATATAAAGTCGTTCTTTCAACGGACGATGAAAAATACGGCGGTTGGGACAGAATCGAGCATATGACCTACCCGACAAAAATGTTTGACGGAAAGCATTATGTGGAACTCTACCTACCTGCCCGTACAGCAGTCGTTCTCAAGGAGTTTGTGATATTACCGTCGGATAGACCAAAGAAATCAAAAAAATAAAGATAAAAGAGGGGCCTCGCTTTTTATATAGAAAGCAAGGTCCCTCTTGAATTATTTACTGTTTTTATTTACCTAAAATTATTCTGCTCTTTTCGCGGAAGCTCTTTTCAAGAAGCTTTATAAAAAGTCCGCCCTGAACAGTTCTGTTCTGGAAATAATGATTAATTGCGGAAACGGTGTCATACCAGTCTGTCATTGGTACGCGGTTTCTTGTGTAATTGAACATTCTCCAAAGAGGCTTAATAAATGCTCTGAAGTCGTCATCTGTTTCAGCCATTGTTGCTACCCAAACAAGCCAATCCGATTTCGTATACATAGCTCTGTTATCCAAAGGTATACCGTAAGGATTTGTTTTGTTCAAGTATGTGGCAATTTCGCCTTTCCAAATAGCTTTATCAAAAATTTCAGTACCGAAAAGCTTATCCCAAACAGCGTTGTATTTCATTGAAAAAGTTCCGGGTCTGTCAAAAGCAAGCTTAAAGCTGCCGTCGCCGTTTGCGGCGGTTTCAACCCAGATATCAGCCATTTCTTTGGCTTTCTTCATGTAGAATTCTTCTTTTTCGGAATTACCCAACATTCTGTATATAATTCCCAAAGAAGCAAGTCCCATTATTGCTTTAAGAGAAAGGTTGCAGTTATGAGCAAGATGTCCTCCGAAGTCGTCGGTGCAAAGCTGGTTCTCGGGGTCTGATCCGTATTCAATAAGATATTTTGCATACTGCTCCCAAATATCCATGTAATCTTCTACAAAAGAGGTGTTTCCCTGAGCAACCGCCGTAGAGGCAGCCATAATGAGCAGGTTGCCGCATTCTTCAACAGGCATCTGCTCTTCCTCTATGAATTCTCCCTTATCATGGTCGTAACCGTAAACCTGATAATTCATAATAGGATACTGTCCCATATCATGAGGCGCAAAGTCAAAGGGCCATTTTTCGTGTTTTGCAAAACGAAGAACAGGTCTCATCATGCCTTTTACAAATTCGGGATTGTAATGCAGGAACATGGGAATTGAGGGATAGCTTACGTCAACCGTAGCCGCACAGCCGTTGGAGTAGCATTCCTTTGAAACGAAGAGCATATCCCCGTTTTCGTCGCAGGCGATCTTGTGAGCTGCAAACACCTGTCTGTAAGCAAGGGCGAGAATATCTGCGTATTCCTCTCCGCCTGCCTTGATTGCATCAACTGTAAGCTTATCGGAAAAGCCTTTGCAAAGGGGTACGAGGGCTTCGTAATCATTTGCAGCCTCGATAATTGCCTCTTCTATTGTTTTTCCGTTTCTGTTCCACCAAGCCTTTATGGGTTTTTCAAAATAAATGAGGCTGTAAGTATCATCATACGCGAAAAGGACAAGGGCTTCATTTTCAAATTTTGCCGTAACGGAAGGAAGAGTTCTTTCTTTTGCATCAATGCCATAACTGATTTCGGGAACAGTAAAACGGGGTCTGTAAGGGTTTATATACGTAACGTCTTCGGGATATACCTCGGCATTTTCAGAATCAACGGCAAGGTAAAAGTAACCCCAGTCAATAAGAACGTTATCGCCTGATTTATTAAGAATATCCTGAACGGAATTGCCCATACGGATACATTTAAAGCCTTCAATATTGACTTCTTCTCTTACAACGGGAGCCTGACCGGGCTCGTCAAGACATATTTCTTCCGAAACGGAAAGTGTAAATTTAACGGAATGTGCTTTACCGTCTTTGGATTCGGAAGTAAGCTTAAGATAGTTCACGGGACGGCTTATAAGCTCGGGATCATCGGGGAGCATGGGTGCAAGAAAAGACGCCTTGATTCGAATGACGTCAGTTTCAAAAGTGTAGTTACTTGAAAGCGCGTCGATCTGAAGGTCTGTCTGAGGAATAGGTTCGAGGTCATTTACGCCCATAAATCTGTAAGGAGTGCCGTCTATTTCAACAATGCCTAGCATAGAAACGGTATTATTTGTCCAATGATTAGTAGGTCTATCTGTAAGTTTATCTGCAGGAGACCATACTGAAAAGTATGGATCAACTGTAATAAGGGGAACGGAAGGTGCTCTAAGTTTCATAATTATCTCCTTTTATTTGCATAATAAATTTATGCTGATTTTATTCGTTTAAAATATTATTTTGTTCGTATTTGAACATTCTCCTCACCAATGAGGCTACGCAAACGAGCCAAAACTTCGGGAGAAATATCAACACAACATTTTGAAAATCTTGCTGTCTTACGCTTATCCACAAAGTTGAAATATATTTCACTCTCCCCTTTGTTACTCATAAGACACTCTATTATTTTATCAAGATTTGCGCCGTCACGGTCTCTTACGGTCAGAAGCAAACATTTATTTTTATTATCTATCTCCACAGGGGTTTGAGTTACTGCGGGAATATCACTTTCGGGAGAATCTACGGGAGTTATCTCATTGATAATAACAGAGGCTGATATCTGTCCGCCTTCGCCGTTTTCATCATCGCCGAAGCTGTCTTCACGAAGACTTAATTTGCCGTCAACGATAACTACCCTGTCTTCTTCAAGCATATGGGCAACCTTATCGTACGCTTTTGAGAAAGCAAGTATCTCTATTGAACCGCTGAGGTCCTGAAGAACGCATACAGCCATCATAGTATCGTTTTTTGTAAGCTTCTTTGTAACTTTAGTAAGAATTCCGAAAAGTCTTACTTTGCTGTTATTTGTGTAACCGCTGTCTTCGGTTGAAAGAACGCTGATCTTCACGCAATCAATACTTTCGGTCATGTGCGCGTATTCTCTCATCGGATGGTCCGTAAGATAAATACCCGTAACCTCTTTTTCAAGAGCAAGCTTTTGCTTTTTGGGGAACTCTTCAACTTTAGGATAAACAAATTCTTCTTCGGGTTCTTCTTCACCGAATAAAGTCATCTGACCGCCGCTGCGTTCTTTGAGATATGAAAGCAGACTTTTCTTTATTTCAGGAAAGGCAATTATCAGCTGACGGCGATTCTTTTCCAAAGAGTCAAAAGCGCCGCAATTAACAAGATTTTCAACGGTTCTTGAGTCAAGGTCTTTGCCGTCAAGCATACGGCGGCAAAAATCATAAAAGCTCTTGAAGGGACCGAAGGCTTCTCTTTCTGCAATAAGCTCCGTAACAACATTCGTACTTACGTTTTTTACTGCATTAAGTCCGAAACGGATATTCTCTCCGCTTACGGTAAAGACGTCAAGAGATTCATTCACGTCAGGTTGGAGAACTTTAATACCTTTATCCTGGCAGGCGTTTATGTATTCAACCATTTTTTCGGTTTTACCCAAAACGCTGGTGAGAAGTGCCGCCATATATTCTTTTGTAAAATGAGTTTTCAGATATGCGGTGTAGTACGTTACGTAA
>JAFSAH010000003.1 GCA_017441125.1 Clostridia bacterium
AATTAAATAATCTTCTTTATAAGAACTTTATATCAAAAAATAAAAAAGGCACTTATCAGCTCATATAAAGCGGTAAGTACCTTTTATTTCAGATATACTTATTTCTTACATTTTAATGAGAGGCGCAACGTATTGGCAATATAGTTTACCGATAAATTCCGCTCCCATATCTGTGGGATGTACACCGTCAGAAGCGAACTCCGTGGGTTCTTTGCCGATATACGCAGAAGCAAGAAGTCCGTCTGTCGGAAGATATACGTCTGCGTATTCTCTTGCAAGTCTTCTGATAATCTGAATCTTCGGGTCAAGGTCTTCACGGAAGACTTCATTGTCCGCAACCGGAATCAGAAAAGGTTCAAGAATCATAATTTTTGCTTTTGTCTGAGTTTTGATTTTTTCAAGAACCGTTCTGTATCTTGCCTCAAAAATTTCTGAAGGAATCCAACTCTTATCATCTGCATGATGCCAGGTGTCGTTTATACCTATCATTATAGACACGATATCAGGTTGAACGTCGATAAAATCACTTTCAAGTCTATCAACGAGATCCATTGTCTGATCTCCGCTGATACCCAGATCTACAAATTCAAACTCCACATCAGGGAAAGTTTTTCTCATCAATTCCGCAGCATATTTAGGATAGCCCGCGCCGAGATCATGTATATCATCACGGTCGCGACCCGCATCTGTAATACTGTCACCCTGAAAAAGAATTTTCATACTTCTGTTTCTCCTTGAAGTTAATTATTTGATAACCTTAAAGAAAACGAGAAGAGCAACAACGATACCTACGAAGCAATAAATGCCAAGAAGGCCGGAAATAATGCCAAGCACCCAAACCAAGATTCCACCGAGAAGGGGAATAATTGAAACGATGCTGGACACAACACCGAGTAATGCGGGAAGAATAATGTAAAGAACTATGTAGAGAACGAGTGAGCCAACACTATTGGCCTTGTAACTGAACGGGAAAAGTTTTGCAAGCATTTTTAAAATCTCCTTTTATAAAATAATTTTTAATATATAAAGGAATCCGGCAATAACTCATTAAGTTTTTTGGAAACAAGAGTTCCGTCGGGTTCTTTATAGACGACTGTAATATCGGGGGAAAATTCCATTAAAAACTGACGGCATATTCCGCATGGAGTACAGCTTTTCATAGTTCCGGAAATTGCGATTTTTACAAAATCACGGAAACCGCCGCTTACAGCAGAAACGACAGCGCTTCGTTCCGCACAGATAGTTGCACCGAAGGAAGAATTTTCCACGTTTACACCGGTAAAAACGTTACCGTCAGACGTAAGCAACGCCGCACCGACTTTTATGTTGGAATAAGGAGAATATGCATTATCTTTTATTTCGTCGGCTATCTGCCAAAGTTGGGAGTCCGTCATAAATTTTACCTCAATTTATTTCTATACTTATAGTTTACCATAAATATCAAAATTTGTCAAGTACAAATTTTAATTCTATTTATATCCTACATATATTATATGCAAAAGTTCAAAATATACATATGAAACAAATTGAAAGGACAAGAATTAAATGAGCAAAAAGAAAAATAAGAAACCAATTTTACCTGAAGGTGAAAACTTTTTTGGTTTTTCCAAAAACTGCGAAGATGCAATGTTTTACAATCCTGTCGCTTCCGTAAACGACTGCACAGGATATGCGGTAAAACCGCCAATAACAAAAGAAGAAGCGAAAAATAGGGCAAGACTTGTAAACTCCCCTGCTACAGGCAATATAATAGAGGAAAAATTCAGATAAAGATTTGTGGATATCACCCATTAAATATAAATTCAACTTTTCAATATTTAAATATTAACACTCTTATGTCTCGTCACATGGCAACCCATATTGAGAGCAACAGGAAGACCTGCGATATGAGTGGGGTATTCTTCAATATTTACCGCAAGGGCAGTTACATCTCCGCCGAAGCCTTGCGCACCGATACCCGTCTTGTTAACTTCCGCAAGAATTCGAGCTTCAAGGTCAGCATATCTCTTTTTGGGATTTCTGATATTTGAATTTCTGATAAGCGCTTTTTTAGCGAGCAACGCGGAATATTCAAAATCGCCACCGATACCTATTCCTATAACAACGGGCGGACAAGGTTTGCTGCCTGCTTTTTTCACAGAATCCACAATAAAATTCACAATATCATCATCTGTTGCTGAAGGATTGAACATTTTCAACGCACTCATGTTTTCACTTCCGAAGCCTTTGGGTGCGGCAGTAATTTTCACGCTGTCTCCCTCAACTATTTCGGTATACAAAATCGCAGGAGTATTATCACCGGTGTTTTTGCGTTCAAGAGGGTCTCCAACAACAGAGCAACGCATAAATCCCTCAATATACGCCTCGGAAACGCCTTTATTTACAGCATCACGGAGAAGTCCGCCTGTAAAATGAACGTCCTGACCGATTTCCATAAAAACAACGGCCATTCCGGTATCCTGACATATAGGCACGTTCAATTCCTTTGCGGCAACTTCATTTTCAAGACAGCATTTCAACGCATAAGCACACCCCGACGAAGTCTCCTTATCGGCAGCACATCTCATTAACGATGAAATATCTTCGGGTAAAAAATAATTTGCTTCAATAAAAAGATTTTTCACGGTTTCCCGCACTTTATCGACACTGATTTCTCTCATTTTCATTTATTCCTTTGCAAAAAATAAACACTTGGGGCAATTCAATGCAAAAACAGAAAAACATATTGGAACTTTGTCGTTTTCGTCACGACAGTTTTCTCGTTTTTTCACACATATCTTCTGATATAATATAGTAGATGTTTTACTCCCTTCATTGACCCCATATTTTTTACTTTCTTCATTTTTCTTTATCTTTGCCGCCCTGAGAATATCAGGGCGGTCTTTCTTTTAACTCAAAAGCACACGGTAGTTTTCAGCGATATCTTTATAAGAAACGCCGCTTTGCTTGACCTCATAAAGAAAACGTCCCGTATAACCCACAGATTCCAGAGTTTCGATTATCTTTCCCCAATCATTTATTCCATTTCCTGGAAGCCAATGACGTTCATTTACAAAATCATAGTCGGAAACGTGTAAAGTTACAATTTTATTCCCAACGGCTTTTATATAATCAATATTACTTTCGGAAAGATTATGGTTCATATCAAAACAAACCCGAAGATCGGGAATTCTTTCAAGGAAGTAAAGCATTTCATCATGAGTTCTGCAAAGACAGGTTCTCGGAAGATTTTCCAAAGCCAACTGCATACCGAGTTTCTTTGCGTTTTCCGAAAGGGCAGAAATAACGGTACAAGCCATTTCAAGACGCTCCGCTCTTTCCTCTTCCGTATACGGCTCGCCGCTTGGATGAAGCACCGCAATTTTTATGCCTGCCCTTGCCGCCGCTTCCATAATCATCGTATTGACTTTTATCGCAAACAGGTCATTTCGAGGATCAGTAATGTCAATCACTGAAAAAGGCGCAAACGGAAGATGCACAGATGAAATATTAACACCGTGCGATTTTGCAAATTCAGAAATCTCAACGGATTTTTCAAAATAATCATTTTCGAAAAAAGGTCTCATATCTCCCGATGCAAGTTCAACGTGGGAAATTCCTGCCGAACGGAGCTTTTCCAACTCTTCAGTGCTCAAAACCACATTAAACCCAACGGACACAGCCACGGGCCAGTTTTTCCTTGATGACATACTTTTCTCTCCTTATTATAATATAATTTTCGCGGGAGTATTTTTTCATGAGAAAAGAACACCCCCGCACCCCCAAGAAAGAAGATTGGGGTAAAATATAAAATTTGATTTTTTAACAGTTTCCTTCCGTCAGGAAGTCCAATTCAATTTAGTTGCTTACGGCTTTATAATTACAGCGCCTTCGTTATCAACCTTTACAGGCTGAACCAGCCAAAAATGTTCAAACTGACTTACGAAGCCTCTGATTTTTTCTTCAACGTTTGATCCTGCAGGATTGACGAGCATAAGTGTGGGACCTGCGCCGCTGAGATATCCGCCGTAACTGCCGAAATCAACCGCCGCCTTAAGAATTGCTTCCATTCCCGGAATGAGGATTTTTCTGTAAGGCTGATGAATCTCGTCCTGCATCGCAATCGAAAGAGCCTTAAAATTCCCACTCATCATCGAGGAAACCAAAAGTGCTACTCTTGAGCAGTTAAAAACTGCCTGTTCTTTAGTGTAAGCCCTTGGAAGAACTGCTCTTGCATCAGCTGTTGACAAAGGGAAATCAGGAACAAGAGCCAAAAACTCAAGTTTTTCACTAACGTCAATTTTCACATATTCAAAACGTTTTCCTTCAGAAGCTCCAACGACCATGCCGCCTTTAAATGCAGGAGCAACGTTATCGGGGTGTCCCTCACACTCAACAGCCATATTCATAAGATAATCACGGGAAACCTTATTTCCGGTAAGTTCATTTGCAGCTAAAAGTCCGGCTACAATACAAGCCGCACTGCTGCCCAAACCTCTGGTAAGCGGAATTCTATCGTATTGCTTAAGGGCAAATTTAGGCAATGTTGCACCTGTAACCTTGGCGAAATGTCTCATAGTCCAAACTATGAGATTGTCTTCACCTAAAGGAATATGCTGTTTTGCGCTGACACGAGGATCGACCAAACAGTCGCTGGTGACAAGAGGCATGTCTGCAATACCGTCTTCTTCCGTATAGACCTCGACCTCGTTATAAATATTGACAGCCAAACCTGCCGTATCAAAACACGGCCCCATATTTGCACTGGTTGCGGGAACTTTGATCTTAAACATTTTTATTTCCTCTTATTTATTTGAAAAGTTTTGAGAGTTCGTTAAGGTCAGGCTTGAATTTCTGAATTTCCATATTGTCGTTAACAACAACACTCGTATCTTTAAGACCGTTACCTGTAAGAATACAAGCAATATCTATCTGTCTGTCCTTTTCAAGTTTGCCTTCTTTAACCTTTTTAATAAGACCTGCGATTGAAGCACAGCTTGCAGGTTCAGCAAAAATACCGTCTTCTGCAGCAAGAAGTTTCTGAGCTTCAAGGATTTCTTCATCGCTTACTTTATCTATTGTACCGTTACTTTCATCTCTTGCCGCGGTTGCGAGCTTCCAGCTTGCGGGATTACCTATTCTGATAGCTGTTGCAATGGTTTCGGGGTTGGGGAATACTCTGTTTTCAACAATGGGAGCAGCTCCTTCAGCCTGGAAACCTGTCATTTTGGGAAGATTTGTAACTTCTTTATTTGCATAATATTCTTTAAAGCCC
Source organism: Clostridia bacterium (assembly GCA_017441125.1). Taxonomy (GTDB): domain Bacteria; phylum Bacillota; class Clostridia; order Oscillospirales; family UBA644; genus HGM12619. The sequence continues at coordinate 5,255 of JAFSAH010000003.1, forward strand.
ATCCAATATGCGGAAATATTACCTGCATTACCAACAGGAAGCATAAGATAGTCGGGAGCTCTGCCGAGAGCGTCACAAATTTCAAATGCGCCTGTTTTCTGACCCTGAAGTCTCCAGGGGTTAATGGAGTTAACAAGTGTTACGGGCTGTGTTTTGGAAAGTTCAACAACCATGTTGAGAGCGTCATCAAAGTTACCGTCGATAGCAATAACTTCAGCGCCGTAAATAATAGCCTGAGCAAGTTTGCCGAGAGCAATTTTCTTATCGGGAATAAGAACGTATGCCTTCATACCTGCAACTGCGGCATATGCAGCGGCGGAAGCGGAAGTATTTCCTGTTGAAGCACAAATAACAGCCTTTGAACCTGCTTCGTTTGCCTTTGTAACAGCCATGGTCATGCCTCTGTCCTTGAAAGAACCCGTAGGGTTAAGACCTTCAAACTTAACATATACGTTTGCATTTGTCAAACCGATTGCTTTGGGGAGATTTTTAAGCTTAAGAAAAAGTGTGTTACCTTCATTAAGGGTAACGATTTTACTTTTATCTTCTACAGGAAGATATTTACTGTATTTGTTAATTAATCCTTCGTACATTTTATATACCTTCAATCTTTATAAAATTATATTATTTAAACCGAAAAGTTCGGCTATAAGTTGCTGTTCTTCTGCTTTATCTTTAGGAGTAATGTTTCTCATTACATTACCTTTGGAAGATACTCTGAAATTTTTACCGTCATAAGAATTCAATCCCACATTTGTTTTAAGAGCAAGCATGGGTTCTTTATTAAAGACAGATTCAGGACTTTTTTCACAGTAAAAAGAGGGCTGAAGAAAATCCACGGAAAGCTGAACTTCATCGGTAAACGAATAAAGCTTTTTCCATTCGCCCAAAAGTTTTTTCTGCCAAAGGACCCAGCCGAGAAAAGGTTCGTTTTCAAAGCGATATTCAGCGAACCCATCATTCTGAATCACGTTCTCCACGATCCTCAACGGAATACGGGGAGCTTCAACCCCTACACCTACATCACAGGCATATGCTCCGTCAGAAAGCTGAACCTTAAGAACTCTGTGTCGTCTCATTGGAATATCGGGCTCGTCAAGAAGAAATCGAGCCAAATGCTCCGTAACATCGTAATTCATTGAACGCAAAAGTGCGCCGAAAAGGCCGTTTATTTCAAAGCAGTATCCCCCACGTTTTTGATTTACGATCTTATCGTAAAGCGCCTCTATTGAGAGATCAAGAGGCAAACCATGAATTATATCAAGATTCTCATAAGGAACCGACATATAATGCGCTTTATGTATTATCATTAAAAGCTCTAAATCAGGTTCTTTGACTGTAGTCGTTACCCCGATTCGCTGAAGATACTTATCAATATCAAAATCAAACATCCGTTATGTTCCCCCATATGGACACGTCGGAATAAGGGAAATGTGCCCACACTTCTGAAAATTTACATACAGTCAAAAGTTTTCGACGAATATGTACTTATCATTATATCATTTCCTGCCTATAGTGTCAAGCAAAAAACTGCTTTTGTTATAAATATTTCATGAAGCAAAGAGATGAAGTGCTCCAATATTAAACTTTAGAGGTACGGAAAAACAATTCATTGGCATTTTTGTTGCAAAAATGTTGTTTTAATCTATAGAACTTTGGCGCTATTTATGCTATAATAATTTAGGAACAACTTAAAAAAAGAAAAAAGGAGATAAACCATCATGAAAAAGAGTAAATTTATGGGTGAATTCAAAAAATTCATTACAAAAGGTAACGTAGCTGATATGGCTGTCGGCATTATCATCGGCGGCGCTTTCCAGAAGATCGTTACATCCTTTGTAAATGATCTTGTAATGCCTCTCGTAGGTCTTTTCACAGGAGGAGTAAACTTCAACGATCAGTTTGCAATTCTCAGATTGCCTGAAGGAGTTACAGCAGATCAGGTAACAACTCTTGATATCGCAAAAGAGCTCGGCGTTACAACCTTGAATTACGGTTCATTCATTACAATAGTTCTCGACTTCCTTATCATCGCTCTCACAGTATTCTTCCTTATCAGAGGTATCAACAAGATTAAAGAATCTGCAGAAAAGATGAAGAAAGAAGAAGAGACAGCTCCTGCCGCTCCCGCAGCACCAACAACAAAAAAATGTCCTTTCTGCTGCACAGAGATTGCAATCGAAGCTACAAGATGTCCCCATTGTACATCTGAATTGGAAAAATAAAATTTCAATTTATACTTATTTTAAAATGGAAGCTCTTATGGGGCTTCCATATTTTTTCGCTTATACAGAGGTAAATAATGTCAAAACATTGGCAAAAAAGTGACGTTTGAAACCTTAAATCGAAAAAACAGCCTTAAAATGGGCCAAACTCTTGACAAAAAGACTTTTTTATGGTAGAATGACACCGACCATACGGTTTTAGTGTTTTATAAAAAACGCATTTTACTCGGAACACAGCACCTGTTTTCACGAAAAATAAAATGGCCGTCTGTTGACGGATTGACATAGATTAAAAGATCGATTTCCGAAATTCAGAATCGGAAAGAGATGCGGCGAAACCGTTTTTATAAAAAAATAACGGAAACAACGGCAAAATTTTCAGTTCCTTACATATTTTTACTTTTGCCGTGTATAATATGAGAAATGACTCTCAAAAAGAAGGCTTTGACAGTCTCTCACTCAACTGTCTTTTTTCCTCAACAACATCTTCAGTTCTTCTTTTGAGAAAATTCTCAGCATAAAATATTCCGGTGGTGCAAAATGAATAAAAAACATAAAAAACGCAGTCGTGATTCAAAGATTTTCGGTCGCGTTTCGCTTGTCATTACGGTCGTGCTTATTACTCTTTCATTATTTTTCTTATATGATATAGTATTGATTGCAATGGCAGACGACAATTCGGATATCCCCGCAAGCTCGGAAGGTACAGACATAACGGAGCCTCCTGTCTCCGACCCTGTACAGGTAGTTACGGAAGAACCGATAAAAATGTACATTTCAGATAAAACTGTTTATCTGGCACATTTGAGAGCAGACGGAAAGAGCTATACCTTCCCCTTCAAGGTGGACGAAGAAGCTACGGTTCAGACACTCTTGGACAGAGCAGGTATTGAAATCTCTGAAAATGATTACATTAACCTCTACGAAGTCACGACACCCCTATTTGAAGACATTTACGTTGAAATAGGAAGAATAACTTACGAAGAAGTCACGGAAACAGTATCCATTCCCTACAGCACAGAATATGTGGATGTAATTTACTCTGTCTGGGCTGAAAATAATATTTGGGAAGGAAATCCTTATTGGGATAAATACAAGCCTAAGGATATTGCAGGCGAAGACGGTACGAAAACCATTACAAAGCGTATCAAATACGTTAACGGCAAAGAAGATACCGTGACAATACTCAGCGAAAAAATTACCAAACAGCCAACTACCGCTGTTATACACAGAGACATGTCCCATTTACTTGATTTGGGTGATGGAGCTCCAACTAAATACGTTGCGAAATTAGACGTCAGCCTCACAGCATACGCTTACGAGGAAGTAGGCGGTCAGGTAACTTATACAGGAGATCCAACCCAGGTAGGATACGTTGCGGTAGACAGAAACGTAATTCCCATGCATTCTTATTTGTATATAGTTACAGATGATGGATTTGTTTACGGCTACTGTTACGCGAAGGATACGGGCGGAGCCATTAAAGGAAATAAGATCGACTTATTCCTTCCGTCAATGACCGATATGAATAATTTCGGAAGAGTTAACGGAACCGTTTACATCATTACCTACGGCGCTGAATAGGAAGTAATTTCTTAAATGCGGAATTGAGATGCAGAATTCTAAAATTCAGCATTTCGATTCCGTTTTTGTTATATTTAAACATCAAGGAGAAGAACCGTAATGAAAATAGGATTACAAGCTTATACCGTAAGAGATGTCGCAGAAGTCGATTTCAAAGGCACAATGATGAAAATCAAAGAAATGGGATACGACGGAGTTGAACTTGCAGGTCTTTGCGGAAAAACCTTTGATGAAATCAATGAAATAATGAAAGAGGTCGGTTTGCTCGTTGAATCTGCGCACGTACCTTACCGGGAGCTCATTGAAAACACTGCCGAAGTAATCGCAAATTATAGATCTCTCGGTTGCAAATATATAGCCGTTCCTTATCTGGTTGAAGAATACAGACCCGGAAAGCCCGCATTTAATGAAGTGGTTGAAAATATCAGAAAGATTGGCGAAGAGTGCAAAAAACAAGGCGTGATTCTTCTTTACCATAATCACGACTTTGAATTTACCCGTGTTGAAAACGGTCAGTACGGTCTTGACTATCTTTACTCAGAGATTCCCTCCGATATTCTTCAGACGGAAATTGATACATGCTGGGTAAATGTTGCAGGAGAAAACCCCTCGGAATACATAAAGAAATATACGGGAAGATGTCCCATTGTTCATCTCAAAGACTTTGTGGGCGAAAAATCCGAGAATATGTACGAGCTCATCGGCATTGAATCCGAAAAAGAAGTTTCAAAATCAAGCTTTGAATTTAAGCCTATAGGTCAGGGAGTTCAAAATATTGAATCGATCATAGCAGCCGCCGTTGAAGGAGGCGCTGAATGGCTAATAGTTGAACAGGATGACACTTATGATATCTCCTCTGTTGAAATAGCCAAAATGAGCAGGGACTATCTTAAGTCAATTGGATTTTAATTTCAGAAATAACGCTGCATATACTGCGTAAACAGAAGAATAGAAGGGATAAATAATGTACAAACAGAAATATACAACAAAAGCAAAAAATTTACCGATGATACTCGGAACAGTAGTTTTGGGACTTTTGTTGCTTTGTATTCCGTCAATTTTTAAAATAACTCAATTTGTTTGGATATACGAGCTTGCAGTAATCGTTTTCACTTCATATGCAGTATATCAAATAATAAAGAAAAGCAGTTACGTATATACCTATCACATAATTGATGATGAAATAGCGGTTCAGCTTTCAGTGGGGCATAAAGAAAACGTTCTTTGTACATTTGAGATACGGGACATAATTTCCGTAAATAACGGAAAAATAAAAGAGCTGAAGGAAGCTAACGGCTGTCAGTTGGTATATAAATGTATCGGAAGCGGAGATTCTGCAAGGTCCACCCAGATAATTTTCAGAGAAGAAGCCGACCGTAATAAAATAAGTATGCTCATATTTATGCCTGACACAGAATTTTTAAAAATATTAAACCAAAAAAGGCTTGACATTCAGACAAAAGTATGATATAATACCCAAGAATAAAGTAGAACCTGTTCTCACCTTGGCGGCTACAGTTGCCGGGTCAATATTTTCGAACAAACCTTTAGATAATTTTTAAGGGATTGTCGTTATGAGATGAACAGATTCGGTTCATCTTTTTTTATTGCAAAAAAGGGACTCGCAGGTTCATTCGTATAATTTCAAGACGATATTTTCGGAGGTGCTTAACTATTAAAGCTAAGGCAATGCAGGTCAATGAAGAAATCAGAGACACTCAAATAAGACTGGTAGGCGGCGACGGCGAACAGTTGGGAATTATGTCTTCAAAGGACGCCCAGAAGTTAGCTACACAGCAGGGTCTCGACCTTGTAAAGATCGCTCCCACAGCTACTCCCCCCGTTTGCAAACTGATGGATTACAGCAAGTACTGTTTTGAACAGTCCAAACGCGAAAAAGAAGCAAGAAAAAATCAGAAAACAGCAGACGTTAAGGAAGTTCAGCTTTCAGTCAAAATTGAAACTCATGACTTCAACACAAAACTTAACCACGGTATCAGGTTCCTTACGAGCGGTGACAAAGTAAAGGTTGCCCTCAGATTCAAAAGCAGAGAAATTCTTCATCCCGAAATGGGTACTGCACTCATGGAAAGATTCAGTGAGGGATGCAAAGAAGTCGGTGTTATTGAAAAACCCGCAAAATTAGACGGCAGGAACATGATTATGGTGCTTGCGCCAAAAAATTCCAAGTAGCACAAAGAACTATCGTTAAATATTAAAGGAGTTGTAAACCATGGCAGCTAAAATCAAGCTGAAATCCCACAGAGGTGCCGCAAAACGTTTCAAGGTGCTCAAAAGCGGTAAAGTAAAGATGAGCAGAGCAAACAGAAGACACATCCTTACAAAGAAAACAACAAAGTATAAGAGAAGCATGCGTAAAGCTGTTTACGCAACAAGCGCTAATGCTCCCACCGTTAAAAAGTTATTGCCCTATTCTTAAGGCGTAACAGGGAACAAAATTATTTGGAGGAATTGAACAATGGCAAGAGTTAAAGGCGCTATGATGACGCGCAAAAGACATAAGAAAGTATTAAAGCTTGCGAAGGGTTACTTTGGTGCTAAATCCAAGCTTTTCAGAACAGCTAACGAAGCTGTTATGAAGTCCCTTACTTACGCATACGTAGGAAGAAAACTTAAGAAGAGAGATTTCCGTTCTCTTTGGATCACAAGAATCTCCGCTGAAGCTAAAATGAATGGCATGAACTATTCCAGATTCATGTACGGTCTCAAGAAGGCAGGCATCAACCTCAACAGAAAAATGCTCGCTGAACTTGCAGTTTCCGACAAGGCTGCTTTCGCTGCTCTCGTAGAAAAAGCAAAGGCTGCTCTTTAATAGAATACTTTAACTTACAAATGAACGGAGACTTGTTTACACAAATCTCCGTTTATGCGTATAACCCGCTTCGGAAGCTTCAAATGCTTTTTAACGGGAAGACAAATGCTTCCGAAATTTATAACGAAGAGGCCTCGAAGATATTTGCAGCGCAATTCAAATAAAAATGGAGTTAAAAATGGATACACGAAAAATCAAACGAATAGCAGCAGTTTTCGTATTGGCGCTTTTCGCAACTATCCTTATACTGCTGGCTACGATTGACACAGGTAACAATAATACCTACGACCCCGATATCAATGCGGATGACAACGTGCATATAGTAAAATCTCCTTCAGAAAACGATCCCGTTATTGACCCGAATCTCAATGAAGGATCAGGCGATGATCCCACAGACCCTACTACTGATAAAGAAACTATCGACAAAGTGACTGTTACGGAAGAAATATGCCCCGAGTCTCTTCGTGCGATTGCAGAAAAATACAATGTTATAGGAATGTCCGCTGTCGTAATCGAGAACGGACAAATTTCTCATGTTTACTCTTACGGAACACGTAATACCGAAACGGGAGAGCCATTCAATTCAAGTTCGGTATTACGAACTGCTTCTGTTTCAGGACTTATTTCCGCAATCGGTGTTATGAAACTCTCCGATGAGGGTATAATTGATATTGATGAGCCCATTGGCAACTATTTGGGATATACGGTTGTAAACCCTTACAATAACAATCAAATTACCTTGCGCCAGATTTTAACACATACGGCCTCAATTTCAGACTACGGCGCATACGATAAAGTAACAAATAACGAACTTGAATATCAAACGCTTAAAGAAATGCTGAACGGCACATATGCGGAAAGCAATTTTTTCAATCATTCCCCCGGTTACAAATACGCTTATTCAAATTTCGGAGGAGCAATAATTTCCGCAGTTGCTTCAGCGGCTACACAAAAGTCATTTAATGACTACATGACGGAAGAAATATTTGAGCCGCTTAATATTGACGCCTCATATCTCTCAACGGGAATCAAGGCAAGAGAGAATATTTCAAATATATACAGACAGGGCAAAATAAGCTATTCCCTTGAAAGCATGGACCAATTTTCCGCAAAGCTTATGACAATTGCGCCCGTTGATAATTACAGATATTCCCATGCAAATTTATTTATAAACGCAAAGGACCTCTCAAGAATCGCAAGAATGCTGATGAACGGCGGAGAGGTTGACAGAGTCCGTATTTTGAGCCAAGAAGCAGTTGATGAAATGCTCAGCACGGAAGCAAACGGTTCCTTATACAAGGACGTGGGATACGGACTTTATATTTCAAAATATGATGACCTCGTGGAGGGAAGAACCCTTTACGGTCAGCAGGGCGGCGCTTACGGGGCAACCACCGAAATATTCTTTGACCTTGAAGATAAAAGCGGTATTGTTCTTCTTGTGAACGGAAGCAGTAACGCAGTTCTTGACAACGGTATTTCCGCAATGGGAAGCGCCGTTATAAATGAACTGTATTCAAGCGTGATCGGAAAATAAAAGCACAAACGCGAAATGGAGTTTTGCAAAAATGAAAAAAATACTTAGCCTCATGCGTCGTGCCGTTGAAGATTACGACATGATCCGGGACGGAGATAAAATTGCAGTGGGATGTTCCGGAGGTAAAGATTCAACACTGATGCTGTTGGCTCTCCACAGACTTTCCAAATTCTACCCCAAAAAGTTTTCTGTTATAGGAATAACCATTGATCCCGGCTCCGGAATGGATTTTACACCGCTGAAAGATATCTGCGAAAAAGAAGGCATTGAATATATCATAAAGCAAACCCAAATTTACGACATAGTATTTAACGTAACAAAGCAGGAAAACCCATGTTCCCTTTGCGCAAGAATGAGAAGAGGCGCATTAAACGATGCCGCCAAGGAAGCAGGATGCAATAAAATCGCTCTGGGACACCATAATGATGACGTTTTGGAAACATTTATGCTCAATCTTATTCACGAAGGAAGAATCGGATGCTTTCAGCCTGTCACTTATCTGTCAAGAATAGATCTTACGGTTCTGCGACCGATGGTATACATAGAAGAACGTGAAGTAAAAAGCTCCGTAAGAAGGACGCGAATTCCGGTAATCACAAATCCATGCATCGCAGACGGATACACTCAAAGAGAAGAAATGAAAAAGCTCCTCAAAAATATGGACACGGAATATAAAGGCTTCAAGGTAAGACTTTTCGGAGCGATTAAACGGTCTGAAATTGACGGCTGGGGAACTCATAAAAACAAACCAAACGAGGGACAAAACGATGAATAAACATATTTTCATAATTGAAGGAATTGACGGTTCGGGAAAAACAACTCAAGTTGAGCTTTTGGGTAAAAGACTTGCTGAAAGCGGGAAAAAAGTTAAAAGAATAAAATTCCCCGACTACGAATCCGATTCGTCTGCGCTTGTAAAAATGTACCTCAAAGGAGACTTCGGAACACATCCCGAAGATGTTTCCGCATATGCCGCTTCGACCTTTTACGCAGTTGACAGATACTCTTCATACAAAACGGGTTGGGGTAAGGATTATAACGAGGGAACAGTCATAATTTCAGACAGATACGTTTCCTCAAATATCATTCACCAATCGTCAAAGCTCAAAAATGAAGAGAAAAAGGATTATTATAATTGGCTTTTTGATCTGGAATACAACAAATTGGCTCTGCCTGTTCCCACGGCGGTATTTTTCCTTGATGTTCCACCTGAAATTTCAATAAAAAACGTTGAAAACAGATATCAGGGAGATGAATCAAAAAAGGACATTCACGAAAAAGACAGAATGTACCTCCAAACCTGTTATGATTCCGCAATCAACGCTTGCGAGGATGCAGGATTTATAAGGATCCCCTGCGTAAAAGACGGAAAAATGAAAAGCATTGAAGAAATAAATAATTTAATTTTTGAAGAAGTACAAAAGCTTATTGACTAATTTACAGAAAGGACGAATTCATATGGTTTATTTTTTATTGGCAAACGGTTTTGAAGAAACTGAAGCAATAGCGCCATTCGATATGGTTAAAAGAGCCGGAGAAGAGGCTTCTTTCGTAAGCGTGACCGATTCACTCACAGTAATGGGAGCTCACGGAATAAAAATAGTTGCAGATATGTTTTTAAGTGAAGTTTCTGCGGAAACCGGAAAAATGATCGTCCTTCCCGGAGGACTTCCCGGAGTAACGAACCTTGATCTTGCGGAGGGTTTTGATGAAGTCATTAAAGATTTTGCAGATAACGACCGTTTCATTTGTGCTATATGCGCTGCTCCTTCCCTCTTGGGAAAAAGAGGATATCTTGACGGTTTAAAGGCCGTCTGCTATCCTGAACCCCAATTTGAAAAACATCTTGCAAACGCAAAAATTCAGAAATACAGAGTTGTAAGAGACGGAAAATTCATAACAGCAGTCGGCGCAGGCGCCGCTATTGAATTTGGGCTCGAGCTTGTAACGGCCCTTACAGACAGGAACACTGCAGAAAGAATAAGAAACGGGATAAAATAAAGCTCCCAAGAAAGGCAGACAAATCATGTATAACGATATAAGAATTCTTAAAAATGAATTAAGAGCCGAATTTCGTCAAAAAAGACAAGATATGGACCCCCAAGTAAAGGCAGAATTGGACAAGAAGATAGCAAACAGATTTTTATCTTCGATTTCATATAGATATGCATCTCAAATTCTCTTGTATGCATCTACAGACGATGAAATATCAACTAAAGTAATTTTTGAAAAAGCGAGAAAAGACGGTAAAAAATGCTTTTTTCCACACTGCTTTGAAAACTCAAAAATGAATTACTACAGAGCCGATTCGGAAGAAGAGCTTTTAGAAGATAAATTCAATATAAAAGCCCCTGCCGAAACAGCGGAGATATACACGCCTCAACCCTCGGATATTTGCATAGTTCCCGCTATGGCTTATGATAAAAAGGGATTCAGACTTGGCTACGGCAAAGGATTCTATGACAGATTTCTCCCCGGTTTTCTCGGAATCAAAACAGGTTTTTGTTACAGTGATTTCATCAGAGAAAAATTGCCAAGGGGCAGATTTGATATTTCCGTAGATATGATAATTACCGAAAAAGGAGTTATTCTGCTGTGAGAAAAATATTACCACCGCTTATCCTTTCGGTAATTATAGTGGTAACCCTGAGAGTTCTTTCCATTTTTAATTTTGAATATTCCCAACTGGTATATTCCGCTATAAGCATAGTTCTGCTTTTGGGCGGCGGCTTGATACTGAGACTGTTTGCGGAGAAAAAAACAAAAACTATCCGTTTTTTCAAATTAAGATTCATAAAAAGAAAAGACTTACCCATAGTTTTTTGGATGGCAGTCACGGTAATTTCGGGAAGCTTTCTTTTAAATATATTAAGCCTGGATATGTTCTCGGCAATAGGTCTTGACGTTGAGGGAAATATGCTCGCCGCTTATGACATGAATAATATGTGGCTGTCACTTCTGATAGTAGCCGTTATTCCTGCCATATTCGAAGAGTTGTTTTTCAGAGGCGCGACTATGTCCGTTCTTTCAAAAGAAAAAACAGCGGCGGCAATTTTCATCTCTGCTGCGCTTTTCGCCCTCGTACACGGCTCAATGTATTTGATTTTCAGCAGCTTCTTTGCAGGCGTGGTTTTCGGAATAACCGTATATCTTACAGATTCCATTTACGCCTCAATGCTGACTCATTTCATTAACAACATAATGGCATATATTTTGTTTACATACAGCAGTATGTTATCTGATGCGGGCTTTGATGACACGATAATGTTTGTTACGGTTCTTGTTTTTCTCGTTTCCGTATACGCAACCATTGCGGTTACAGCAAAAAGATACAAAAAGCAACTCAATGAAAAGAAACCTATTATCAATGAAGGAGAAATAATATGGGAAAAAAGAAAAGAAAAAAGATCATCAAAAAAGCAATAAGGCTTACGTTTTGCTTGATTCTCATCATATTACTCGGTATTTCAATATACTATATAATTGATATTAGTAATGATATCAGAGGTACGGATATTAAAGGCGAAGAAGTCACTCTTGAAATCATCAGCGGAGACACAGCCTCAAGTGTAACAGAAAAATTAAAAGAACTCGGTCTGATAAAATACGAAGACATTTTCAAGTTCCTCTCAAGAATGGAAAGCCTTGAAAGAAATATTCAGATAGGAACGTACGTTATAAATGAGGGAAGCTCCTATCAGGAAATTTTCGATCTGCTTAAATCAAACACAACATACCGTGAGTCCATAAGAATAACCTTTACCGAAGGCTGTGAGGTTCAGGATATTTTCAACACTCTCGTAGCAAACGGAATAGGAAATTTAGACAGATACGAGCAGGTCGCAAAGGGTTGGGACTTCGGTTACGACTTCCTTCCGGAGATCGGTTCCGAAAACAGACTTGAAGGCTTCCTCTACCCTGATACTTACGACTTTTTCCTTGACGAAAAAGAAGAAAGTGTTATAAAAAGATTTTTAGATAACTTCAATAAAAAAATGACAGAGGCAGGTCTTTGGGAAAAGATCTCTCAAAAAGGCGAAACAGTTTACGATACGCTTATTTTGGCTTCAATAATTGAAAAAGAGAGCCAATATACACCTGAGCTTGCAAGGATATCTTCCGTATTCCATAACAGACTTGAAAAGAGAATGATGCTTCAGAGTGACGCGACCGTAAACTATATCCTTGACAAGGAAGACCGTTACAGCAGTATCTCATCCTCTACAATGGCAATAGACAGCCCCTATAACACTTATAAGTATTACGGTCTTACACCTACTCCCATATGCAATCCGTCAATACAGTCAATCACAGCGGCTATTGAACCAGAAGACACCAACTACCTTTACTTCTGCGCAAAAGGTGACGGTTCTCACGTTTTTGCTTTCACTTATGAAGAGCATTTGAAAAACGTAAAAGCTTATTTGGGTTAAGGTGAGATAAATGGAAAAGGACGGACTTGTATTTGCGCATATTACTGAATATATGCGTAAAGTCAGAAGAGAAAAAGACAGTCAACTCGGAGAATTGGAACGCCGCGCAAGAAATGAAAAATATCCTATAGCGGAACCCGAAACGGCAGACTTACTTGAGATACTCTGCATGATGAAACAGCCGAAAAATATTCTTGAAATAGGAACATGTATCGGGTTCTCTTCACTTCTTATGCTTTCTGCGGCACCAAATGCAAAGATAACAACAATTGAACGCAACCCGGTAATGATACCGCCCGCAAGAGAAAACTTCAAAAAGTTCAATGCGGAAGAACGCATCACAATGCTTGAGGGGGACGCTGTTGATATTTTAAAAACATTACCGAATGACAGCTACGATTTAATATTTTTAGATGCCGCAAAGGGTCAATACCCCACCTTTTATAAGGAATGTCAACGCCTTTTGCAGAAAAACGGTGTTATAATAACCGATAACGTACTTTTCAACGGTATGGTTGCAACGGGTATCCCCGATATACGAAGAAATAAAACCATTATAAACCGTTTGGACGAGTTTTTAAACACATTGGAGCAGGATACTGATATGAAAACCGTAATCTTGCCCATAAGTGACGGAGTTACGGTTTCGTACAGAACCGATAGGAGTTAAAAATGATCGTAAAAGGAAACGTATATAAAATCAGCGGAAATTACGCGCACGTAAAAACACCGCGTCCGAAGGCTTGCGAAAGCTGCTCTAACTATGCCATATGCAGCGGCAAAGACGTAGATATGAAAGTACTCAACAGCATCGGCGCAAAAATAGGAGATACTGTAGAGGTTGAAATCAGTGAAGACAAACGTGTCATGTACATAATGGCATATATTTTCCTCATACCGATAGCACTGATCTTTATCGGCTACGGGCTCTACACAATATCCGTTTTGGGGCTTTTGGCATTGATGCCGATGATTGCGGCTTATATTATTGGTTTATATCTCCTTAACAAGAAATTTAATCTGAAATCCGAAATCATCAGAATTACCGACGACGATTCCGTTGAATGCAATAAAGATTAAATCATTATAAAATTTGAAGAGGAAGCTCCGTTGAAAACGTAACCTCCTCTTTTTTTTCAATCAATGTATTCAGACTTAAAAACAGACGGGTATTTCTCCCGTCTGTTTCTGTTTAATTTAGTCTACGCGATTCATAACATCGTCGTATGTAATAACGTCATACTTGACTTTCAACTCAGAAATATATTCGTTGTATTCTTCTTCTTGTATATTTTCTATAACTTCGAGATGCCATGCAGGAACATCTGTGCCGCAGTAGTACATGATATGATATCCGTAGCTATCTGTTTTAACGATTTCGTAATCTCCTGCTTTTCTGGATTCGTCAAAGATCCATTTATCAAATTCAGAAGCCATCATACCCTTTGTTACCTGAGTATAAAGACCGCCTTCTGCAGTATCTTCAGACTTTTCATTTGCAAGAGCTGCGAAAGATTCTTCAGTCTTATCACCTGCGAGCCATTCGTTCAACACTGCTTCTGCCTTAGCATATACTTCAGCATCTGCTGCTTCCTGAGCTTCTGCTGTAGCATCTGTATCAAACACACCGTCTTCGGTATAAATATTTTCAACATCAGAAGTTCTCAAAAGAATATGTCTTACGTTTACAGTTTCGTAATCGTCCTGCGCTCTGTCTACAAAGTAAAGAACAAAGAAACCGCCGTTTGCTTCTATAACAGTTTTATCTCCTTCTTTTCTGGAGCTGTCAAAGAGCCAATTTGCGATATCCGTACTTACACTTGCTTTGTATACATCTTCGCTGTAAGTTTCAAAATCTTCTTCGATCTGAGTAATTTCGTCATCTGTAAGCTGTGCGAAAATAGCATCTTTAATGGACTCTTCATCAGTGATAGCTGCAAGAGCTGCTTCTGCTTTGGCTTTAGCTGCATCCTTGTAAGATTCATCGCCCTCTTCAACATTAGAGGGAACTGTGTAAGCGAACTGATAAGAATGGAAAGCTACCGTTTCAAGATCATCCTTGTTAACTTCATAATACTCGTTGATCATATCTTCATCGATATTGATAGAATCAATATAATTATTAAAATAATTATATGCAAGAGCATTTTTTATAGAATATTCTTTAAGATCGGCAAATTTTGCATTTTTACCGTATGTGGATTGAATATAGGATTCAAGTCCGATACCGTAAGCATTAAGAATACTTTTAAGACTTTCCATTTCTGCAACTGCAGAGTCTTTTTGAGCTTCAGTAAGTTCAAAGCCTGCTTCATTAGCGGCGCTTATGAGAAAATACTGCTCGGAAAGCGCATTTACTGCAGAATTAATGAAATAATCTTTCCATGACATATCATCAGTATACATCTGAGTACCCAGGTCTTTATCAAAATCAACCCCAAGGTAAGGAAGTATATCTTCGTAATCCTGCCGGAATGTCAATATAGCATTATTATACTGATATTCAAATTCAGCACCTGAAATTTCGTATTCGCCGACTTTCATTGCGATTACATTTCTCATGGAGTTAGCGGACTTTGTTACAGCTGCCCAAGCAATAACGCCTATAAGAAGAGCACCGCAAATGATCAATGTTAAAATAACTGATAAAGAGCCTGCAACAGAGGCTGTTTTTTTCTGTGTTTTTGCCAAATTAATCAATCCTTACTTTTAAATTTGTAACGTCCATACATAAACAATATTATAGCATTTTTATGTGTATAAGTAATGCATATTTTATGAACTTTATTAGTCCTTTTTGAATTTCACGTATTATGTGCTTTAAAAATATAAAACTATACTTTTGTTTTGTAAAATTATATAATTTATTTTTATAATTTACAGTCAGATAATACCCTTTTCTTTCATTTTTTCTCTGAAAGATTGGAGAGCGTGAGCCCTGTGGCTTATTTTATTTTTTATTTCGCCGTCAAGCTCGGCAAAGGTCTTATTGTATTCCTCAACAAGAAAAAGCGGATCGTATCCAAAGCCGTTGTTTCCTCTGTATTCGTAAATCATAACACCGGGACATTCGCCTT
The DNA here is from genome assembly GCA_017441125.1 of Clostridia bacterium. Lineage (GTDB taxonomy): Bacteria > Bacillota > Clostridia > Oscillospirales > UBA644 > HGM12619. The sequence goes on from JAFSAH010000003.1 coordinate 20,944, forward strand.
CCGCAGTGATAACCTTACCGTCAGGAAAAACCATTGCAATGGCGCTCTTGAAACAAGCCCTTCTGTCCGTAACGTCAGCCATATTTTTCAGCAAAAGCTCATTATTTTTTTCATCCGTAGCATTTTCTCCCGAATATCTCGCAGAATAAACTCCGGGCGCTCCGTTAAGAGCGTAAACACAGAGCCCGCTATCGTCGGCAATACAGGGCAATCCGGAAACCTCCATTCCCGAACGAGCCTTTATTATTGCATTTTCAAGAAATGTGGAGCCCGTTTCTTCGGGATCAGATTCAACACCTGCTTCGGAAAGAGATATGGGTTCAAAAATATCCCCCAATATCTGTTTTATTTCGCGTATCTTGTTTTTATTGTTCGATGCAACAAGAATCTTCATCGGTAATACCAACCTTTATATAAAATTTCGCAAACCCGTATAAATAAAAATTATATGAAAATCAGTCTAAAAGAGCAGCTGCAAAATCTACGGGGTCAAAAATTTTCAGATCGTCCACCTGTTCACCAAGCCCTACAAGCTTAACGGGAACGCCTGTAACCTCTTTAACCGCAATAGTTACGCCGCCTTTAGCGGTACTGTCAAGCTTTGTAAGAACAACACCCGTAATACTTGTTGCTTCCTTGAAGTTCTTCGCCTGCTCAACCGCATTCTGACCGGTGGTTGCATCAACAACAAGGAGCGTTTCTCTGTCACAGCCGGGGAGCTCTCTTTCAGCGATACGGGCAATTTTTGCAAGCTCGTCCATAAGATTTTTCTTATTATGAAGTCGACCTGCAGTATCGCAGATAACGACGTCTGCGCCTCTTGCCTTTGCCGCCTGAATGGCATCAAAAACCACAGCCGCAGGGTCTGAACCGTCGCGGTGTTTTACGAGGTCAATACCTGAACGTTGCGCCCAAATTTCAACCTGCTCTATAGCAGCAGCTCTGAAGGTGTCTGCCGCAGCGATAATAACCTTTTTACCCTCGTTTTTAAGCATATTTGCAAGCTTGCCGATAGTGGTGGTCTTTCCTACCCCATTGACACCAACGACGATTATGACAGATGGTTTCGTATTTATTTTTAATTCATTTCCGCCCGACATCATATCCGTTATAATATCCGCCAAACGCTTTTTTAGAATTTCCGCTTCTTCTATTTTTTCAAGCTTTGCAACACGACGAAGTTCCTCGATTATCTTTTCCGTTGTTTCAAAACCAACGTCAGCAAGAAGAAGTATCTCTTCGAGCTCCTCTAAAAATTCCTCGTCAACCTTACGGAAATTAGCAAAGAGTTCGTTTAAGCCTTCGCTGATATTTTGTTTTGTCTTTGAAAGACTTTCTTTGATTTTACTGAAAAATCCCATTTTGGAAAATCCTTTCACTAATAATTTTTAACCCAACATATTATTTTCGATCTCATTTACGTTGATCGTGATTATTCTTGAAACGCCCTTTTCTCTCATTGTTACACCGTAAAGTCTGTCGGCAATTTCCATAGTGCCTCGACGGTGAGTAATAACGAGAAATTGAGTATTTCTTGTAAGGTTATGCAGATAATTTGCATATCTGACTACGTTGACGTCGTCCAATGCGGACTCAATTTCGTCAAGCAAACAGAAAGGCGCAGGACGAATCTTCAAAAGCGCAAAATAAAGAGCGATAGCAGTAAGAGCCTGTTCACCACCGGAAAGAGATGAAAGATGCTTAATGATTTTTCCCGGAGGTGCAACGAAAATCTCGACACCTGAGTCAAGAACGTTTTCAGGGTCCGTAAGCGAAAGCTTTGCGGAACCGCCGTTGAAAAGTTCCTTGAAGACCTCTTCAAACGCCGCGTTTATTGTCTTGAATTTCTCGGAGAATATCTGTGTCATTTCCGCTTCAAGGTCAAGAATTATCTTTTCCAAAGACTCTTTTGCGGATTCAAGATCTTTAAGCTGCGCGGAAAGCTCCTCATAGCGCTTGCTGACGTCGGCAAATTCCTCAATCGCATCAACGTTTACGGAACCGAGACCTCGAATAGAGTTCTTAAGAGTTGTAACCTGGGCTTTGGCTTCAGCCTTATCCTTAAATTCATAACCCAATTCAGCGGCTTCCGAAACAGAAAGCTCATATTCGTCCCAGATCCTGGAAACAAGGCTGTCCTTATCGTTTTTCAAGGTACCGCATTTTATGGAAGTTCTCTCAAGCTCTCTGCCCAATTTATCCTTCTGCTCAAACAAACTCTTTTCTTCGTCGAATATCTTCGTTTTATGAGCCTCTAAAGATTCACGTTCAATGTTTTTCTTTGCAATAAGCTGTGTACGGCTTTCATTCTGTTTTTCAAGTTCTTTAATTTCAGCGGAAGCCTCTTCGATACGTTTTGCAAAGTCTGAAATTTTCACACGTATTTCTTCGATCTGCTGTTGAGAAATCACATCAGCCTCATCAGCCTCTCGAATAATTCTGCGAAGATTTTCAGTTTCGTTAAGTATAATCTCTCTGTTTTTAATAAGCTCGGTTTTTACAAGCTCAATATGGTGGAGCTTTTCAATAACCTGTTCTCTGTCTGCAGAAAGCTCTGCTGAAAGCTTTGAAACCTCTTCGCTTTCATTTTCGGTCAATTCAACCTTTTTGCGCAACTCTACAAGCATTTTTTCCGAATCGGCCAAAGCATTACGCAATCCGTCCTGTTTTTCAATTTCGGAAAGAACGGACTTTTCCAATGCTTCGACCTGCGCGGTAACGTTTGCTATATAAGCCTCGCCGTTTTTCAGTTCGGCTTCTTTTTTGATATATTCCTCGTCGGCAACCTTTATTTCAGCATTAAGGCCGTCAAGAGATGCGCTGACGGATTTGAATTCATTCGTTGTGTTTTTTGCCGTTTCAGCCGCTGCGGAAAGCTTTTCTTCAATAAAGGAGATCTCTTCTTTAAGAGATTCAACCTCGTTTGAACGGCTGAGAATTCCGATGCCCTTGCTTACGGAGCCGCCCGTAAGGGAACCGCCGGGATTTACGACCTGACCGTCAAGGGTCACTATTCTGAATGCATATTTATTGCGACGAGCCATTCGGGTTGCATTATCAATGGTATCTGCAATTACGATTCTACCCAAAAGCTGATCTATAATTCCCTTAAATTTCGGTTCATATTCAAGCAATTCAGCGGCAATACCGATATAGCCCTCGCATGATGCGGCACCGTGATTCTGCAAGCGGGATCCGACAACCGTATCTACGGGAAGGAAAGTTGCACGGCCGTAATTGCGTGATTTTAAATAATAAATGCAATCCTTCGCGCTTTTTTCATTTTCGGTGATAATATTCTGAATAGCAGAGCCCAGAGCCGTTTCAATAGCCACCGCATACTGATCCTCCGTTTTGATAACGGAAGCAACCGTACCGATAACGCCCTTAAGAACGCCCTTTGATGCCTCGTTCATGACATTTCTGACGCTTCCGTTAAATCCCTCGTAATGCTTTGCAAGATCTTCAAGCATACGTTTGCGAGAAGTTTTCTCGTCAAAAAGACGCTTTAATTCATTATATTTCTCGACCGCTTTTTCAGCCTGATTCCGTTTACTGCTGATTTTCAAGACGTAACCGTCATAAATATTCTTGCGGTTTTGGCGTTCAGCATCCAATTTATTAAGCTCGGCAAGATACTCGTCACGGGAAGTATTCAATGTATGCAATCTGTCTTTACTGTCCGAAATTTCAGTTTCAAGCTGATTCTTACGTTCTTCGGAAGCGGCTAATTGCTCGGAAAGTCTTCCCTGCTCTATTTGAAGCTCCGTAAGCTTAGCCATTACAGAGGTAATCTCCTCATGTAATGCTTTGGCTTTTTCGGCAGACGCTTCTTCTTGCTTCATTTTTTCACGGGATTCGGCTACAACCAAAGCCTGTTCTCTGTCATTTGAAGCGATTTCAACAGAAATACTGTCCGCTTCCGCAAGCTTTTCGGAAAGCTTCTTCTCGGTTTCTTCTCTTTGACCTGAAAGGATCTTCTGCTGCTCTTCAAAGCGCTCGATATCTTTATTCGCGTGTTCCGTATCGTTGCCCAAAAGCAAAATTTCAGAATTCAGTTCTCTTATTCTGTCGTGAACAACTGAATTTTCATTGCGAATATCTTCTATTTCAACTGTAATTCTGCGAATATTTTCAGATTCTCTTTCAATACGGTCTTCACAGTCCGCGATCTGATTTTCGCATTTTTCAACGCTTCTTTTTAATGAAGCGAGAGCTTCTTCAGCCTTTACGGATTCGGCTTCGGTAACTTTTATATCGTCAAGCCAAAGGGCGATTTCCAAAGTCTTTTTCTTTTCGTAAAGCTCAAGATATTTACGTGCCTTTTTCGCCTGATTTTCCAAAGGACCGAGACGGTCCTCTATTTCGGTTTTTATGTCGTTAAGGCGTATCAGATTATCCTTCGTAAGATTCAGCTTGCGTTCGCTTTCCTCTTTTTTATAGCGGAACTTGGAAATACCGGAGGCCTCTTCAAAAAGATAACGTCTGTCGCTGCTTTTTGCGTTTATTATTTCAGTAGCGGAGCCTTGTCCGATAATAGAATAACCCGATTTACCGAGACCAGTATCTCGGAGAAGGTCATGAACGTCTCTCATTCTGACCTGACTTTTGTTTATGTAGTACTCACTGTCTCCCGACCTGTAATATCTTCGCGATATTGCCACCTCGTCGAAGTCAATGGGCAGACGCTTGTCGGAATTATCGAGAGTCAAAGTGACTTCCGCAAAACCGAGCGCTTTTCGGGATTGAGTCCCGTCGAAAATAACGTCCTCCATTTTGGTGCCTCTGAGGCTTTTGGTGGAGGTCTCCCCCATAACCCAACGTATAGCATCGGAAATATTACTCTTACCGCTGCCGTTAGGTCCGATAATGGCAGTAATGCCTTCGCTGAAATTGATCAGCGTTTTTTCGGGGAATGATTTAAAGCCCGTGAGTTCAAGACTTTTCAGCTGCAATCGGCTGTCCTCCAATTCTAAATATAATTACATTTTATTTTATCATATTTTTCCACATAATGCAAGGTGTTTTCAGTAAAATTCAAGCATTTTTAACCTATAATGCACTTTTGCGCAAAAAACGGGGAAATATCAATGCTATGTATACCGTAAAGCCTTCAATAACGCATATAAAAAGACTGCTTCGGAAGTTTTATCTTCAAAGCAGTCTTTAAAAATACAATCAACTTATCAGTTCAGGGCTTTCTTGCCACGAGAACCGCATGAACCGCAACTCTGTTTGCGGGATTTGAGCCCTTACAGGTGGAGAGAGTCAGGATTCTGCTGTTTTCATTAAATTCAAACGTAGAGAAATAACCCTTCAACTCATTTTTATCCTGAAGCTCTGTCGCAAAAGCAATGAATTCCTCCGGACTTGAAAATGAGGTTCGAATATAATTGTAATAAATGTCGGTTTCGTACCAAGAGAATATCTGCCAGATCGTTTCGTCATTCGGCGTTGTAATCTTAATAAAATGGTTATAACCGTTCTTATACCACTCTGGAGTAGCATTAAGATTTTTAAGACCGCCGAACATACGATAGCTTCTTGCATGACCGTAAATTATAGTATTATAATTCGCAGTGATTTTTTCCATATTGTTACGGTAATCGGCAAATATCCAACCGTTTACGTTTTCGGTCTTATCAAAGCTGTGATCAAGGTAAAATTCATTGTCGGTGGTCTGAACTACTGCCGTATCAATGGGAAGACCTGTTATGGAATCATTGCCGGGTATGCATATCCAAGCAACAACGTCACTGTTTCTCTCTTTAAGACTTTCAAAATCAACATTGCTTACATACGCAATATCTTCAAGGCTGATATCATTGGGATGAATGACAGAAAGGTCTGTCTTGTCAAGAGATGCGTTGGGTCTTGTTACGACGACGATCTGATTCTGAGTTTGATCCTTTGAAGCTTCTTCAGCATTTTGGTCGTCATAAATATCAGAGGGCTCTGTCGGTTCAACAGCAGGAGGATCAGTATTATCCTCCGAGCTGTTATCGGTATTTTCCTTGCCGTTATTTTCAGGATCCTTCACTTCGGGATCAACTGTTTCATCCCCGGGATCTGTGGGATTGCGCCCAATTTCCAGAAGCTCATTATATTCATCGCCGGTAGAGGAATCGTCAAAAAGATCACTGCATATCTTAAACACGGAAAAACCGAATACTCCGATACATAAAACAAGAACAACTGTCCTGATAATATCCCCCGCACTTACCTTTTTCTTGTGTGAGGCTTTGGAAGAACCCGTTTCGGATTGCTGAAATTTCGATTCTTTCATATTTTTGTTTTCTGCCATTGGGCTACTCCGTTCTTAACTCAGTCTCTGTCTGTTCTTGGTCTGGATTCTACGAGAACTGCATGGAGAACGTATCTCATGCTGCCTACGTCAGAAGAACAGGTTGAAAGTGTAAGAATTTTATCATCGGGACCTACTGTTACGCCGTAATCTCTGTTTCTGAGAATGGGCTCATAGGGCTTATATGTTGTGGCATACTCTTTATCGCCTTCGGGAGTGCTGATTCTTGATCTCCAGCCGTTTGCAAATTCAACAAGTGCGGCAGTATCTTTATAAAGCTCTTTCATTTTATTTTCATCATGAATGTATTCAAGCTGTTCGCTTGTAGACATTGTTGCAAGCTTAGCGAAAACTTCAGCTTCAGAAAGAGTAAAGTTTCTTGTTAAGTAATAGTTGTCATCAGAGTCTGTGTAGTAGCAAGCGAAGACCTTCCATACCGTTTCTTCAGTAAGAGTGTTCAAATACACATATCTGTTGCTTTCATTACTGAACCATTCATCGGATCTTGTTGCAAATTCAAGTCTGTCAAATGTAGTTTCACCCTTTGCATGACCGTAGAAAATAGTGTTCTGGTCGGTAATTTCGCCTGTTAATCCAATAGAACTTCTGTAGTCAAGAACTACGGAGCCTTCATTTTTATATTTATGGTCAAGACCTACGCCAAGGTAGTACTCATTATTTGTACCCTGCGCTGCGGGGAAGTTGATTTCACCGAGACCTGTGGTTTTGTTCTTTGTATTGGGAATATAGAGCCAAGCAACACAGTCGGGGTTATGTTTATTGAAATATTCAAGGTTATCACTTACAAGGAATCCGTCAGCGTCAAGCTTTGCGGCAGGAATATTGTCTCTGTTGAAGCCTGTTGTAGTAGAGCCCTGCTGGTTTCCGCTCTGCTGATTACCGTTCTGATTGCCCTGACTTCCGTTATTGGGATTGGAAGGAACCTTTACAGTAATAACGCAAGATGCTGTAAAGCCTCCGTCATTTGTAGTTACGGTAATTGTTGCTGTACCTTCCTTAACGGCAGTTACAAGACCTGTCTGATCTACTTTAGCAACAGCCTCATCGGAAGTTGTCCAGGTTACGGAAGGATCTGTGGCACCGTAAGGAATAATGTCTTTGCTGAGTCTTACAGATGCGCCGATTTCTTCGATCGTATATGTTTCATTACTGATTTTTACGCTTTCAACAGGAACATTGGGGATCTCAATGATCTCTTCTTCAACGTTAACCGTAATATTACACATTGCGATTACAGAACCGTCTTCGGTAGCAACCGTAATAACTGTTTTACCGTTCATTGCAGGAATAACTTCATGCTCTTGTGTAAGAGTTGCAACTCCGGGATTTGCATTTGTCCAAACCAAAGATGAATTTACGGCATCTGCGGGAGAAACAGTTGCATCAAGCTTTACTCTTGTATCAAAACTTGTAAACGTGTATTCTGTCAAATTCAATGTAATTGCCTTTACAAGCTTATCATCAGATTGAGAATCATCGCCACAGGCTGTAATAAGACCCAAGGCCATGACCAAACAGAGAAATACTGTTACGAACCTCATTTTTCTTGAAATTGTTTGCATTAAAAAAGCCTCCGTTAATGTAAATTTCCACATAAGCACACGCATAATACCCATATTTACATATAATAATACACGTGCCTTTAGTGTAAATGATTGAATCATTCATAATTGTATCACAAAACCGCGAAAAAATCAAGAGATTAAATAAGGGAATTTTCCAACAATATCGTGAAAACAAACGATTCAAGCATATTCTGATTATTAGACGGCTAAAACAGAAAAAAGTTCCATGATTTTTTTGTATCATAAAAACCGCAAAAATCGGAACTGATTCAAAAAGCAAAAAAAGAGAAAACCTTTCCTTTTTATTTAAAAAGGAAGGGTTTTCCCGAACACGTTGATTTAAAGATTTTCTTTTTGACCTTTTTTGTTTTTATTTTTTTGGAACATGGACATTATTATTATCATGGGAGTTATAACCACAAACCCCAGGATGAAATTACTTACTCCATGAACAGCATCCCACGGAAGTCCGGCAATTATCCAGGCTATCATTTTTTCAAAATTCAAGCCAAACAGTAATGCCTGCGCAGGAGCATACAGGGTTCCGTAAAGAAAGCCGTGCAAGCCGCATACCAAAGCGTATACTATAGGCTTAAACCTCGTCGGCAATTTTTTGGGAATAAGCATCGCCATAGCCCAAAGGATAGTCCATATATATAAATATGGGATCCACCAAAGGATACCGCCCGTCGTAAACAGATAGAAAAAGCCTGTTATAAAAACAAAAACATACAGCGGTATCAGGGCTTTTACGCGAAACACCATTGTAATCGCAACGATAAAAACACCTACGATATGAACGTTCGGAAGAAACTCAAGCGCCAATTTTGAAACAAACATTAATGCGCCCAGCATTCCAAAAAGGCAGATTTCCAATACGGTCAGCTTCATTTTTCAACCTTGAGCATATAAACAGCACCGTCAGTAATATCTGTGGTATCAACACCCGACATTGCATATTCGCCGTCGATGTAGAACGCCCAATATGAGCCGTCAACATCATAATCAGCGGTAATTCCGTTTACAGTCTTAACGTAAAGACCGTAAGCACCGGCTTCTCCTGCAATAAGACCAAGTTCAAGAAGCGCATCGCCCACAACGGTTTTGTCTGTTTTGACCTCGCAGGAGACCTCATTTCCCTCACCGTCAACAACCGTGAAAGTAAATGATTTTTCGCCCTCGCCGAGAACAGAATCGTTTTCGATGAGATTTGTTGTTCCTTGATAATCAAGGTTTTCATTCTGATTGTCGTTACATCCAACCGCAAAAAGTGCCATAGCCGCAACAAGCACAACGGAAAGGACGAGTGACAATGATCTTGTAAATTTGCTGTTTTTCATTGTTATCATTTCCTTTTTAATTTGATTTACCTCGAAGAAAAAAACTTTGGCAGGCGCTCGCTGCTTTCCGTTAAAACGAGGTTTATTTTGCTTGAAAAATATTTCGACTTGACGCATCAACCTCTCACCTTCTCAGGAATTTCCCAATGGCATGTCTCCGATTTGCGGCATCGGATAGAAAGATCAATATTAAACGGTCTCACGGCGACGGGCTCGTACAGGATTTGCACCTGTTTCCTTTTCAAGCAAAGGTATTATAGCACAAATCTTTCCTTTTATCAACATATACGGACTTTATTTTCGGAAAAATTCATTTTAATTATTTTTTACAGAGCAATGGAAAGACACAGTTACGACTTATTTTCATGATATACTGACTTTAATTTAACCTATGAACCGAAAACCGTAAATATGGAGAACCTTAATTTATGATAAAAGAAATCATACTTGAACACCTGCGAAAATATCCGTTTATGGAAATTACGGATTTAATAAAGCTTGTTTTTCAAAATGAATTCGGCGGCGGGCATTTAATCAAAGATGAAAATATAAGTCTGCGCAGAATTCAGGAGGAGCTTAAAAGCATAGAGCCCAACAAATCGCTTCCCCTTACGGAGGATATAGGAAACGGACTCGTAAGATTAAATCTTGCGGCTTTAGATGAAAAAATCTCCCCGGAAGCAATAAATTTATGTTTTATTGCAAGCGCAAACGAAATAAAAGGTTCCGTTGAGAGCTTTGAAAGCAAAATATCCGTAATTGCAAAGCTATGCAAAGAGGGTTCTGTTCCTTTCAGCGAAAAACAGTTTGCCGAATACATGAATGACTATAAAAATACGGGATATGCGCCCGTAAGTCACAGCGAAGCCTACAGAAAAGAATACAAGCCCGCATACAGAATCATAAAAAAGGAATACGCCGAAATTCTCGAAGCCGTATCAATTATTGAAAAAACGGCAGAAAACAAACGAACTGCAGTTGCCATTGACGGCAGATGCGCTTCGGGAAAAACGGCTTTGGCAGAGAAATTAAAAAGGATTTTCCACTGCGAAATAATACATATGGATGATTTTTTCCTTCCCTTTGAAAAACGCACTTCGGAAAGATTGGCTGAACCCGGCGGAAACATTGACTACGAACGGTTTGAAGATGAGGTCCTGAATAATTTGAGCTCCGAAAAGAGTTTTTCCTACGGCATTTTCAACTGCGAAACGGGAAAAATCGAAAAGCTCCGTGAAATTAAGCCTTCAAAAATCATAATCATTGAAGGTTCATACAGTCATCACCCAAGATTTTCCGATAATTATGACGTAAAAATATTCCTTTCCACAGATTCCGAAGCTCAATTAGAAAGGATCAAAGAAAGAAACGGAGAGGCATGGCTGAAAATGTTCAAGGAAAAATGGATTCCAATGGAAGAAAAATATTTCAGCGCTTTCAACATTGAAAGCCTTGCGGACATAAAATTAAAAACATAAATGAACTGCACCCCATAAGCGTAACACTTTTGGGGTGCATAAATTATGCAATTATAAAATTATAAGCTTTTTATCAGAAGCGGTAATATCGATTACTCCGTCGTTTTTCACCACAACAAGGTCTTCGATTCTTACGCCGAACTTTCCTTCCATGTAGATACCCGGCTCAACGCTCATGATTGAATTTTCACAAATATTCTTTTCAAACATCTGGCTGAAGTTGGGAGCCTCATGGACCTCAACCCCGACGCCGTGACCGAGAGAATGTCCGAAATATTCACCGTAGCCTGCTTCAGTTATGACTTCTCTTGCTATGGAATCAGCCTCTTTACCCGTAATACCTGCTTTGATTCCCGCAATAGCCTTCATCTGCGCTTCAAGAACGATATTATAAACCTTTTCCTGCTCTTCCGAAACATGACCCACGGCAACCGTTCGTGTCATATCGCTTACATAGCCGTTAAAGGAAGAGCCGTAGTCTATTGTGATAAAATCCCCTGCTTCAATAACCTTATCCGAGGGTACCGCATGGGGTAACGCGCCGTTTGCGCCCGAAGCGACGATAATTGAAAAAGGCATTTCTCCCGAACCGTTGCGTCTCATGTCAAACTCAAGCTCAAAGGCTATCTGCTTTTCAGTAATGCCCTTCTTCCAATTTGAAGCTATAAAGTCCTGAATATAAAGGAATGATTTATCGGTAATCTTTTGAGCCTCAATAACATATTGAATTTCCTTCTCGTCTTTTGTCTGACGAAGGCTTGAAATTGCGCTGTCTCCGTTAAGGAATTCCTTTTCAGGCATAGCGTCAATATATGCCTTTGCCTGAAGATAAGAAAGTCTTCCCGATTCAAAATATACTGTTTTAATATCAAGACGTTTTTCTTCAAAGAACTTTTTAACAGACTCGGAATGAGACCCCGAAAGAAGAACCACATCCGTAGGCTTTTTAATATTAGTCTTGGCAGCGGTAATGTATCTGAAGTCCGTCATGAAAACAGAAAGCTCTTTGGTAACAACCAAAACCCCGTTGGAGGTTTCCATGCCCGTAAAATATCTTCTGTTTTTACTGTCCACAATAATAAACGCGGACTTTTCGTTAAGAAGGGCCTGAAGCTTTTCTATTCTGCTCATAATCAATCACCTTTCCTGTTCCTTTTTTCCAAACACCTTTTGAATTTTATAAATAAAGTAGCCTTATTTCCTATTGGGTCAACGAGAAACGACTTAA
>JAFSAH010000033.1 GCA_017441125.1 Clostridia bacterium
ACTTCGTCTCTTACTCTTTCAACCATTCTTTTTGCACTCTTTATGTTGTGTGCCTTGCCTCTTTCAACAAGAAGCTTCATTACGAAGGGCTTGAAGAGCTCCAGAGCCATCTCTTTGGGGAGACCGCACTGATATATTTTAAGTTCGGGACCTACAACGATAACTGAACGTCCGGAGTAGTCAACACGTTTACCGAGAAGGTTCTGACGGAAACGTCCCTGTTTACCTTTAAGAACGTCGGAAAGAGACTTAAGGGCTCTGTTGTTGGGACCGTTAACGGGTTTGCCTCTTCTGCCATTGTCAATAAGTGCATCAACGGATTCCTGAAGCATTCTCTTTTCGTTTCTCACGATAATATCGGGAGCATTAAGCTCGAGAAGCTTTCTTAAACGGTTGTTTCTGTTGATAACTCTTCTGTAAAGATCATTAAGGTCTGATGTTGCAAATCTGCCGCCGTCAAGCTGAACCATAGGACGGATATCCGGGGGGATAACGGGGATAACGTTGAGGATCATCCATTCGGGTCTGTTGCCGGAAAGTCTGAAGGATTCAACAACTTCGAATCTCTTCATGAGCTTGATTCTCTTCTGTCCCTGCGCGTCCTTAAGCTCTTCTTTTAATTCAGCAGAGAGAGCTTCGAGGTCGATTTCCTTCAAAAGTTCCTGAATTGCTTCAGCGCCCATTCCTGCGCGGAAATCGTCTTCGTATTTTTCTCTGAGATCGAAATATTCTTTTTCGTTGAGTATTTGTTTTTTCTTTATACCCTGGATTCCGCCGTCGTCAAGAACGATGTAAGCGCCGAAATAGAGGACGCTTTCAAGCTGACGGGGCTGGATGTCGAGCATCTGACCGAGACGGGAGGGTATACCTTTGAAGTACCAGATATGGGAAACGGGAGCCGCAAGCTCAATGTGACCCATTCTTTCTCTTCTTACTTTGGCTTTTGTTATTTCAACGCCGCAACGTTCACAAACCTTGCCTTTATATCTGAATCTTTTGTATTTACCGCAGTGACATTCCCAGTCCTTCATGGGTCCGAAGATTCTTTCGCAGAAAAGACCGTCACGTTCGGGCTTAAGTGTTCTGTAGTTAATGGTTTCGGGCTTTTTAACTTCGCCGTGAGACCATGAACGAATTTTTTCAGGAGAAGCAAGTCCGATTTTTATAGATTCAAAAACGTTGAATTCCATACCGGAAGTTTTTTCAGTTTCCTGAATTTCTTCTTCTACGGGTTTTATATCGTACATATATATTTATCCTCCTCAGAATTCAGCATCATCATCGCTGTCAGCTCCAAAATCCTCGCTGTCGAGATCTTCGTCGTCAAAATCGGAGTCGAAGGTGTCTTCGTCTTCAAAATAATAACCGTCCAAATTTTCCTCTTCTTCGTCACCGATAACGGAGTACAATTCATCGCTGAATTTGTATTCGAGGTCGTCCTCTTCGTTACGGTTGTGGTTTTCTGACATACGGTCATTTTCGAGACCCATTTCATCAGCATCATCGTCAAGGGATGTTGAAATATCAATTTCCTCATTGTCCTTAGCGAGAACTTTAACGTCAAGACCGAGAGCCTGAAGTTCTTTAACAAGAACCTTAAAGCTTTCGGGAATACCGGGCTTCGGTACGTTTTTGCCTTTAACGATAGATTCGAATGTCTTAACTCTACCAACAACGTCGTCGGATTTAACCGTAAGCATTTCCTGGAGAGTATATGCGGAGCCGTAAGCTTCGAGAGCCCAAACCTCCATTTCTCCGAAACGCTGACCGCCGAACTGGGCTTTACCGCCGAGAGGCTGCTGTGTAACGAGTGAGTAGGGACCTGTGGAACGAGCGTGGATCTTGTCGTCAACAAGGTGTGCAAGTTTAAGATAGTACATATAACCAACAGTAACAGGACCGTCAAAGGGAAGACCTGTTCTGCCATCATAAAGGGTCATTTTACCTGATTTATCATATCCTGCAAGTTCGAGACACTTGGAAATATTTTCTTCCTTTGCTCCGTCAAATACAGGAGTCATGATCTTCCAGCCAAGAGCTTTTGCTGCAAGTCCGAGGTGAACTTCAAGCACCTGACCGATGTTCATACGTGAAGGAACGCCCAGAGGGTTAAGAACGATATCAAGAGGCGTACCGTCGGGGAGGAAGGGCATATCTTCCTGGGGAAGGATTCTTGAAACGACACCTTTGTTACCGTGACGTCCGGCCATTTTGTCACCGACAGAAATCTTTCTTCTCTGTGCGATGTATACGCGAACGATCATGTTTGTAGAGGGTGAAAGCTCATTGGAGTTTTCTCTTGTGAATACTTTAACATCAACTACTATACCGTTTTCGCCGTGAGGAACTTTAAGAGACGTATCTCTTACTTCTCTGGATTTTTCGCCGAAGATTGCGCGGAGAAGTCTTTCTTCTGCGGTCTGCTCAGCATCGCCTTTGGGTGAAACTCTACCAACGAGGATGTCTCCGGAATGAACTTCTGCACCCACACGGATAACACCGCGTTCATCCAGGTCTGCCAAAAGGTCTTTGCTTACGCCGGGAATATCACTTGTGATTTCTTCGGGACCGAGCTTGGTTTCTTTTGCGTCTATTTCATATTCTTCAATATGAATAGAAGTATAAGTATCTTCTTTAACGAGCTTTTCATTAAGGAGTACGGCGTCTTCGTAGTTGTAACCTTCCCAGGTCATGAAGCCGATGAGGGCATTCTTACCGAGGGAGATTTCGCCGTTGCTTGTGGAAGGACCGTCTGCGATAACCTGTCCTTTTCTTATCTTATCGCCTTTGTTGACGATAGGTCTTTGGTTGATACATGTGCCTGCGTTTGAACGGAGGAACTTGATCATTTCGTAAGTTTCTTTTTGACCGTCTTCTGTTCTGATTTCAATAGCATCAGCAGAAACCTTTTCAACAACACCGTCAACCTTTGAAACAACACATGTACCGGAGTCAACAGCTGCGCGGTATTCCATACCTGTAGCAACAATGGGAGACTCTGTCTTGATAAGAGGAACTGCCTGACGCTGCATATTTGAACCCATGAGAGCACGGATAGCGTCATCGTTTTCAAGGAAGGGAATCATGGATGTCGCAACTGAAACGAGCATTCTGGGAGAAACGTCCATATAGTCTATCTTGGACTTTTCAACCTCAAGGATCTGGTCTCTGTAACGAGCGCCTACCTTGTCTGTTGCAAATCTTCCTTTATCATCAAGAGGAGCATTTGCCTGAGCTACGATATAATTATCTTCCGTATCGGCAGTCATGTAAACAACTTCGTCGCTTACGATGCCTGTTTCTTTATCAACGGGATGATAAGGAGATTCGATGAAGCCGTATTCGTTGATTCTTGCGTATGTGGAAAGGTTTGAGATAAGACCGATGTTAGGACCTTCAGGAGTTTCGATAGGACACATTCTGCCGTAGTGGCTGTAGTGAACGTCACGGACGTCGAAGCTTGCTCTGTCACGGGTAAGACCGCCGGGACCGAGGGCTGAAAGTCTTCTCTTATGAGTAATTCCTGACAAGGGGTTGATCTGGTCCATGAACTGTGAAAGGGGAGAAGAACCGAAGAATTCTCTGATAGCCGCAATTACGGGACGAGTATTAAGGAGTGTTTGAGGTGTAATAACTTCAAGGCTCTGCATGTTCATACGTTCTCTTATGGAACGTTCCATTCTGGAGAAACCGATTCTGAACTGGTTCTGAAGAAGTTCGCCTACACTTCTGATTCTTCTGTTGCCGAGGTGGTCAATATCGTCTGTAACGCCGATACCGTGACCGAGACCTATAATATAGTTGATGGAAGAGAAGATGTCGTCGTTACAAATGGTCATGGGAACAAGTTCGGAAATTCTTTCACGACACATTTCAATGATCTCTTCATCCGTTTCGCATTTATCAAGGATATCGGAAAGTACAGAGAATTTAACCCATTCCTTAACTCCTGCAACTTCGGGATCAAAGGATACGAAGTTCGCCATGTTTACCATGCCGTTGGAGAAGATTCTGTATTCCTGTTCATCAACGTTGATGTATGCTTCGTATACACCGCTGTTCTGAATGAGTTCAGCCTTTTCCTTGTTAATGAATTCGCCTGCGTCTGCAAGAAGTTCGCCTGTAAGAGGATCGGAAATAGGACGGGTAATATATCTTCCTGCAAGTCTGCCTGCCAATGCGAGCTTTTTATTATACTTATAACGACCTACGCGAGTAAGATCGTATGTTCTTTCATTAAAGAACAAGTTGTCAATATGAGAGATTGCGCCTTCGCTTGTAGCGGGTTCACCGGGACGCAATTTTTTATACAAATCAACAAGTGCTGTGGAACGGTTTGTAGAGCTGTCTTTTTCAAGAGTAGCAATAATGCGAGAGTCTTCGCCGAAAGTTTCTTTGATTTGTTCGTCTGTTTCAATACCGAAAGCTCTGATGAGGGTTGTCAACGGGAACTTCTTCCCCTTATCAACGCGTACGTAAAGTACGTCGTTGGCATCGCTTTCGTATTCAATCCAGGGACCTCTGTTAGGCATAACTGTACCGCTGAAGAGCTTGTTGCCTGCTTTGTCCATTTCATATGTGAAATAGATGCCGGGAGAACGGACAAGCTGAGAAACAACGACACGTTCTGCGCCGTTGATAACGAATGTGCCGGTATCTGTCATAAGAGGGAAGTCACCGAAGAAAATATTCTGTTCCTGAATCTCACCTGTTGTTCTGTTTGTGAGTCGGCATGTAACTTTCAAAGGTGCCGCATAAGTAGTATCACGTTCTTTGCATTCTTTGATTGAATATTTCGTTGTCTTGTCTATTGAAAAATCAAAATAGTCAAGAACTATGGTACCAGTGTGGTCTTCGATGCATGATGAATCTTTAAGAACTGAATACATACCTTCTTCAACAAACCACTTGTAACTTTCAAGCTGGATGTTAATGAGGTTTGGAACGTCCTGAACCTGTTTAGTTTTTGCAAAGTTAACTCTGGTTCTTGATTCATCGCCTCCCAGATGCTCATAATGACCGCCGACGATCTTAGGATCAACACTTTGAGCCATGCAATTATCATCTCCGTTTCAAATTTTGAAAAAAAGCACTTGATTTTTCTTTTATTTTGTGATATAATAAGCTGCAGGTATTTTTGAGGTCCGAAAACCTTAAAATCACACAGCAGATTAATTCATAAAATGAGGGTAAATATCTTAAAAGATATGAACCCATTATAATCATTATGCGGTTTAATATTATACCATATAATAATAAGGTTGTCAATACATAAAGGTAAAATTTGCAAAAAGTTCGCCAAAAATTGCCTATAATTTAACATTGCAACCTTTAAAATCAATTTTTGCTTAAAGAGAATTTCTTTTTTAATTTATTAAAATAAAAATATTTCTATTTTTCGGAGGTCATAATAATGAAGAGAGCTTTAATCAGCGTATCTGACAAAAGCGGAGTAGTTGACTTCGCAAAGGAACTTTCATCTCTCGGTTACGAGATACTTTCTACAGGAGGTACATCCAAAGCACTTCGAGATGCCGGAATCAAGGTAGTAAATGTAAGTGATGTTACAGGTTTCCCCGAATGTCTTGACGGTCGTGTTAAAACACTTCATCCCATGATCCATGCGGGAATTCTCGCAATGAGAAGCAATCCCGAACATATGGAGCAGATCAAAGAACTTGGTGTTGAACCCATTGATATTGTTGCTATCAACCTTTATCCTTTCAAACAGACAATTCTCAAAGAAGGTACAACATTTGATGTTGCTATCGAAAATATTGATATCGGTGGACCCACAATGATTCGTGCTGCGGCAAAGAATCACCCTGACGTTGCAGTTATCGTAGATCCTGCTGACTATGCTTCTGTCGTTGAACAGATCAAAAACGGCGGAATTTCTCTTGAAACAAAGAGAGAACTTGCACTTAAAGTTTTTGAACATACAGCTGCTTACGACGCACTTATTTCCGATTACCTCAGAAAACAGTTGGGAAAATCTCCTCTTGCGGACAACCTTACTCTTACGTTTGAAAAAGTTCAGGAAATGCGTTACGGCGAAAACCCACATCAGAAAGCTGCATTCTATCGTCAGGTTGGTCATTATGAAGGAACTCTTGCCGCTGCTGAACAGCTTTGGGGTAAAGAACTTTCATATAATAATATTAATGATACAAACGGTGCTCTCGACCTTCTTAAAGAATTCAAAAATGACACTGCCGCTATTGCAGTTAAACATGCTAACCCCTGCGGCGTAGGTGTAGGCGATTCTATTTATGAAGCTTACATGAATGCTTATGAAGCAGACAAAGTTTCAATCTTTGGCGGTATTGTTGCTGTAAACGAAACTGTAGATGCCGCAACAGCTGCTGAAATGGTTAAGATTTTCCTTGAAATCATCGTAGCTCCGGATTTCACAGATGAAGCTCTTGAAATTCTTAAGCAGAAAGCAAATCTCCGTCTTCTCAAGCTTCCCGCAATCAGAAAGTCCAACACTCCCGATATGCTTGATATGAAAAAGGTTGCAGGCGGACTTCTCGTTCAGGAGCTTGACTGCTCACTTTACGAAGGCGAACCCAAATGCGTTACAGACAGACAGCCCACAGCAGAAGAAAGAAAAGCTCTTGACTTTGCTTGGAAAGTTGTTAAACATACAAAATCCAATGCTATCGTTCTCACCTCCGACAAGGCTACTATCGGTGTAGGCCCCGGTCAGACAAACAGAATTACGGCTCTTGAGCTTGCAATCAAGTACGGTGGCGAAAAAGTTAAAGGCTCCGTTCTCGGTTCTGATGCATTCTTCCCCTTCTCTGACTGCGTTGAAGCTGCTCATGCTGCAGGTATTACAGCTATCATTCAGCCCGGCGGTTCTATCAGAGACCAGGAATCCATTGATAAATGTAACGAGTACGGCATTGCAATGCTCTTTACAGGCGAAAGACACTTCAAACACTAAACTTTACAGTATACATTTTTAACTGTTTTATTTGCCTTCAAAGGCTGAAAGGAGATTGAAAATGGCTAAGAATAAAGAATCAAAAGAACTTAAACCAGGTGAACCTTTAAAACAGAGTACTGTTATTGTTTTATCAGTAACAGGCGGTTTATTTCTCATTCTTCTCTATGCAGGTCTTACAGTAGACGGTGCATGGGCAATGGCACTTGTCGGTGCAGCATTCTTTTTGTTGGGAATCTTGTGTACTCTTCCCAATATTTTAGGCTTCATGAGAGGTAAAAAACGCGAACATCTCATAAAAACAGGCAAGCTTGTTGAATCTCCCAAGAAATCATTCAATCCTCATTCAAGGTTTGATGATTAAGATGCAGAAACATAGAACTAAATAATGTAAATTTCTAATATTACCCTCTGCCGGGCGCGCGATCGCGGAAACAGTACCGAAAGGTCGTTTCTGAGGAAAGTCTGAGCTCCCATGGGCAAGAATAACGGATAACGTCCGCCGAAGGCAACTTCCGGGACAGTGCAACAGAAAATAACAGCCGAAAGCAATTTCGGTAATGGTGAAAAGGCGAGGTAAGAGCTCACCGAGGAGATGGTAACATCTCCTGCCGTGTAAACCCTATTCGGAGAAATGCCGCAGAAAAGACAGCGTGAAAAACGCAATGCGCCCATCAGTCTTAGAGGCAGATAGAGGCATATGGCAACATATGTTCGAGATAGATGACCGCGAGCGGGGAGACCCGTAACAGAACTCGGCTTATAACCCGACAGAGGATAATTTAAAAATTTTATATTTTTTTGCAGGGATTGGCTTATGAGTACGATCCCTGCATGAATTATGTGGTATTAAATTGGGTTGCTAAAGGATAGCTTTGAATAATTTAAAACATCGGCATGGAAGTTCCTTGCGGAGGTGTTGTCTTTATACAACTAAAAGTTGTAAAATACACCAATAAATAAACTTTACGGTTCTTGAAATAGTCATGAAAATTTGCTATAATATAATCAAGATAAGCGCTTATCAATCTAAATAAAGGTGGATTGAATATATGGAAATTAATTTGAAAGAAAAATTGCGTTCATTGAGACAACAGAAAAGCATTACCCAAGAAGCCCTCGCAAATCATCTTGGAATCACGCCGCAATCCGTCGGAAAGTGGGAGCGGGGCGAAGGTTTTCCGGATATTACTTTGTTGCCCAAAATCGCATTTTATTTTGATGTAACTGTTGATGAATTACTCTGTGTAGATCAAGTAAGAGTTGAAGAGGCGATTTGTGAATATCAGCGACAAAGTAAAATTTGCTGTCAAAACGGGGAAAATCAGAAAAATCTTGAAATTTGGGAAAAGGCATATTCCGAATTTCCGAAGGATTGCCGTGTAATCGAAGGACTTATGCATGCCATCAATAGAGATGCAGTGTATCCTTGCCCTAAAGCTGAAGCAGAGCGCATCATTGCTCTTGGTGAGGAGCTTTTGCAGAGATCTACGAACACTCGTCAAAGAGAAAATGCCGTACAGTGTTTGTGCTACACTTATGATAATATAGATAATGAAAAAGCGCTATATTATGCTGATATGAGTGGAACATTTCATATCACAAGGGAGCATCTGAGAACCACGATTCTCGACGGTGAAGAAGGCGTTAAGGCTTGTCAAAGTTATATGATGTCTTTGATTCATACGGCTGCGATGACGGCGTCAAGTATGATTTCAAAAGCACATTTTTCGCACCAAGAAGCCATAGATGCCTATACTTTCGCAATCGATATCCTTAAACGACTGTTCTCAGATGACAATGTTGGCTTTTTCGCTTTTGATATTTCATATTACTATAGGAACATTGCCTCGGAGTATGCAGAACTAAAGGATATAGACAATACTTTGAAAGCCCTTGAAGAAAGCTGTCGATATGCGATTATCGAAGCAAATCTAAAAGATATGAATTACACAGCACCAATGGTAAATCGCATGAAGCATACCAAAGCAAATACTTCTAAAAATTACAAAGGTAATGCTTGTAATCTCAGATTGAAAGCTTTAGATGACAACAGATTTGATTTTGTAAGAAACGAAGAAAGATTTAAGAAGATAATTTTCGATCTTGAAAAACATGCTGAACAAATCTAATACTTTATAAAGCACCCTTAAAAGCACCGCTTTATATAAAAAACCGAGAAGATTCTTTACAAAAAATCTTCTCGGTTAATTTTATTTGTCTTATTTGTTTATCTGACTTTCAAGAACATCAAGGCTCTGTTTTGCTTCAGCTTTTTTGTTTGCAAGATAGTAAGTGTATTCCTCAAGAGTAAGGTTCTTTTCATATATGTACTGCGCATGGTTCACATCGTCGGTAGAGCCCACATATCTGAAAATAAACGGGGAATAATTATATTCCGTAATTGATTCTTTACCTTGAGGGTACCTGAGAATGAAACCGTATTTATACATATTTTCTTTTGCAAATTTGAAAAGATTGGAGTTTTCCATTTCATCAATGGACATACCTCTTCTTACTGAAATTTCAACGGTAAAGCCTGTTTCGGCTTCGCTTTCGCCTGCTTTTGCAACCACGAGGTTTGTCATATTTTCAGCAATCTCTTTTGAGTAGCCGGCGTTCATGTTGCTCTGGAATGTTTCTGTGTAATAGCTTTCCTGGTCTTCCTTAGTTCTGTATCCCGAAACTATGGTACATACTATTCCTTCCTGTGCTGCTGCTTCAATAAACTGTTGGAGAGCCACTGCCGCTGTTGCATTAAGCTTTACGGCGGGGTTTGTAACCGTCTGAATCAAATCCTCCGCAACATAATCTTCTTCAAGAGGATGCTGTTTATTTACGAGCATTAAATAAGGGTCGCTTAACATCTGGTCGTAAAGCTTAATGGTATTTTGGTATTCAAGTATTTTAGCCGCAGTTTCTGCTGTATAATTAGTCTCGTTGTTTTCTTCATTTGGATTGGGGTTTTCAGTTATAGGTTCGTATCCTGAATTGAATACGAATATGGAAGAGAATGTTATCAAAGTCAAAACGAAAAGTACACTGACAACAACTATATATGCAATGTTAAATTCTCTACTGTCTGTTTTTAGACTGAAGTTCATTTTCTAAATTCCTTTCTATAGTCTGTATTCTATATAATAACATAAAAATCTTCATTTGTCAACAGCCTTTTTCAGAGCTTTATTACAAACAGTTTGTGAATAATCTGTATTTTTATATTTTTATGTTGAAAGAAGACTTAAAAAAAGAAATTAAAAAATTTTATATCGGATTTTTCAAATTTCTCTAATCTATTGAAAAAATCTTTTTAAAGAATTTTACTATCCAAAAATCATATTTTACCTTAACTTGTTTGCTGTTAACGACCGTTACGTTCGAGATCTGACTGTAAACAGTATCGTTCTTTTGTTGCTTTGATACTGTTTCGACTTTTATAAGCCGAAGAGGCTCAGGTCCGTATGCTTTGGTTACGGTATACGGTTCTATATTATCATTGTATTTTACCGAAGCGAAGGTTTCTGTTGTGAAACAGAAAAAAACGAATATCAAAGTAATTAAGTATATTATTTTTTTCACGGTATATTTTCCTTTACAGTATTTTTTTGAGATCTCATTGATTAAATTTTCTCCCAAAAATCCCGTTTTATACATGTATTGGAGAAATAATTCTTTTTATGAACGTATTGTATATTTTGAAACCAAATAAAAATATTGCAGGGCAGCTTCTTCAAAAAACTGCCCTGCCTGTGTTTTTAATTTTTCAGGTATATTATTTTTTTAATATTTTTATCGAACCGATTTTTTTGTAAACAAAGTTTGTAATTGCGATAGATGCGATTCCCAAAAGTATACCGACTACTGCTCCCGCAAGTACGTCAGTGAAGAAATGAACGCAAAGATACATTCTTGAGAAGGCAATAAGAACCGCCAAAACAACGGCGCCGATAGCCGCCCATTTGCATGAATTTTTGAAATTCCAGAAAAGAGTTGTTGCGCATGCTAAAGAGGAGACCGTATGTCCTGAGGGGAATGAGTAACCCGATGGCGCATCGATTATTAATTTGATCGATTCAAGAACGGCAAAGGGTCTTTCTCTTGAGAAAATGTTTTTCAGCACAATATTGTTCACTAAAAGGCATAACACAAGTGCTCCCGCAACCATAAAACCTGCTTTGCGAGTCTTTTTAAAGAGAAGAAGGATAAGCGCAAGTATTATCCAGATAATTCCTTCATCGCCCAGATGGGTTATAATTATCATGGGCAAATCGGTAATGGGATTATGGATGCTTTGGAAAAACAGCGCAAGGCTTTCATCAAACTTTTGAATAATGTCGATCATTTTTTTCGTCCTTTCTTTTTTAAAAAACCTACCGACTGATTTAGTCGTGTCAGCCGATAGGTTTTGTTTGTGTAATTATTTCGCGTATTCGATCGCTCTGTTTTCACGGATAACGTGAACTTTGATCTGACCGGGATATTCGAGTTCGTTTTCGATTCTGTTTGCAATATCTCTTGCAAGGAGAATCATGCTGTCATCGGAAACCTCTTCGGGTTTAACAATAACTCTGATTTCACGACCTGCCTGAATTGCATATGTTCTTTCAACGCCCTTAAAATCTTTTGTAAGTTCTTCAAGTCTTTCGAGACGTTTGATGTAGTTTTCAATATCTTCACGTCTTGCACCTGGTCTTGCAGCTGAAATGGCATCTGCAGCTTGTACAATAGCCGCAATAATTGATTTTGCTTCAACATCGCCGTGATGTGCTTCAATTGCATGAATAATATTTTCATGTTCTTTATATTTTCTTGCCACATCAACACCGATACTTACATGAGAGCCTTCTGTCTGCTGGTCAAGTGATTTACCGATATCGTGGAGAAGACCTGCACGTTTTGCGGCTGTAACGTCAGCACCAAGCTCTCCTGCAAGAAGTCCTGAAAGGTGAGAAACTTCAATGGAGTGGTTGAGAACGTTCTGACCGAAGGATGTTCTGTATCTGAGTCTGCCCAAAAGCTTCATGAGTTCGGGATGGATACCGTGAACACCTGTTTCAAATATAGCTCTTTCGCCTTCTTTTTTAATTGTCGTTTCAACCTCTTTACGAGCCTTTTCAACCATTTCGCTTACGCGGGTCGGATGAATTCTTCCGTCCTGAATAAGCTTTTCAAGAGCGATACGGGCAATTTCTCTGCGAACCATATCAAAGCTTGAAAGTGTGATTGTTTCGGGAGTATCATCAATGATGAGGTCAACACCTGTGAGCTGCTCAAGAGCTCTGATGTTACGGCCTTCACGACCGATGATTCGACCCTTCATTTCATCGTTGGGGAGAGATACGACTGAAACCGTTGTTTCGGAAACGTGGTCTGATGCACATCTCTGAATAGCAAGAGAGATAATATCTTTTGCGTTGTTTTCAGCCTCTTCTTTTGCCATATTCATGTATTCGCTTACCATAAGCGCTTTTTCATGTTTAAGGTCGTTTTCAAGAGTTTCCATCAAAAATGCTTTTGCCTGTTCAGCTGTCATGCCGCTTATGCGTTCAAGAACGGCTCTCTGACCTGCTTTGATTTCTTCAATTTCCTGCTGACGGGCTTCAACATCCTTCATTTTAGCCGCCAATACATTTTCTTTCTTTTCAAAAGAATCTGCACGCTTGTCAAGAGTTTCTTCTTTTTGAGTAAGACGCTTTTCCATTTTCTGCAGTTCGGAACGTCTTTCTTTGATTTCTTTTTCAGCTTCCGTTCTGTTTTTGTGGATTTCTTCTTTCGCTTCAAGCAGCGCTTCTTTTTGTTTTGTTTCGCCTAATTTGATAGCTTCATTAACGATAGCCTTTGCTTTTTCCTCAGCGGAGCCTATAGCCGCTTCTGCAATCTTTTTTCTGTACGCTATACCTATTATAATACCGATAACAAGGCAAACGATACCGACTATTGCTGCGATAGCTATAGCCATTAATTTACTTTCCACTATTACGAGCACCTCCATATAAATTTTTTTTATCTATGGATTATGTATACTGTTTATCAAAAAAATAACAATATATATAAACTTATTGACCTTTGTTTCTCCTATGAAAAGTAAATGAATTGAAAATCAGGATTGATTTTTTGAAAAACTTTCTTAAGTATTTGTGAAAAAATCTGTAACTTTAATTCATGTCACCCGTTGTTTCATTGGGGTAAACTCAATCAATAATAGATCATTATATATTTTACACTATTTTTTTACTCTTGTCAATAGCATTTAGGCATTTTTTTGGTGTTAAATAAATTTTATTTTTATAGTCACGAATATTTAAGAATTCAAATGGCTTTTTTCTCTTGAAAAAAGATGAATGCTGTGATATAATTTATAGTGGATAAATTTTTGCCTTAATAGAAAGGTTGGTTTAAGCATGAGTGAAAAAGGCGGCATTTCAGTCCAGACACAACATATATTTCCGGTAATTAAAAAATGGCTTTATTCCGAAAAAGATATTTTTCTTCGTGAAGTTGTTTCAAATGCATCCGATGCTATTACAAAAGTTAAGCATTTGGCTGCTATTGGTGAAGCTAAAAATATTGACGGAGACTTTGTTATCAAAGTTATAGTTGATAAGGACGCGGGAACTCTTACTGTTACCGATAACGGTATAGGTATGACAGAAGATGAAGTTAAAAAATATCTTAATCAGATTGCTCTTTCCGGGGCCCTTGATTTTGTTGAAAAATATGATACGGGAAGATCCGAAGACGGCATTATAGGTCATTTCGGTCTTGGCTTCTATTCTTCGTTTATGGTTTCAGACACGGTTACTGTAAAGACAAAATCCTTTACAGATGCACCTGCTGTCGAATGGGTTTGCACCTCTGACGGTGAATATGAAATGAACCCCTGCGATAAATCTGACAGAGGTACAGAGGTTATTATGAGCGTTACGGAAGAGGAAAAAGAGTATCTCAGCCGTGAAAAAATAGCACCGATCCTTGATAAATATTGCGCATTTATGCCGTATCCCATTTATCTTGAGGTCGTGGGAGAAGCTCCTCAGGAAAAAAGGGAAAAGAATGAAGCAGGGGAAGAGATCGTTACCGTTGTTGAACCTAAACCAATCAACGATACGGAACCTCTCTGGCAGAAAAATCCCTCACAGTGCACCGCGGAAGAATATAACGATTTTTATCGCAAGGTGTTTATGGATTATAAGGAGCCTCTTTTCCATATCCATATTAATGCAGACTATCCTCTTAATTTCAAGGGAATTCTTTATTTCCCAAGAATCAGTCATGAATATCAGAATCTTGAGGGTCAGGTAAAGCTTTTCTACAACAGAGTTTTCGTTGCGGATAATATTAAAGAGGTTATTCCCGATTATCTGCTCATGCTCAAGGGTGTTCTTGACTGTCCCGAGCTTCCTCTTAACGTTTCAAGAAGTTATTTGCAGAATTCCCAATATGTTTCCAAGATTTCAGCTCATATCGTGAAGAAGGTCTGCGATAAGCTTAACGGTCTTTTCAATACGGACAGAGAAAATTATGAGAAATTCTGGGATGATATAAAAACTTTTGTAGAATATGCCTGCATGAGAGATAAGAAGTTTTACGATAAAGTTAAAGACGTTATTCTTTATAAAACAATTACTTCGGAAAAGACAGAATACCTTACAATTAAAGAATATCTTGAAAAAGCAGGTACCGATAAGAAAGTATACTATGCAAGCGATGTAACTCAACAGGCTCTTTACATTAATATGTTCAAAGCCCAGAATGTTCCCGTGATCATTTTCAATCATCTTATGGACAACCAGTTCATCACCGCTATTGAGCAGTACGAAAGCGGTATGAAGTTCAGCAGAATTGATGCGGAGACAGATGCTATTAAAAATGATACGGAAGACGCAAAATGTGAGGATTTTGAAAAGCTCTTCAAAACCGTCTCCGAAAACGAAAGAATGAACGTTTCTTTCTCCGAGCTTAAAGATTCTTCCGTTCCTGCAATTCTTACCGTATCCGAAGAAAGTCGCCGTTTTGAAGAAATGCTTAAGCTTTACAGAATGGCGCATGAAGGCGAGGAGGATACCTTTGCATCAAGACCTCTTGATTCAACCTTGGTCCTTAACACCTCAAACAGCCTGATCAAAAAGCTTTTGGGTAAAAATGCTGAAAGTGAAAGCACTAAAGAAATTGCAAAACAGATTTATACACTTTCTCTTATCGGCCAAAGACAGCTTACCGCAAAGGAGCTTTCAGACTTCCTTTCAAACAGCTTCTCTTTGCTTGAAAAACTTGATATAGAATAAATATAAAAATAAAAAAGTAAAAAATGAATGTAATTTAATGGGAGATTCATATGACAAAAATAGGTTTTGACAATAATGAATATATACGCAGACAGTCGGAACAGATCCGAAACAGAATTTCTCAATTCGGAGGAAAACTTTATCTTGAATTCGGCGGAAAGCTCTTCGATGACTACCATGCATCAAGAGTTCTTCCGGGATTTGCTCCTGATTCAAAGCTTAAAATGCTTCAAAGTCTCAGCGAAGACGTTGAAATTGTAATTGTAATCAATGCCGCAGATATTGAAAAGAATAAGGTCAGACGAGATCTTGGTATCACTTATGATGCCGATGTTTTAAGATTGATAGACGCCTTCAACGGTTTGGGCTTGTATACAAGCAGTATTGTAATTTCCATGTTTGAGGGACAGCCTTCCGCGTTGAATTTCAAGAGAAGGCTTGAAAATCTCGGAATGAACGTATATCTGCATTACCGTATAGAGGGGTATCCTTATGATGTTCCGCGCATTGTAAGCGATGAGGGCTACGGAAAAAATGATTACATAAAAACCACTCGTCCCCTCGTTGTCGTTACTGCGCCGGGACCGGGGAGCGGAAAGATAGCGACTTGTCTTTCACAGCTTTACCATGAAAATAAACGCGGTGTTAAAGCAGGTTATGCCAAGTTTGAAACCTTCCCCATATGGAATTTGCCCTTGAAGCATCCCGTAAATCTTGCATATGAAGCGGCTACGGCAGATCTGAACGACGTAAACATGATCGATCCCTATCATCTTGAGGCTTACGGAAAAACTGCAGTAAATTATAATCGAGACGTAGAAATATTCCCCGTATTGAATGCCATGTTTGAAAAGATTTTCGGTAAAAGTCCGTATAAATCTCCCACCGATATGGGCGTTAATATGGCAGGCTTCTGTATTGTTGATGATGAGGCGGTAGTATCCGCGTCTCATGATGAAATCATCAGACGTTATTTCGCGACACTGTGCGACAAACGTAAGGGGGAAAATACAGGCGCAGCATTGGATAAAATTGAAATGCTCATGCGTCAGGCGAATATTACTACCGAATACAGAAAGGTAGTTAAAGCCGCCCTTGACCGTTCCGCAGAAACGGAAAATCAGCCTGCTGTTGCAATAGAACTGAATGATGGCAGAATAGTTACGGGAAAGACCTCCACTTTGTTGGGCGCATCAGCTGCGGCTCTTTTGAATGCAATTAAAGCCCTTTCCGATCTCCCCAAGAAAACGTTGCTTATTGACAGATGTGTAATTGAGCCCATACAAGAGTTGAAGGTCAAAACTCTCGGCAACAGAAATCCGAGACTTCATTCCGACGAGGTTTTAATTGCCCTGACTATCAGCGCCACCCAAAATGAAGAAGCAAAGCTCGCTTCCGAGAAGCTTCCTTTATTGCGTGGCTGTGAAGCGCATTCAACTGTAATTCTTTCTCAGATAGATGAGGATATTTACCGTAAATTGGGCATAAAATTAACTTGCGAACCTGTTTATCAGACGAAAAAATTATATCACGGTTAAAAATTGTACGGAGTTATTTGTGATGAAAAATCTTGTTGAATTTATCAGCAATATTAAACAAAATAATTCTTTGAAGCTATGGCATATTATTGTGATAATAGTTTTATTGGTTATTTTGGTTATTGCTTTCGACAAAAGATTGCTCGTCCGCAAATATTCCATAGATTCCGATAAGGTTTCTTCCGATATACGGATAGCGCTCATTACGGATCTCCATTCAAGTAAATACGGTAAAAACCAGTCTGAATTGATTTCTGCCATTGATGAACAGTCTCCCGATTTGGTTGTTATCGTCGGCGACCTTTTCGATCACACTTTATCGGATGAAAATTCAAAGGATTTTCTTGCCGGAGTTACTGAAAAATATCAATGTTATTATGTAACGGGAAACCATGAATACTATTCCGATACAGAGTATTTTCATGATAAGATATCCGTTTTGGAAAGCTACGGAGTCAAAATCCTTTCGGGCGAATATGACACGGTAACCGTCAACGGAGAAACTGTTAATATTTGCGGTGTGGATGATCCCATTGCTAACGTTGATGTCAGCAGTACTTTTTCGGAACAGCTGGAGTATGTAAGCGGTTCGGCGCAAAACGGGAATTATACCATTCTCCTTTCTCACAGACCTGAATATTTTGAAACCTACTGTACATATGACTTTGATTTGGTTTTAAGCGGTCATGCTCACGGCGGACAATGGCGAATCCCGTATATTTTGAATGGCGTTTATTCACCGAATCAAGGACTGTTTCCCAAATATGCAGGCGGGCAGTATGACAGTGATTCTTTAACAATGATCGTAAGTCGAGGCTTATCTCTGAAGCATTGTTTAGTTCCGAGAATATTTAACCGCCCCGAGCTTGTAATAATTGATATTCATTAAAAAATAAAAAGACAGCTATCGCATATAAAAATGCGATAGCTGTTTCTTTATTTTGAAGGCTCAACGTACACGCCGTCTTTTATTATCGCATAGTGTAAGTGGCATCCGAGAAGAGCTTCTGCGTTTGCGGTTTGACCAGTTCTGCCAATGACGTAACCCTTGGTTACAGCCATTCCTTTTACGACTTCAGGATTGATATCCAATGATTGATACAAGGTTCTTGTCCCGTCTTTGTGGAGAAGAAGTATGGACATTCCCATAAGTCCGTCTTCGTAAACGTCTTCAACTATACCTTCTTCTGCGGCAAAAACTTCAACAGAGGTCTCCGTAAGGAAATCCACACCTTGATGAAGTCTCCAGTCTCCCATGCTTTCGGAGAAAACAGGCGCTGAGCCTGAAAAACCGTTAACGGAAATAACGTGGATTTCATCAACGGGCTGAATCAGTTCTATTGTTTCGGGGATTGTATTTTCACTCTCTGCATTTTGACTTTCGTCTTCTTTATTATCCGGTTGAATGTTGTCCGTAATGTCCGTCTCCGTTTTTCCTACCGTTGAAGACTCCGTTTCGTCAGGCCAATCTGGAACATATCCCTGTTCAAGGACCTCATCGATACTAAGAGAATTTTTGCTCTCCCCATTGTCAATTACTTCATTTCCACCTGTGCTTTCCCAACTCAACGCAAGGTATGCCGCAAGGCAGACCATAATTACGCTTGCCGCAAGTATTGCGTAGAATCCTTTATCCGTGAAAATCGCCGAAGCGGCGGCTGTTCTTCTGTTTTTGCTCATAATTTTATCCTCCTGAGGTTTAAATATTGGTGTCATTACCGATATTTTACCCTTCGGGAGGATTTTTATACATTTGAAATAAATTATCCCATTCGTCTCAGCTTTGAATAGATTTGAGTATATTTTCGTTGGTTTTCCGAAATGACCGCAATGCTTCTGTCAATATCCTCTTTTTCCAAAGCCATATCAAATGCGTATTCTGCGGCTTTTATCATTCGCTTTGTTTTTTGGAGCTCTGCCATGAGTTCCATTTTCTCTTTTTCCTTTTTGCGTTCCGAAATCTTCTTTGAAATGTATTCAAAAATCATCATGTCAATCCGTTCCTTTCTCTTTCTGTTTTAATTCTACTCGTGAGTAAGGAAAAATATTCATGAGGAATAAAATTTAACATTTAATCTGTAAAGAACAAAATTGCAATGAGCGCCAATATCAGAAAATTTTCTTCTATACCTTCGTCTGCAATCATGAGGAAAAGTCCTATGAGGACAATGTCATCAAGCTCTATCTTTTTGATAAAATTTTTTAATGATGAAACGGCAGCCTCCGAGGTTTCGGCAAAGCTGTTCCTTTTATTTTCGGGGAAAGACGATCTTGCCGCCATTTCTCGTGCTTCACGAACAGCCTCTTGACGTCTTTGTCTGTAGTTTTGTTCACTTATCAGATTTTTCGATTCGCTGTACAAAAAAAGACCGCCTTTATTTAAGTTTTGAAAGGAGTTCTATCATTTCCATTGCTTTTATTGCAGAGCCTATTTTTTCCGCGCGACTGCTTCTCATATACGGTCTTATGGCATTTAGCAGTGAAACGTTTCGTGAACATCCTGCAGGGGATAATATTTTGCTGAAGGAATCCGTCTTGGATTGTGTAAAGCTTTCTGCCATTACAGGCAGCGCGTCACTTGGTTCTTCAGCAGCAGGTACCGTTTTCTCTTCTGAATCATTGCTCATCATGGAAGCCGCAATTTTTTTTATCTTTTCGGCTTGTTCCGGATCGTCCAATATTGAGGATAAGCGTGAGATCATGTCGTCCAAAGCAAATCACCCTTAAAGTTTATTTAAATATTTAGATAAAACTTCCCGTGCTTGCCTTGAAGAAAGTATCGTTCGGAGCATTTCGGGGTTTTCAATTACGGTTTTTACTGTTTTCATTTCTTTTTCGGAAAGATTTAATTTCATTTTTTTATTGGTTTCGGTCAATTTTTTTATCTTTTCCGCTTCTTGAGGACCCATGACTTGGGTAAGCATTTCAATGGCTTTTTCAAGCTTTGCCTCATCTATTCCGTAAGTGTCGTTCATAGATTCTGTCCTTTCGGATTTTGGTTTATACTCCATAATATTCTCTATTGACAAAAATGTTCATGTGTGATAAAATTTAATGTAGCAAAACAAAAGGAGCGTATTTATGAAGATACTTGTAATGTCCGATTCACACGGCGTAATGTCTTATATGGAGCAGGCAGTAATAAAAGAAAAACCCGACATCGCTATTCATTTGGGTGATTGTGTAAGTGATGCCGAGCGTCTGGGAAGAACCTTTCCCGCTTTAAGATTATTTTCGGTTAAAGGTAATAATGATTGGACAAACGGTTCTCTTGAGACTGTTTATGAGACTGATTTTGGAAAAATATATATGTGTCACGGACATATGTTAGGTGTGAAATCGGGACTTTCCAACCTTGTATATAAAGCAAAATCAAAGGGCTGCTCCATAGCGCTGTACGGGCACACTCACAGTGCTCATCTTGAAGATCTCGACGGTGTTACTGTAGTAAATCCCGGCGCGTCACTTATGCTCGGTTGTTATGCCGTTTGTACGGACGGAAAATGGGAACTGAAACGTATTCTTTAATTTTTCCTCATATCGTAGCTCTGTTTTGTCTCCGTTAAAAAATATGGTCGTTTTTTTGATTGCGGCTGAAACCAAGACCGCAACGACTGCAAGGATAAGAATTATTATCAGTATTTTTTTATTATTCATTTGAGCCTCATAATAATTATTTTTTACTATTAGTATAACTTTTTATTTTTTAAACAAACAGTATTTTATTTCTTAAAATTTTATTAAAATGCAATCTTTAAAAAATCTTAATAATCTACTCTCTTTTTTCTTAATATTGAAAATGATATAATATTCTCGGAGGTGTGGGAGAATGTACAATATTCTTATTTGTGACGATGAACGTGATATCGTTAACGCTTTGAAAATTTATCTTTCATCGGAAAATTATAATATATTCGAAGCCTACGACGGTCAGCAGGCTGTTGACATTGTAAGCAGGGAAGAGATACACTTGGTCCTTCTTGATATTATGATGCCGAAAAAGGACGGTTATTCAGCAATAGCAGATATCAGAAAGGAAAGCAATATTCCCGTTATAATGATAACCGCTAAAAGTGAGGATACCGACAAGATATTGGGCTTGAATATCGGCGCCGATGATTATATAACGAAGCCCTTTAATCCCGTTGAAGTTATTGCCCGTGTAAAATCTCAACTCAGGCGTTATGCGGTTTTGGGCGGAATGCAGAAGACTGACGAGGTCTTTATTATCGGTGGCTTAAAGCTTGATGATAAGCAAAAGATAATAACTAATGACGGAGATGTCATATCTCTGACACCCATTGAGTATGAAATACTTAAATTGCTTATGAGCAATCCCGGAAAAGTATTTTCTTCTGAAGAAATTTATAAAAAGGTATGGAAAGCCCCCGATTACGGCGCAGAAGGAACTGTCCCCGTTCATATAAGACATATTCGGGAAAAGGTGGAGATCGTTCCGTCTGACCCAAGATATCTCAAGGTCGTTTGGGGCAGGGGATATACCATAAGGGACGATAAAAAACAGTAAGTTAATCGAATATTTAAAGGAGAATAAACATGAGACGCTTATTGGGTAATATGTGGGTGAAGCTGTTGGCTGCTATACTGTTTACGGTTTTTGCTCTCGGTTTGTGGCAGCATGTACTGACGTTTATTGAATATGTAAATCTTGATATTTACGAGGAATCGGCGGAATTCAACTACCGTAACAGCGAGCTTATACAAACAACGTACAGACTCGGTCGCACGATTGAAGAAGACGTGGAGATTGCTATTTTAGAAAGCTTGAAAGCCAAAAATGATATGGCAAGTGAGTATATAGATCTCGAATCAAAAATCGGTGATATAATAAAAGAACATTTTCCCAACGGCACAAATATGCGGTTTTCGGTTACTGATACCGATAATGATATAGTTTATTCGAATGTTGAAAAGGGTCAACCTAAAGTTGCGTCGTATATAATCGATATTTATGACGAAATGGGTGATTCTTACGGTACCTATTACGAATATGCCTTCGATTCTGTTTTGGATACGGCGGAGGACCGACTGCTGTATATGGAGCTCGGAAGAATTTCCATATATGTTGACGATCTTGAAAACACCGAAATCGGAGATGAGCTTTATGACTTATATAACAAGTTCTATTCGGCAAGAAATAACAGATATGAACTGTTTGTGGGAATAACCCTTTGCGCTGTTGCAATGCTTGCCTGTCTGTGCTGGATAATGGCTTCGGCAGGATACAGCGGTAAAGAAGGTTCTCCTAAACTGAGATTTTACGATAAAATACCCTTGGAAATCTTTTTGGCAATTTATTTCTTCTTAGCGTATATTGCTTCTATACTTGTGGGTGAATTGATGTGGGTAGCCGGTAATGAAGAGACCTTTATTAAGGCCGTAGCAAATCCTGTTATCGTTTTGGCATCTCCGTTTGTGCTTATATTTTTCGCAAGTATTGCAAACAGAATAAAAACAGGCACATTCCTGAAGAATACCGTTATATGGTGGATTATAAAGATACTGTTGAAGGCCGTGAAGAAAATCAGTAAAATAATCATGTATGTTCCGATGTTCTGGAGAACGGTCCTTGCCTTTGCTTTATACTGCTTGGCCACTTTGATTTTACTTTCGGAGGGCTTTCAGGATTATAACGAAATGGCGCTGATTGCGTGGGTATTATTCAGCCTTGCGGTTCTCGGTTATCTTTGTTGGAAGGCTGTTATTCTTCATCAGATCAAAAAAGGCGGAGAGCGAATTTATTGCGGAGACTATGATTCAAAAATTGATACCTCAATAATGTTTCTCAACTATAAGAAATTTGCGGAACAGCTTAACAGTGTCGGAAACGGTCTTAATTCTGCGGTTGAAGAGCGTATGAAGTCCGAAAGAATGAAGTCAGAGCTTATCACAAACGTATCTCATGACTTGAAAACACCTCTTACATCTATTATAAATTATGTGGATCTTCTGAAAAACGAGGATAAGAACAGTCCTAAAGTAGATGAATATCTTGAGGTTTTAGATAGACAGTCCAACCGCCTGAAGAAGCTTACGGAAGACCTGATTTTTGCGGCAAAGGCTTCAAGCGGCACTGAAAAAGTAAATCTTGAGCAGATAAATGTTTCAGAATTCGTTCGGCAAGCGATTGCGGAATATTCGGGAAAAACAGATAAGGCAGAATTGAATGTGATTATTGCAAACAAGATTTCTCCCGAAACTACCGTAAAAGCAGACGGAAGACTTTTGTGGAGAATCATGGATAATATTTTCGGAAACGTATGCAAATATGCGCAGCCCGGCACAAGAGTTTACGTTGAAACCGATGAGACGGAAAAAACGGTAA
The DNA here is from genome assembly GCA_017441125.1 of Clostridia bacterium. Taxonomy (GTDB): domain Bacteria; phylum Bacillota; class Clostridia; order Oscillospirales; family UBA644; genus HGM12619. The sequence continues at coordinate 23,122 of JAFSAH010000033.1, forward strand.
CGATATCCGTGAAAAATATTTCAAAAGAACAGTTGAATATTTCTGCGGAGGAGCTTATGCAGCGCTTCGTCAGGGGAGACGCCTCACGTTCAAGCGAGGGAAGCGGACTTGGACTTTCCATAGCCAAAGATTTGGCGATTCTTCAGGACGGCTTTTTTGATATTACCGTTGACGGAGACCTTTTTAAATCTTCAATAACGTTACGCAAAAATTAAAAGTATATATACGAAAGCTGTAAGTCATATGTTAAAAAAAGAATATAAAAGAATTCTTATTCTATGCACGGTATTGGTTTTGCTATGCATTTTTGCTGTGGCTTTTTATTTCCAAAATTTGATTTATGTGTCTGCGTTTCAATTTTTTGAACCTGATATTTCTGTTGAAAAAATAGAAGTACCTACAGAAAAGCTTTCTCTTTCCGAAATTGAAAACGATGAGAGAATTGAATTTAATCAAAGTCTGATGCTCATAAATACTGAATATAAAATAAGTGATTCCGATGTTTTTAATATAACAGAATATAAAAATTCGGGAGTTCAGATGAATACCTGTATGGTTTCTGCGTATGAAGATCTTTCATACGCAGTACTTTCTGAAACGGGAGAAAAGCTTTATGTTTCAAGCCATTTCCGCAATAAGGAAGATCAGGCGAAACTCTATGCGGAATCTCCCGAGCTTGCAACTGAACCGGGCGCAAGCGAGCATGAAGCGGGACTTTGCCTTGATATCTATGTGCAATATAACGCAGGAGATAATTTTCTAAAAACCGATGCGGGAAAATTTGTTAATACGAAATGCCATGAATACGGATTTATTATCAGATATCCGCATTACGGATATTCAGAAACAGGAATACGCTTTGAGCCTTGGCATATCAGATATGTGGGTAAAATTCATGCAGATATAATATATTCAAACCGATTGACTTTGGAAGAATATATTTTTTCGTTGGAAGAAAACGTCTTTTATTCTGTAGAAAATTATATTATAACCAGACAGCGACCTGAGGACGGCTGTATTTTAATTCCTGCGGGATTTGAAACATATACGATATCTCCCGATAACACGGGCTGCTATATCGTTACTGCTTGCGGTTGACTTTTTAATAAAAAAATCATTTCTTGTTTTTTATTAAGTTCTTGACAAAGTATCTTAATTCGGATATAATATTATCAGATAATATTTAAGTATATTTTTTCTGATATCGTTTAAGGTAAAGTACTTAAAACTTAATAAGGAGAATTATAAATGAGTTTTTTAAAAGGTAAAACAGCTATTATTACAGGCGCAGGTTATGCGGTTCTTTCCGACGGCAGATGCGGTTCTATCGGTTACGGTATTGCCACAGCGTATGCAAAAGAGGGCGCTAACCTTGTAATCACGGGAAGAAATGTTTCCAAACTTGAAAAAGCAAAGGCAGAGCTTGAAAGCAAATACGGAATAAAGGTTCTCGCTCTCCAGGCGGATATTTCCGAGGGCGCAGACAATGAAAATATTGCAAAGGGTGTTGCAGAAGCGGCTATGAAGGAGTTCGGAAGAATTGACGTCCTTATCAATAACGCACAGGCTTCCGCTTCAGGCGTAACGATTCAGGATCATACAACTGAACAGCTTAATCTTGCCATGTATTCGGGCTTTTACGCTACTTTCTATTACATGAAGGCTTGTTACCCCTACCTTAAGGAGACACAGGGCAGTATTATTAACTTTGCTTCCGGTGCAGGACTTTTCGGCAACTATGGTCAGGGCTCTTACGCTGCTGCCAAAGAAGCTATAAGAGGTCTTTCAAGAGTTGCGGCAACCGAGTGGGCAAAGGACGGAATCAATACGAATGTTGTTTGTCCTCTTGCTTGGACTGCACAGCTTGAAAACTTTGAAAAAGCATATCCCGATGCGTTCAAGGCAAATGTAAAAATGCCCCCTGCAGGTCATTATGCGGATGCTGAACTTGAAATAGGCAGACCCTGCGTTCAGTTGGCAAATCCCGACTTTAAATATATGAACGGTGAAACAATTACCCTTGAGGGCGGCATGGGCTTGAGACCCTAACAACATTATTATGAAGAAAGTTATACCTATCTCTGTTGCCGTTTATTCCGTTTTTATAACTTTAATTGCCAATTGCTATCCGCTTCTTCATTCATATCCGTACTTGTGGTATGCGGCCGTTCCGATTTTTCTTGCAATAAGTATTTTTGCGGGAATCTTTGGTATCGAAACGAAGAAACTAAGGCTTCGGATAAGTAATCACGGGGTTATTTTGCTTTCCGTGTTCAGAATATCCACTGTTTTAAGTGTTATTATTCAAACGGTCCTTGCGTTTAAGTATCTCGTTTCGGACAGTTCTGTTTTCTGGTATGGACTGCTCGTATGCTTTATTGTTGAGTTTTTGATTTTTTGGAACGGTATGATATGCGTATATCTCGCTTCTGAACAGCTCGGAATAAAGTATCGAGTTACGGGTCTTCTTTGCGGAATGGTTCCGATCTTGAATATTATAATGCTGAACCGTATTATAAAAAAGGTTCGCGGTGAAGTGATATTTGAGACAGAAAGAGAACAGCGGACCTTGGCAAGAATAAAAGATTCCGTATGTAAGACAAAATATCCCATTCTTTTGGTTCACGGAGTGTTTTTCAGAGACAATAAATACTTCAATTATTGGGGACGAATCCCCGAAGACCTTGAACTGAACGGAGCAAGGATCTATTACGGAGAGCATCATTCAGCCGCATCAATTGCAGATTGCGGTGAAGAGCTTGCTGAAAAAATCAAGAAAATCATTAATGATACGGGCTGTGAAAAGGTGAATATCATAGCACATTCAAAGGGTGGACTTGATAGCCGATACGCAATTGAAAAATGCGGAATGGCGCCGTACATAGCCTCCTTGACTACAATAAATACTCCTCACAGAGGCTGTATTTTTGCAGATGTTCTACTTGAAAAAATATCTTCGGATATAAAGGATAAAGTTGCAAATATTTACAATAAAACCTTTAAAAAATTAGGAGAAGAGAATCCTGATTTTATAGCCGCAGTTTCAGACCTTACAGCCTCTTCCTGTAAAAAATTGAATGAGCAGTTGCCGACGCCTGAAGGTATCTTTTGCCAAAGTGTTGGCTCTGTTCTGAAAAATGCAAAAGGCGGAACTTTTCCTTTGAATTTTTCATACCATTTGGTTAATTTCTTTGACGGACCAAATGACGGACTTGTAAGTACTGACTCCTTTGAATGGGGCGAGAAATATACTTTGGTAACTCCTACGGGAGACAGAGGAATATCTCACGGTGATATGATTGACCTTAACAGAGAGAATATTGACGGGTTCGATGTCCGTGGTTTTTATTTGGATTTGGTTTCAGATCTTAAAAACAGGGGCTTTTAGTTTCGGTTCGTAAAATTGTTCCAATATAGTTTGAAAGTCTTAACAAAAACCCTTTGACTTTTCGCAAAAAATGTGCTACAATTATCAGCGCACGACATAAACAGATTAATGCCGACAATGATCGGCATTTTTTTCTGTGTTTTTTTGTTGTGACTAATAATAAATTTGTGAAAAGAGATGTTTTTTCATGGTTAAAAGATTTATAGCCTCTTTGAAACAGGAATTTAAGGGCTATAATGCTTCAAAACTTCTTAAAGATCTTATGGCGGGGCTTACGGTTTGTGCCGTTGCGCTTCCTTTGGCTCTCGCTTTTGGTGTAAGCAGTGGCGCTACTGCGGCTGCAGGTATGGTTACCGCTATAATTGCAGGTATCGTAATCGGATTTTTCTCCGGCGCATCCTTTCAGATCTCCGGTCCGACGGGCGCGATGTCCGCAGTACTTATTGCAATTGTTGTTCAGTACGGAATTCAAGGAATGTTCGTTGCTTGTTTCATTTCGGGTATAATACTTTTTCTCTGCGGTATTTTCAAGCTCGGTAAGCTTATCAGTTTTATTCCTTCCGCTGTTGTAATGGGCTTCACTTCAGGTATTGCCATTGTCATTGCGCTTGGTCAGATAGATAATTTCTTCGGTACTCACAGCGAAGGCCTTACGGCGGTTGAAAAGCTTCTTTCTTACGGAGAGCTCGGATTTGTTCCGCAGCTTAATGCAGTAATAATCGGTCTTATCGTAATTGCCGTTATGATAATTTGGCCCAAAAAGTGGAATGCAAAAGTTCCTTCTTCTCTTGTCGGTATTATTGTTGCAACGATCGTTTCCATTGCTTTCGGAATGGACGACCTTGCTGTTGTCGGAGATATTCCCAAAACTCTTCTTCTCGATGAAAGACTTGATCTCGGAACAATTAATCTTGAAATGATTCAAGGTCTTGTTTCTCCCATAATTACAATTGCCGCGCTTGCAATGATTGAAAGCCTTATGTGCGGAGCTTCCGCTTCAAGAATGAAGAACGAAAACTTTGATGCCGATACGGAGCTTGTGGCTCAGGGTATAGGAAATATCGTTATACCTTTCTTTGGCGGTGTACCTGCAACTGCGGCTATCGCAAGAACGAGCGTAGCAATCAAATCAGGACAGCAAACAAGACTTACAGGTATTTTCCATTCAGTATTTCTTCTTGCGTCCATGTTCCTTCTCGGTGGCGTAATGGCAAAGCTTCCCCTTGCGGCACTTGCAGGGGTTCTTATGATGACAGCATGGAGAATGAACGAATGGGAAGGTATCAAGTTTATTTTCAAGCACAAATTCGGCACGGCAATCAGCCAATTCTTAATTACAATGATCGCTACCGTTGTTCTTGACCTTATGTGGGCAATTATAATCGGTGTGCTTTATTCTGCAATTCTTTTCATGGTGTCATCTTCAAAAATCAAGATCGACAAGTCGGATTTTACACCTGAAAACGGTAAAAGCCTTCACGTTGTAACAATAACCGGCTCTCTTTTCTTCGGAGCAGTTAATGAATTCAACCACGCGTTTGAAAATCTTCCCGAGGTTGAAAGAATTCTTGTTGTTATGAACGGCGTTAACAATATGGACGTTTCAGGCGCAAGCGCATTTGTTGAACTTTGTGAAGCTCTTCATTCTAAAGGCGTGACGGTTTCCGTTTGCGGAGTACAGGATAACGTGAAGGTTATGCTTGACCGTTCGGGTATTTCCGAAATTATCGGTGAAAATTATTTCATCAGCGCAGACGATGCGTTTGAATCTCTTATGACGGTAAAGGCTTAATTAAAAAGTTTGTTTAAAAAGCGCGAGGGGGACTAAAAAAAGTCTCCCTCGCAAAAAAATCATATGTCAAAAAACTTGACTTAATTGGGAAAATGTGGTATCATATATTGGTAGGGGGTGTATGTATGGAACGGTATGAATTGAAATATTATATTTCAAAAACAACTGCCGCGTCCTTGAAAAGTGTTTTAGGTGCTCTTTTTGAAAAGGACAATCATAGCAGTGAAGACGGCTCCTATATGATATCCAGTACGTATTTTGATGATCGTGAGTTTTCTTCCTACTTCGATAAAAATGCGGGAAACGATTTCCGTGATCGTTGGAGAATCCGCAGTTATAACGGTTCGGAGGAGTATATACGCCTTGAGCGTAAGTCAAAAAAAGGGGACACCTCAGTAAAAAGCGGAAAGAAAATTTCAGCCGAAACAGCGGTCTCTTTTATGAATGACGGCATAAGAAATATCCCCTTACCTCAAGGAAAAATCTTGTTGAGCGACTTTTATTCCGATGTGTCACAAAAATCATTGATTCCCGTAGTTACCGTTGACTACAAACGCACCGCATTTATGCATCATTTATCGGATGTTCGTATTACCATTGACGAAAATATCAAGGCTTGCAGATATAAAGAGCCCTTTGACCGCAATACCGCCAAGCTTCTTTTACCGGATGAAGACTTATCCATTCTTGAAGTCAAGTATACGGCAGGGATTCCCGATATGATACGTTCAATTCTCAGTCAGTATCCAATGGACAGATGTTCAATTTCAAAATATGCAATGAGCCTTGAATCTTTTATAGAATAATTGAAAGGATTTTAATATATGAATTTTACTGAAATAATTAAAAACAGCGTACTTGAAGAGTTTTCAGGCGGACTGTCCGTTGAAAAGGTTTTGATCTCACTTGCGATAACATTACTTTTGTCCTTGTTCCTTATTATAGTCTATAAGGTTACGTATAGGGGCGTAAGCTTCAGTACGTCGTACGTTTTCAGCCTGGTACTGCTTTCACTTGTAACGACCGTAATGATAATGACCATAACCTCAAACATCGTTTTGTCTCTCGGTATGGTTGGTGCTCTTTCAATCGTTCGTTTCAGGACTGCGGTAAAAGATCCTGTAGATACCGCATTTATGTATTGGTCCATAAGTATCGGTATTATAACGGGCGCAGGTTTCTATTTTGTTGCCGTACTTGCAAATCTCATTTTAGGTTTCATTTATTTGATAATCACTTTTGTTTGGAAGAAGATTGAAATTCGTCCGTACCTTTTAACAGTCAGATTCCGTCCTGATGTAAATTCCGAAGTGAAAACCGAGTTGAAAAAGCTCAAGGCTATGAAAATCAAGTCAAAGTCCGTTACAAAATCATATTCGGAATATACCGTTGAATTTAAAAACGGCGGTCACGAAATCGACATCGCAGAAAAATTCCGTAAAATAGACGGCGTTTTGGATATCGCCGTTGTTTCCATAGGCTAAAAAAATAAGTAGAATTTACCCGAAATTCAGGTAAATTCTACTTTTCGTTAATTAAACATTGCTTCTATTGCGGCTTTTGGTTTTACTCCGACAGATTTCTGCGTTATCTCACCGTTTTTGAAAACAAGTAATGTTGGTATGCTTGCAATTCCGAAGTTTGCCGCAAGCTGAGGCTCTTCATCAACGTTGACCTTGCCTACAATTACAGACCCTTCATTTTCTTCTGCAATTTCTTCAAGTACGGGAGCGAGCATTCTGCAAGGACCGCACCAAGGAGCCCAAAAGTCTACGATGACCGGCAATTTTGCGTTTAATACTTCTTCTTCAAAATTTGAAGCTGTTATTTTAATTTCTGCCATTTCAGTAAATTCCTTTCTTTTCAAGTATTTCTTTTATCTTTTTCGTGTGTTATTTATATTTACACATATATTATAACCCAAAAAATAAAATTTGTCAATACATATATAAGGGGTATGCTAAAATAGCATACCGTTTTAGTATGATTTTATAAGGCTTGAAGTTTAGAGTTTGCCGAAAGTTCACAAAAACCCTATTGACATTTTTAAAAAAATGAGTATAATATTAGAGTACCTTTTCGAGAGGTAAAAAAAGTAAATATAGCGGAATTGTGTAAAGGTAGCACAGCAGACTCTGACTCTGTTTGTTGGGGTTCGAATCCCTATTCCGCTGCCAAAAAAAGCCATCCAAGCGGGTGGCTGATTTTTTTTGGCAGCGGAATAGGGATGAAGAACGGTGCGGAAGTGAATGACAGCCCTGTGGGCTGTCAGAGCCGCACCCGCCCGAACCGCAGTGAGGGGCGAATCCCGCCAAAAAAGTCATCCAAGCGGATGACTAATTTTTTTGGCAGCGGAATAGGGATCGCTTTTTCCTTGAGTTTCTTAAATCAGTATGAAAAGTTTTAGTATCTCAAATG
>JAFSAH010000034.1 GCA_017441125.1 Clostridia bacterium
GCTAGAGCACTCGGTTCATACCCGAACGGTCGCCGGTTCAAATCCAGCTTCCGCTACCATATACGGCCCGTTGGTCAAGCGGTTAAGACACGGCCCTTTCACGGCTGAAACACGAGTTCGATTCTCGTACGGGTCACCAAAGAACATCCGAATTTTGTTCGGATGTTCTTTTTTTATTTGAATTATAATTGTGGTTTTGAACTTTTTTTGTCAAAGGGATATTTGTTGAAAATTCAACAGATTTTCCCTCTGATTTATGTTATACTATAACCACAAAGGAGATTGAATCAGATATGAAAATTGCTTTTTTTGATGCTAAACCCTACGATAAACCGTCTTTTGATAAATATGGCGGCGAAGCAGGATTTAAATTTAAATATTTTGAAACTAAGCTTAATGAAGATACCGTGGATCTTGCTCACGGATATGACGGGGTTTGCGTATTTGTAAATGATACCGTAAACGCTGCGGTTATAGACCGCCTCTGTGAAATGGGAGTCAAGTTTATATCTCTCCGATGCGCAGGCTTTAACAATGTTGATATGAAGCACGCTTTTGGGAAAATTCACGTATTCAGAGTTCCCGCATATTCTCCCTATGCCGTTGCTGAACATACGATGGCTTTGCTTCTGACTTCTATTCGCCGTATCCATAAGGCTTATATCAGAACCAGAGATTTCAATTTCAGCTTGTCAGGATTTACGGGCTTTGACCTTCACGGAAAAACTGTCGGAATTGTCGGTACGGGAAAGATCGGTAGAGTTTTCCTTGATATTTGCAGAGGCTTCGGAATGAAGGTTCTCGCTTACGATAAGTTCCCCGTTAAAGAGATTGACAACGGAGATACCGTTCGATATGTGGAATTGGACGAGCTTTTTGAAAACAGCGATATCATATCATTACATTGCCCGCTTACGGAGGATACGCATCATTTAATTGATGAAAAAGCCCTTGAAAAATGCAAAAAAGGTGTTGTTATTCTTAATACCTCAAGAGGAGCGTTGGTAGACGCTGAAGCCTTGCTTAACGGAATCAAATCCCGAAAGGTCGGCGCTGCTTGTCTTGACGTTTACGAAGAAGAATCGGATTGGTTCTTTGAAGACTATTCCGGTCATATCGTTGAAGACGATACTCTTGCCCGTCTTATATCAATGCCCAACGTTATAGTTACGTCACATCAGGCATTTCTTACGGAAGAGGCGCTTTCAAATATTGCAGAAGCAACAGTTAATAATATACTTGAATTTATGGAAAAAGGCGAATGTCCCAATGAGCTTTGTTTCCGTCACAATGTGGCAGAGGACTGTAAAACAGGAAAGTGTTTTTAATTAAAATCTATTGACAACCATGATTTACCATGATATAATTATATTATCTTAAAAAAACAAAAGAGTTTCGTTCATGATTATTACAAATGATATTAAATATATAGGTGTAAACGACCATAAGGTTGATCTTTTTGAAGGTCAGTACGTTGTTCCCAACGGAATATCTTATAACTCTTATGCCATAATTGATGAAAAGATTGCGATAATGGACACGGTTGATGCAAACTTTACTCACGAATGGCTTGATAATATACAGAATACTTTGGGCGGCAGAAAACCCGATTATTTGGTAATTCAGCATATGGAGCCTGACCATTCCGCAAATATAGTTAATTTTATAAAGGCTTATCCGGAAGCTGGAATCGTATCTTCAGCAAAAGCATTTGCAATGATGAAAAATTTCTTCGGTACGGATTTTGAAGAAAAACAGGTGGTTGTGGGTGAGGGCAGTACCTTGTCTCTCGGCAAGCATACGTTGACCTTCGTAACGGCTCCTATGGTGCATTGGCCTGAGGTTATCGTTACTTATGACAGTACAGATAAGGTTTTATTTTCCGCAGACGGTTTCGGGAAATTCGGCGCTCTTGACGTGAATGAGCCTTGGGAAGATGAGGCAAGACGTTACTATATCGGAATTGTAGGGAAATACGGTTCTCAGGTTCAGGCTCTCCTCAAAAAGGCCTCGGGGCTCGACATCTCAATGATTTGTCCTCTTCACGGTCCTGTGCTTAAAGAGGATCTCGGCTATTACCTTGGACTTTATAACACATGGTCAAGTTATCAGTACGAGGCTGAAGGCATAGTTGTTGCATATACATCTGTTTACGGTAACACCAAAAAGGCTGTAATGCAGCTTGTTGAAAAATTAAAAGCAAACGGTTGTCCCAAAGTAGTCATATATGACCTTGCTCGTTGCGATATGGCTCAGGCAGTAAGTGACGCATTCAAATACAGCAAACTTGTGCTTGCAACCACCACATATAATGCGGATATTTTCCCCTTTATGCGTGAGTTTATTGACCACCTTACAGAAAGAAATTACAGTAACAGAACAGTTGCTTTTATTGAAAACGGAAGCTGGGCACCTCTCGCGGTAAAAGTTATGAAAGGCATGCTTGAAAAGAGTAAAAACCTTACTTTTGCAGATACTACCGTTAAGATTCTTTCCGCATTGAATTCTGAAAGCCTTGAACAGATAGATTCTTTGGCAAATGAACTTTGCATGGAATATCTCGCACAGCAAGATTCCACAGCAAATAAAAATGACCTTACTGCACTTTGCAATATCGGCTACGGACTTTATGTTGTCACATCGAATGACGGCAAAAAAGATAACGGACTTATTGTAAATACCGTGTCTCAGATCACAAATTCTCCCAACAGAATTGCAGTAACCATAAATAAGGAAAACTATTCACACCATATAATTAAGCAGACGGGAATTATGAACGTGAACTGTCTTACTGAAGACGCAACCTTTGCGGTATTTGAAAAATTCGGCTTCACAAGCGGCAGAAATACAAACAAATTTGCGGAATGTGAACCTCTTCGTTCAGACAACGGACTCGTGTTCCTGCCCAAGTTCATTAATTCGTTTATGTCGCTTAAGGTAGAGCAGTATATCGACCTTGACACTCACGGAATGTTTATCTGTTCTGTAACTGAAGCCCGTGTTCTTTCGGATAAAGACGCTATGACTTACGCATACTATCAGAAAAATGTAAAGCCCAAGCCCGAAACGGAAGGCAAAAAGGGATATGTATGTAATGTGTGCGGTTTCATTTACGAGGGCGATGAGCTTCCCGAAGATTACGTTTGTCCTCTTTGTAAGCACGGCGTGGCGGATTTTGAAAAAATAAAATAAAAAGGAGAATAACACTATGGATGCAAAAGTACACGAACTTTTAAACCAACAAATCAATAAGGAATTTTATTCCGCATATCTTTATTTGGATTTTTCCAATTATTTTGAAGAAGTAGGTCTTGACGGTTTTGCAAACTGGTATAAGATCCAGGCTCAAGAGGAAAGAGATCATGCAATGCTTTTCTACACATATCTTCAGAACGAAGATCAAAAAGTAACTCTCAAAGCAATTGCTAAACCCGATAAGGAATTTAACTGCCATATGGATGTTCTCAAAGCAGGTCTTGAACACGAAAAATATGTAACTTCACTTATCAATGATATTTACGGCGCGGCATATGACGTCAGAGATTTCAGAACGATGCAGTTCCTTGACTGGTTTGTAAAAGAACAGGGCGAAGAAGAAACAAACGCAAATGATCTTATTACAAAAATGGAGCTTTTTGGCTCCGATCCCAAGAGTCTGTATATGCTTAACCAGGAGCTTGCGGCAAGAGTATATACTGCTCCTTCCTTGGTACTTTAATTTTAAGAAATAACGGAGGTAAAAAAATATGAAATATGTATGTGACGTATGCGGTTGGGAATATGATGAAGCTGTAGGCGATCCCGATAACGGTATCGCGGCAGGTACAAAATTTGAGGATCTTCCCGATGATTTTGAATGTCCTCTTTGCGGTGTAGGCAAAGATATGTTCAGCGAAGCAAATTAAGATATTGATTTAAGGGGTTGGCTTAATGAGCCGCCCCCTTATTTTTTATGTATTATTTAATATGAAATCTTCTATTATACTGTAAAAATGTTCCATGTCTTCTATTTTGGAAATAAGTTTATCAAAACTGGGAAGCTTTTTGTTTTCTAAATATATGAACAAGTACGATTTATTTATTGTTATTAATATTTCAGTTCCGTTTCTGAATGCGGTAATATTGATGAATTCTTTATCATTTATTATTGATTCAATCTTTGTTGCACTGTCGAAAACTTTTATAAGTTCATCGTTTTCGTAGTCTTCCCAGATTTTTTTGAAAAGCCCCGTTCTTTCGGGGTAGGGTTCCATTTCTGCATAATGAGGAATTATTTGTCCGTATTTTGTCTCTTCCTGTTTTTGGTTTATTTGCTTTAGCAGGTTTTTAGTCGCTTCGGGAAGAAGTATGCTGAAATTTTCCCCATAAACTTTAAGCATATGTTTTTTGATTGCTATGGGCGATTTTATTATCTCTGCTTTTTTAATTTCGGAGTATCCTAAATATCCACAAGTTGTTTCTGTCCTTCTACCTACTGATGAAATCGAATCAAAATAGTAAAGTCTGTCTTCGGCTAATATGCAGTATACTTTACCGATACAGAAAATGTTTGTAAAAGTTGAAAGTAAATAAATCAATATAACAACTACAGGAATCGGAAAGGGATTCCCTGTAAGGACAGTAATTATTATTGCGGGAATCCATAATACCACTGCTGTGACCAATATTGTATTGATATCTGTTTTTTTGAATTTTTTGCCGTTGATTTCTTTGGGGTCTAATTTATTGGTCATTAGTTTTTCCTTTCTAATAATGTTGTAAATCCGATAGTGAATAGAGTAGAATAGCCGTTTTACTCCTTATATGTTATTAATTCTTCCGCTGTTTTTCTCTTTTTCTCTCTTAAATGATCCTCGTCTATGGCATATCCGAGAGTTATTACGAGGCGTACGGTTTTATCCAACCCGCATATTTCACGAATTTTTTTATCGTTAAACCAACCTAAAATGCAAGTGCTTAACCCTTGCGCTTCTGCTTCGGCAGTAATATATGCGGCAGCAATTCCAATATCAATGGAACGGTAGTCATTGTTCTTGATTTTTGCGCCAAGCGCTGCGGTTTTCACGTAATCTTCTTCGGAAATAACTATCATTACGGGGGCTTGAGCGGCAAATTTATTCATACCCATGCTCATGGTTTCAGAGGCAACCTTCCTTGCGCTGTCTCCCGTGCATACAGTAAAATGATAGGGCTGTCCGTTGCAGGCGGAAGGTGACAGCCGTCCTGCTTCAAGTATGGCTTCAATTTTTTCTTTTTCTACGGGTTTATTTTTATTATATGCTCTGCATGATTGACGCTTTTTTGCTATTTCAATAAAATTCATGAGATTTCTCCTGTTACCGTATTTTGTTAATTCTATTATAACACAATGATAGATTTTTTTCAAGCGATAAGTTGAAAAAAATATTAAACTATTGACAATTCGGTACTGATGTGTTATACTTTATTTGTGATAATTAATAGTCGCGTTTAAATTAAGAATTGATTGGAGAGGTTTTTATATGGACAAGATAATAAACTATGAAAATATTCGCTATTTTGCATATGTGAATGATAAGATTTGCACAAAACCCATAAAGGGAGTTGTTGTTGACTTTTTCGGTCAAGGAGACTGCTCTATGTTCTGGGAAGAAACCGAAATAGGCGAATTTTATGCAGAAAAGGGAATCCTTTTTATTCTTCCTTACACAAATCCTTGGGCTTGGATGAATACGCAGGCAATAGGATACACTGATGAAATCGTAGACGTTATTTATGATAAATACGGTATTGATGAAAATATACCAATGGTTTATTCCGGCATAAGTATGGGCGGTTTAGGTGCTTTGGTTTATACAAAATATTCAAAGAGAACACCCGTTGCTTGCGTAACAAATTGTCCTGTTTGTGATCTTCCTTATCATTACATAGAAAAAGACTATCAGCCGAGATCTCTTTACAGCGCTTTCTATAGTGAAGAGGGCTCTCTTGACAGCGTTCTTAAGAAATTTTCACCCTATCATCTTGCGGCGGAAATGCCCGATATCAAATATTATGTTTTCCACTGTGATGAAGATCAGGCGGTAAACATTAATAAGCATTCGGAAAGCTTTGTTGCTGAGATGATTAAAAAGGGTAAAGACATCACATATGAAATAGTTCACGGCAGAGCGCACGTTGATTTGACGGAAGAGGCTTTTGAACTGTATAAGAAATACATTTGTGAAAATATAATATAATAAAATCAAAAAACGGAGAATTTTAAGGTTCTCCGTTTTTTTCGTTATTTACCCAAAGAAAATACGTGTTTTCCGATTCTTGTTGTAATGGGCAGAGTTCTTATCCATGCGTTGGTTGCTGTTTGAGGATTGTAGTAATATATACAACCGCCTGTGGGGTCGCTTCCTGCAAGAGCCTCTCTTGCGGCTCTGTATGCACTGTCTGCAATCGGTTGGTCAAACTGTCCGTCGTCAAGAGCTGTAAAAGCTCCTTTTTGATATATTACTCCGGCGATAGTATTGGGAAAAGAGGGATGGTCCACTCTGTTAAGAACAACAGCACCTACTGCAACTTGTCCTGAATAAGGTTCGCCTCGTGCTTCAGCAGAAATTATTCTTGCCAAAAGATATTCATCGTTACTTGAAGTTGAGTTTTGACCGCTTGACGTTGCTCCCGAAGTGGATAAACCGAGTGCTTTCAGGGTTTGTGTTCCTACGATTCCGTCCGCCGTCAAACCGTTCTTCTTTTGGAATGAGGATACTGCTGATTTTGTTCCCGAGCCGAATACTCCGTCAACTGCGCCTGCGTAATAACCCCAATTTTTCAGTTTTGATTGAATCGTTTTTACGTCATTTCCCCGTGAACCGTATTTGATTGGAATTGAAGAGACGGTATTTGAGCCTGACCCTGAAGAGCCTGTTGAAATGCCCATTGCTCGGAGAGTCTGAAGCCCAGCTATGCCGTCAACGGTAAGTCCGTTTTTCTGCTGAAAGAGCTTGACCGCATTTTGAGTTTGAGTTCCGAATATTCCGTCTATATCTCCGGAATAATATCCCCAATTTTTCAGCTTTTTTTGGATCTGGGTTACTTCACTTCCGGTGGAACCGTATTTTGAAAGAGCTTCTGTTTTGCCTGAGGGAAGAAGGCTTAAACAAATTATCATCATTACTGAAAACGCTGTCAGGAAGACCGCAGATATAATTATTTTCTTTTTCATTTTGATCTCCGTTCTGTTATCTTTATGTGATTTTTTGCTTATATTATACCTTTTTATGAAGTCTTTATACTTAAATCTTAAATAAAATCTAATTATTTTAAAAACCCTCTTGTAATGCTTGCTTTTTCGACAAATTTGGTGTATAATTTTAGTATCATGAGATTTTGTCGCCTTATTTGTTTTTATTGTTTTAAGGCCACATAAAGTCTGTGAAATATATATAAATATTTAGTTCAGCGTTTCAGCTGTGGAGATAGTCATGTCAGATAAAAGTAAAGAAATCAGCAACGTAAACCGTTTTTTTGAAGCACGAAGGCGAATCATCGATTCGGAATTTTCAAATTTAAATGATATGCAGCGTAGGGCTGTTTATGCCAATGACGGACCCGTTCTTATTTTGGCGGGCGCAGGAAGCGGAAAGACTACGACCATAATCAGTAAGATAGGATATCTTATAAAATACGGAAATTCATATAATTCAACCAATATTCCCGAAGATCTTTCGGATAGCGATATTGATTTTCTTGAAGAGGCTGAAAAAAATGAGACCTTGAAAAGAGATCCCCGCTATATCCGACTGATGTCGGAAAACTGCATTCCTGCGGAAAATCTTCTTGCCATTACATTTACAAATAAAGCTGCAAATGAAATGAAAGAACGACTTCAGGCAAAGTATAACATTTCATCGGGACAGTTATGGGCGCTTACGTTCCATTCAACTTGCGTAAGAATCCTCAGAATGTATGCTGATCTTTTGGACTACAACAGGAATTTCACTATTTACGATGATCTTGATAGCCAAAAGCTTATTGACAGTATCATAAAAAAGAAAAACCTCAGTAAAGACTACAGCCCAAAGCTGATTGCAAGACTTATTTCAAAAGCAAAAACATCTCTGCTTAATTGCGAAACCTATACGCATAACGGGGAATTCCCCCAGCTTCCCGAAATATACATGCAGTATACGAAAGAGCTTAAAGCCGCAAACGCTTTTGACTTTGATGATCTTCTCCGTTATACTGTAAAGCTTCTTTCCGAAAACGAGAGAGTAAGGAAGAATCTTAATAACCGCTTTAAATACGTTTTGGTTGACGAATATCAGGATACAAACCCCTTGCAGTATAAGCTCATTTCTCTTTTGAGCCATGACGGCAGAATTTGCGTTGTGGGAGATGATGACCAAAGCATTTACAGATTTATGGGCGCATCCGTTGAAAATATTCTCGACTTTGAGCATCATTTTGAGGGTACGGAGATTATTCGCCTTGAGCAGAATTACCGTTCCACAAAGAATATTCTTGATGCGGCAAACGCGGTTATTTCAAATAACGTAAGGCGTAAGGGCAAGAATATGTGGACAACAAACGACGAGGGAGACAAGATCGTTGTTTGTAATCTGCCCACACAGTACGAGGAAAGCGAGTTTATTGTTAAATCTATTTTGACGGGAGTTGCTACGGATAATTGTTCGTATAATGACTTTTGCGTTCTTTACCGCACAAATGCTCAGTCCACATCTGTGGAAATGGCGCTTAAAGGAAACGGTATTCCATATAAAGTATTCGGTGGTTTGCCTTTCTTCAAACGAAAAGAAATTCAGGATATTCTGGCTTATTTCAACGTTATTAACAATCCTAACGACAGAACGCGTTTGGTAAGGATTATAAACGAGCCCAAACGCGGAATAGGCGAAACGAGCATTGAAAAGGTAATAGACGTTGCAACCTCAAAAGGGCTTCCCATTTTTGAAGTAATAAAAAATGCCCGAAACTATCCGGAGCTTCAGAGATCTGCGGAAAAACTTATGAAATTCGCGGCGATGATAGTGGAGTTTCAGGAAAAGGCGCGTACTTCAACCGTTTCGGAATTGTTTACATATGTTGTAGATACGATAGACTATGAGAAAATGCTGATGCAAACGTATCAGTTGACTGATTCCGAAAACAGAATTCTTAACGTAAGAGAACTTTACAATAATATCGTTCAATATGAAAAAGGCGCAGATGATCCTTCTCTTTTGGGATATCTTGAAGATACGGCTCTTATAAGCGCAATAGATAACCTTGATGAAAATGAAGCGGCAGTGACTTTGATGACGATGCATTGTGCAAAAGGCTTGGAATTCGATATCGTTTTCCTTCCCGGATTTGAAGAAGGAATTTTCCCGTCACCGCAATCCTTATATGAAGACGGCGGCCTTGAGGAAGAAAGACGTCTTTGCTATGTCTCTCTAACAAGAGCCCGTAAAAGGCTTTATATAGTTTCCGTTTCTTCAAGAATGATTTACGGAAATCCAAGACCTTCGGTTCCGTCAAGATTCATTAACGAGATTCCCGAAGAATATATTGAGCATAGAGATAAGAAGCCTCTCGAAAGACTTAAACGTCCTGAAAAGAAGCTTGCGGACAAGATGTTGTTTACGGGTACGGTGAATATTTTGCCTCAACGTGAAAATGTATACAAGAGCTCTTTTGCTGTAGGCGACAGAGTCAAGCACAAGGTTTTCGGTGAGGGAGAGATCCTTACAGTTACCGCAATGTCCTCCGACACTCTTGTGGAAGTAAAATTTGACAAGGTCGGAATCAAGAAACTGATGACTAATTTTGCAAAACTTACAAAAATATAATTAATAAAGGAGATATTCATGGATTTCGCATTAATTATTGCGTGCGTTGCTTTGTCTTTAATTTGTGTTGTTTTGGTTGCTGTTTGCCTTGCAACGGTATTAAAACTTAAAAATTCACATAGTAACGGCGATTCTGAAAAGAAACTTGATCAAACAAGACGTGAGCTTGAAAACCGTCTTGACAGCGTACAGCAAAATGTTACTGCTGTTATAAATGAAAGTCTCCGTACAAATTCTCAAGTCCAACAGCAGTCGCTCAGTTCCTTTGGAGAGCAGATATCCATTATTTCAAAGGGAATAGATCAGAGAATGTCCGAATTGAGAACCTCTCAGGATTCACGGTTGGAATCAGTCAGAAATTCCGTATCGGATTCAATAAAGCAATTGCAGGAGGATAACCGCAAACAGCTTGAGGAAATTCGTCTTTCGGTAGATGAGAAGCTTCAAAAAACACTTAATGAACGCGTAAGTGAATCCTTCAAATTGGTGGGAAGTCAGCTTGAGCAGGTTCATAAAAGTCTCGGTGAAATGCAGTCACTTGCAAACGGAGTCGGGGATCTGAAAAAAATATTGTCCAATGTGAAAACACGCGGAATATTCGGCGAAATGCAGCTTTCAAGAATTCTCGAGCAGATCCTTACGCCTGAACAGTACGTCACTAATTTTGCTACTAAAGCAGGCAGCCGTGATGTGGTTGAATTCGCAGTTAAGCTTCCCGGAAAAGGGGAGTATGATGCGCCCGTATATTTGCCAATAGATGCGAAATTTCCGCTTGATGTGTATAATTCGTTGTTAGATGCTTATGATACTTCCGATAATATTCAGATAGATCATGCGGCAAAGGCTCTGGAAAGCATTATAAAGAAAAATGCAAAAGATATTCGTGATAAATATATTGATCCGCCCAATACTACGGATTTTGCGATTATGTTTTTGCCGACGGAAAGTCTGTATGCCGAGGTTGTAAGACGCCCGAATCTCTTGGAAACCATCGCGAGGGATTACAGCATAAATATTGCAGGTCCTACAACGATTTCCGCTTTGCTTAACAGCTTGCAGATGGGATTCAGAACTCTTGCTATCGAAAAACGTTCTCACGAGGTTTGGAATCTTCTCGGCGCAATCAAGACGGAATTCGGTAATTTTGAAAATGCTCTTCAGGCAGTTAAGAAGCGTTTTGATTCAGCTGACAGCGAGCTTAATAAGCTTATAACAACAAGAACTCGTGCCGTTATGCGCAAGTTGAAAAGCGTCGAGGCTATGCCCGAAGTTGAAGCAAACAAGGTTCTCGGCTTTGGAGAAGATGAAGACGAAAGTACTGCTTCCAATGAGGAATTTTTATCATGATATATCTTGACAGTGCCGCAACGACAAAAGTATTACCTCAGGCGGCAGAGGCTGCAGTCAGAGCGATGTGTGAGACCTATGGAAATCCCTCCTCTTTGCACAAAGATGGCTATCTGGCTTCCAAAAGGCTTGATTTATGCCGAAAAACAATCGCTTCCGCTGCGGGAGTCGAGGAGTCCTGCTTGTATTTCACATCGGGCGGTTCGGCTTCAAATAATTTGGCAATAAAGGGCTATCTTTCCAATAAAAGAAGAGGAAAGATCATAACCTCCGCTTATGAGCATCCGTCGGTTCTGGAATGCTTTAAGCTTTTTGAAGATAAGCTTGATGTGGTTTACCTTGAACCCGTAAACGGTATAATTACGGAAGAATCATTGATAAAGGTTCTTGATAAGGATACCATATTCGTAAGTATCATGCACGTGAATAATGAAACGGGTGCCATAAATCCCGTAAAGGAGCTCTGCAAGCTTACAAAAAAGCTTTCACCTGCGGTGTTTCATACAGACGCGGTTCAGGGTTTTATGAAGGAAGAACTTTCTTATTCATTCGCTGATATGGCAAGCTTCTCAGGTCATAAAAATCATGCGCCAAAAGGTATCGGTGCTTTGTACGTTAAAAAAGGAATAAATCTTTTGCCCGTTATCAGCGGCGGCGGTCAGGAAAAGGGTTTGGCTTCGGGAACTGAAAACCTTCCCGGTGCAGAGGCTTGGGCTGAGGCGGTAAATATTCAGCTTTCTGAAAGAGTATCCCATAAGGCTCATGCTGTAAAGTTGAAAGCCTTGACAAAAGAGATTCTCTCGGATACGGGATATATTGAGATTTCTCCCGATAAATCATCTCCTTATGTTTTAAATATAGTTTATCCCGAATATTTATCTGAAAATTTACTGCACTATCTTTCCGAAAGGGATATTTGTGTTTCAACGGGTTCTGCTTGCTCCTCCAAAAAAGCAAGTCATGTATTTAAGGCGATCGGAAAGCCCGAGTATTCCAAATCGGCTCTTCGCATAAGTTATTCGTTCGACAACACAGAAGATGAGATCCGCCGTTTCTGTGAGGTCTTAAAGCAGGGTCTTGCGGAAATTATAAAGGTGCGTTAGCATTTAAAGGAAAGGCACGGTCAAAATGAAAGAAGTAATTCTTATAAAATTAGGTGAGCTTGTTCTTAAGGGGCTCAACCGAAATAAATTTGAAGATCTGCTTTTAAAAAATATCAGATCTTCCATGAAAAAATACGGAACAGCGAAAGTAAAAGCGGCACAGTCCACGGTTTATGTGGAATTTGAAGAAGAGGATGTGGATATGGACGCCGTTCTTAATTCCTGCGCAAGAATTTTCGGTATAGTTACCGTTGTTAAGGCAGCAAAGACGAATATAGATTTTGAGAATATTAAAGAGGAAACCAAGTCCTATCTGAGCATGGAACTTATGACGGCAAAAACTTTTAAGGTCAATGCAAAAAGAGCAGATAAAAGCTATCCATTGAATTCTCCTCAGATAATGGCTCTTACCGGGGAATATCTTTTGAATGAATTTCCGAACTTAAAAGTAGATGTTCATAACCCTGAGCTTACCGTAACGGTTGAGATAAGAGAAGGTTTTGCATATATCCATGCCGATCCCATCAGGGGTGCGGGTGGCTTGCCCTGCGGAATCAGCGGACACGCTCTGCTCATGCTTTCAGGAGGTATTGACAGTCCCGTTGCAGGCTATTCAATGGCAAAAAGAGGTTTAAGAGTTTCTTCAATCCATTTTGAAAGTCCTCCTTATACAAGTGAAAGAGCACGCGATAAGGTAATGTCTCTTGCAGGTGTTTTGCGTGAATATTGCGGTCATATGGACGTTTTTGTTGTTCCTTTCACCGAAATTCAGGAAAAGATAAGAGATTGTTGCAACGAAGATTATTTCACGATAATCATGAGACGATATATGTTGAGAATTGCTTGTGCTCTTGCTGATAAATATAATGCAAAAGCCGTAATAACAGGCGAAAGTCTCGGTCAGGTTGCATCACAGACTCTCGGAGCAATAGCTTGTACGGATGCGGTTGCTACAATGCCCGTGTTCAGACCTCTCATCGGTACTGATAAACAGGATATTATAAATGTTTCAAGACATATCGGAGCTTTTGATATTTCAGTTTTACCTTACGAGGATTGTTGTACCGTGTTTACTCCCAAACACCCCAAAACAAATCCTTCCATTGCCGAGGTTGAACGTGAAGAAGCAAAGCTTCCCGCTGATCTTATTGACGGAATTTTGGATAGGATAGAGAGGGTCTCAATATGACGAGTTCCGAAGCACTTGTATCGTTGCTGCGCAATAAAAAATTAAAAATTGCTTGTGCTGAACCATGTACGGGTGGATTGTTGGCAAAAAAAATTACCGATATTAGCGGTAGCTCGGAAATCTTTGAGCTTGGCGTTGTAGCGTATGCAAACCGTATAAAAACTAAAATATTGGGTGTTCCCGCGAAGCTTTTGGAAGAAAAGGGCGCTGTGTGTGCCGAGGTCGCGGCTTTTATGGCTAAAGGAGTATGCGCTCTTTCGGAAAGTGATATAGGTACGGGTATTACGGGAATAGCAGGTCCCGGTGGCGGAACTCCCGAAAAGCCCGTTGGGCTTGTGTACGTGGCGGTATATATGAAAAGTACGGACAAGGTTTATGTGGGGGAGCTGCATCTTAATGGCGACAGATCTGAAATTCGCAATGCCACAGCGGAAAAAGTCATTTCAAAAGTAATTGAATTGGTCAGAAATACTTAAAGAAAAGACCTTCCCTATAAAATTTCGTACAATAAAATATAGTTTACCTTAATGATTGATTCTTCTTATAAGATAGAAATAGAAAAATAAGAGATAGTTTTTTTATGATGATAGTGTTGAAAATAAAAGGGATAGCAACATGGTTTATTACATAGATAATATACGGGGAGACGATTCCAACGACGGACTCAGTTCCATGACTCCCAAATGTGACTATTTAAAGCTTGAGCTTGTGGCGGGAGATACGGTTCTCTTTAAAAGGGGAAGTATTTATCGCGGCGGATTAAAGGTTGTGAACGGAGAGTTTGGAAATCCCGTAACATACGATTCTTATGGCGCCGGCAGAAAGCCGGTTTTTCTTGGGTCACAGTTCGTTGCTGACGAAGACCTATGGAAAAAGGTAAAAAGGAATGTTTGGGCCTTTGAGGGTGATATTGAAGGAGAACCCGGAAATTTAATATTTGAAAAAGGAAATACCTGCGGCGTTATGCGTTGGTCTGAAAAAGACCTAAAGCGTCAGGGAGAATGGTTTTTCAAAAAAGAGAACGGCCGCTATAAACTGATGCTTTACTGCACAAAAAATCCTGCGCTTAAATATTCTTCAATAGAATGCGCTCTTAAGAACGATGGCTTTCTTTGTACAGCCGAACATGACGTCCTTTTGCGTAATTTAAGCTTTGAAAATTGCTCTACTCACGGATTTGCGGCTTCATGCCAAAGGGTTACTATAGAAAAATGCGTTTTCAGATATATTGGCGGAGCGATTTTGGACAGAGCGAAGAGGATCAGATACGGTAATGCGGTGGATATTCGGAACTTCGCTTTTGATCTGAGTATAAGAAAATGTCTTTTTGACAATATTTACGATTCGGGAATTGCGCAAAGTGGAGACAGAAAGTGTGAAACCTTCGTGAATATGCTTTTTGAGAATAATTTGTTTGTTAATTGCGGATTATCTGCTTATGAGGTTCGTGACAAAGTTCCCATAAATTCATTGTTTTCTAAAAATATTTGCATTAATGCGGGCGGAGGCTTTGCTTCAGCAGGAGAAACGCTTCCGAGAAAGTCCGAGATCTGGCCTACACCCGTAGGGTATCATGTGTTTATATGGAAAATTAACAACATAACAGAAAGCGGAAGCTTGGAAATAACTCACAATACTATGTGCGATGCGTCCTTGGGCGCAACAATTTTTTCACTTGCGGCGCCTGAGCCGGAAGAGCAGATATCCATTAATTTTAACCGATATTTTGCTGAAAAAGACGGTCATGTTTTCAGATATGGAGGGGAATCATACTTTTCGAATGATTTTCCGATGTACAGGATAAACACGGGTAATGACTCTCACAGTGAAATTATAGACGGAGATATCCACACCGAGATCACTTCCTGGTTTGAAAGCTGTTTTTAATATATTTTTTGATAATAATAAGAGGAAACCTTTTTATAAGAAAAGGGTTTCCTCTTATTATTATATTTACTTTTTCAATTCCCAGACCTTCAGGATTGCTATTTGGGTTTTTGCGTCTTTTATTTCGCCGCGCATGACCATTTTATAGAGTTCTGAAAGAGGTACCTTTTCCACATCCAGGAATTCATCTTCATCGAGGTCTCTGTCTCCGAAAGCCAAGTCTTCTGCAAGGTACATATATATCTTTTCATCAAGAAGGGCGGGAGATGTGTCCAGCTCTCCGAGGAAAGTATATTTTCCTGCGATGGCCCCTGTTTCTTCTCGGAGTTCTCTTTTTGCGGCTTCAAGAGGGTCTTCCTCTTTGTAATTTAATTTTCCTGCAGGAATTTCAAAAAAGACACGGTTATGGGCATATCTGAACTGCTTTTCCATTATGACCGTATTGTCGGGAAGGAGAGGAAGCACGCATACCGCCCCTACATGAAGGCAAAATTCTCGAAGGCTTTGTTTGCCGTTAGGTAATTCAACTGTATCTTTTACTACGTGAAGTACAGTCCCGTCGTAAATTTCTTCTCTTTTTATTTGCTTTTCAATTAAATTGCTCATTGTTTCCGAGCCTTTCTTTTTAATATTTTGTTTATTAAAAAACCGGCTTAAAAAAGCCGGCTGTTTCTGGTGGACGATAAGGAACTCGAATCCCTGACCCTTCGCACGTCAAGCGAATGCTCTACCGGCTGAGCTAATCGTCCGTATTAAAGTGTGTACATTATACCATAGGATTATCCCTTTGTCAAGGCTTTTTAGAAAAATTTTGAATATCCCTTTCTCTTTTTGTTTATAATAATTAAAGATGAAAAAGCAGAGGATTATATTTATGGCTGAGCTTGATTTTTTACCTTTAAATAAAATTTATTACGACGGAGAAGCGATAGGCTTTCCTCTTGGCGGGTTTCTTCGGGGGAAATACCATGATTCCGAATGGCAAGGGATTGAAAAAAGCAGTCTCCGTAAGCCTCTTGAATCTGCAAGTGAATTTTTTAAAATAGAGCAGGGAACAGTGTATTTGACCGTAAGAGGGCGAGAGCCGTATTATCAGGGAAACAGAATCGCGGATGTTTCCGTACCGTTCACTTCTTCCATAGGGTATCATCCGAAATGTAAGAGCAAGTGCTTTTATATTTACGTAAACAGGGAAGAAATTATGATACGCCTTCTTGCCGAAGCCGTGAAAAACCGTGATTCGAGGTTTGAAATAGGAGAGTTCAGTGATTTGGTTGCGGAAAACAGAATAACGGAAAACTTGCCTTGGGTCATAGAAGAATTTGCAAAAGAAGAAAAGGGATTTATAACCTTTGTAACATCTTTTGCCCCTTCTGAAACGGTTTATTCTGCGGAGCATAAGGGAAGAACTCTTATTCGTATGAAAATGAACCCTGCGGAAATTATCAGAAGGTCTGAACCTTTTACTTCTCCTTTAGGGTCGCGTATTCATGGTATCAACAAGCTTGCATATGCGGGATATTCCTGTGGGATCGTTTTATCTCCCATAGCTTTTTTTGAAAATTGGGAGGAGGTATACTCTGAATTTTTTGATATTCTTGAGGCCACACTTTGTGATGACGTTAAATCTAACGGAACGGTTGAAATAGTTTTCGATAAAAACTCTCCTGCATTAAAATCGAAAAAAATTGAGGCGGCTGAATTCCTTATAAAACAGTCAAGTGAAAAATTACCTTTGATGAAAATAGTTGATATACGTTGAGATTATCTCTGTTATTTATTCATTTAAAGTTTTACTTCTTTTCTTAAATTTATCAATAAATCATGCTATAATATGTAAAAACTTGAATATTACGGGAAGGAAAGCAGAAAAATGAATATTCTTCATTTGAAATATGCTGTTGAAGTAGAAAAAACGCGTTCAATAAATAAGGCTGCAGAGAATCTTTATATGGGACAGCCGAATTTGAGTCGTGCAATAAAAGAACTCGAAGAGTCTTTGGGAATAACGATTTTTAAGCGTACGTCAAAAGGTATTTCTCTTACACCGCAGGGCGAAGAATTTATGATGTATGCCCGTAAGATTATTGCTCAGGTCGATGCTGTTGAAATGATGTATAAGGGTTCGAGCAACAGAAAGCAGAGCTTTTCTGTTTCTGTACCGAGAGCCGCATATATTGCAGAGGCTTTTACGGAGTTTTCAAAGTCTATAAGTACGGCAGAGCCTGCAGAGTTGTTTTATAAAGAAACCAATTCCATGCGCGCCATAAACAATATGCTCCAGGAAGATTACAAATTGGGTATCATTCGTTATCAAAAGCCCTTTGAGTCATACTTTAAAACACTTTTCCATGAAAAAGGCTTTTCAAGTGAGCTTATTCGCGAGTTTTCTTATGTTGCATTGATGTCTCACGATAATCCTCTTTCAAAAGAAGACGATATCAAACTTAAGGAGCTTGCAAATTACATAGAAATTGCCCATGCAGACCCGTACGTTCCTTCTTTGCCTTTGATTGATACTAAAAAGGCGGAGCTTTCCGAATATGTAGATAAACGTATTTACGTTTTTGAAAGAGCTTCTCAGATGGAGCTTTTGAGCAGATTGCCCAATACCTTTATGTGGGTATCGCCTACACCTGAAAAGATGCTTGACAGATACGGTCTTGTTGAACGTAAATGCTCTGAAAATAAAAAAGTGTACAGAGACGTTCTTATTTATCATAAGGGCTACCGTTTTTCCGATCTTGATGAACGTTTTATTGCAGAGGTAAGAAAATTTGTATAATTAAATATTTGATTTTAAGGAGAAAATTTTTTTCAAGAGAAAAGATGTTTCTCCTTTTTTTATGATTACCCTTATGCTTCCAGAGATATACCGCTATATTTTTTTGATACCTACACAAAAAGAATTTTTGTGGTATAATATATACGTAGCAAACCAAATATGTATTTTTATGTTAAAATAAGGAGTAATCGGAATGGCTAATCACAGAATTCATGAAACGGTGGATTCGGTAGAATCTCTCGGCAAAGCTTTTGCTAATGTGCGTGAGGCTCAGAAGGAATTTTCCTCTTATACACAGGAACAGGTTGATAAGATTTTTCTTGCAGCGGCATCTGCTGCGAATAAGCTCCGTATTCCTCTTGCAAAATTTGCGGTAGAGGAGACCGGTATGGGCGTTGTTGAGGATAAGGTCATTAAAAATCACTACGCGTCTGAATATATTTACAATGCATACAAAAATACAAAGACTTGCGGTATTATAGAAGAAGATTCCGCTTTCGGAATTAAAAAGGTTGCAGAGCCCATTGGCGTTGTTGCGGCGGTAATTCCTACGACAAACCCGACGTCTACGGCTATTTTCAAATGTCTTCTGGCTCTTAAAACAAGAAACGGTATTATTATCAGCCCTCATCCCCGCGCAAAGAAATGTACGATCGCCGCTGCCGAAGCAGTATTGAAGGCCGCTGTTGAAGCAGGTGCTCCCGAAGGCATTATTTCATGGATCGACGTTCCCAGCCTTGAGCTTACCAATATGGTAATGAAGGAATCTGATATAATCCTTGCAACAGGTGGTCCCGGTATGGTTAAGGCCGCATATTCCAGCGGTAAGCCCGCTATCGGCGTAGGCGCAGGAAACACTCCCGCAATTATTGATGATTCTGCAGATATACTTCTTGCTGTAAACTCAATAATTCACTCCAAGACCTTTGACAACGGTATGATTTGTGCTTCCGAACAGTCCGTAATTGTTCTTGAAAGCATTTACGATGCAGTAAAGGAAGAATTTGCTGCAAGAGGCTGTTATTTCCTTAACGAAGAAGAGCTTGAAAAGGTTCGTAAAACAATTATTATCAACGGCGCTCTTAATGCTAAAATCGTTGGACAGAAAGCCCATACGATAGCAAAGCTTTCAGGTGTTGAAGTTCCCGAAAACGCAAAGATCCTTATAGGTGAAGTTGAAAGCGTTGATCTTTCTGAAGAGTTTGCTCATGAAAAGCTTTCTCCCGTTCTCGCAATGTATAAGGCAAAAGATTTTTCGGAAGCTCTTGATAAGGCTGACAGACTTATTGCTGACGGCGGCTTTGGACATACCTCTTCCGTATACCTTAACGCTGTTACGGAAAAAGAAAAGATCAATGAGTTTTCCGAAAGAATGAAGACCTGCCGTATACTTGTTAATACTCCTTCTTCTCACGGCGGTATCGGTGACCTTTACAACTTTAAGCTTGCGCCCTCTCTCACTCTCGGTTGCGGTTCTTGGGGCGGAAACAGTGTTTCTGAAAACGTCGGTGTAAAACATCTTTTAAATATCAAAACAGTTGCTGAAAGAAGGGAAAATATGCTTTGGTTCAGAGCTCCTGAAAAGATCTATATTAAAAAGGGTTGTCTCCCCGTAGCTCTCGATGAGCTTAAAACGGTTATGAATAAGAAAAAAGTCTTTATCGTAACTGATAATTTCCTCTATTCCAACGGCTATATAAAGCCTATAACAAACAAGCTTGATGAAATGGGTATTTCATATACGGCATTCTGGGATGTAGAACCCGATCCTACTCTTGCTTCCGCAAAGGCAGGCGCGGCTCTCATGCAGAGCTTTAAGCCCGATTGCATTATTGCGCTCGGTGGTGGCTCCGCTATGGACGCGGCGAAAATCATGTGGGTTCTTTACGAGCATCCCGAGGCAGACTTTATGGATATGGCAATGAGATTTATCGATATCCGTAAACGTGTATATACTTTCCCCAAAATGGGTGAAAAGGCTTACTTTATTGCTATTCCCACATCTGCGGGTACAGGCTCGGAGGTTACACCTTTCGCAGTTATTACAGATGAAAAAACAGGTGTTAAATATCCTCTCGCAGACTACGAGCTTCTCCCCAATATGGCAATTATAGATACTGATTACCATATGTCTGCTCCCAAAGGACTTACAGCGGCTTCTGGTATCGACGCCGTAACCCACGCGGTAGAGGCTTATGCCGCAATGCTTGCAACGGATTACACAGACAGTCTTGCTCTCGGCGCTTTGAAGGTTGTTTTTGAATATCTCCCCAGAGCTTATGAAAACGGACAGACAGACGTTGTGGCTCGTGAAAAAATGGCAAACGCCGCTACAATGGCAGGTATGGCTTTCGCAAATGCATTCCTTGGTGTATGTCACTCCATGGCTCATAAGCTCGGAGCCTTCCACCACTTACCTCACGGTGTTGCAAATGCGCTCCTTATCAATGAAGTAATTCGCTTCAACTCCAGCGAAACGCCCGTTAAAATGGGTACTTTTTCCCAGTACGATCATCCCCATACTCTTGCTCGTTATGCTGAAATTGCAGAGCATCTCGGTCTCGGCGGTTCAACAAACGAAGAGAAAATGGAAAATCTTATTAAGGCTATTGACGAATTGAAAGAAAAGGTCGGCATTAAGAAAACAATCAAAGATTACGGCATTGATGAGGCGGATTTCCTTGCTCGCCTTGATGAAATGGTTGAACAGGCATTTGATGACCAATGCACGGGCGCTAACCCCAGATATCCTCTCATGAGCGAGATCAAACAGATGTATCTTAACGCATATTACGGAACAACAGAAAGAGTGTAAGGAGGCAAAACTATGAATCTTGATAATGTAATCGCTGTAAGAGCCAATAAAACCGTTTACCGTGACGGTAACATGACAATTAAGCTTTTTAATGAAGATGTTTCTAAAGCAGACGTTCTTAACGAAGCTCTTAATCAGGCAAGAATCGAAGAAACAGGGCTTAATATTCCCAGAGTTATCGAGGTTGTAAAGATTGAGGGTAAATGGGCAATTATTCTTGAATATATCGAAGGCAAATCCCTCGAACAGCTTATGATTGAAAATCCCGACAAAAAAGCCGAATATATTGACCTCCTTGTGGATCTTCAGATGAAGGTTCATGAAAAGAAATCTCCTTTACTCAATAAACTTAAGGATAAAATGAACAGAAAAATCAGCTCTGCAGACCTTGACGCAACAACAAGATATGAGCTTCACACACGTCTTGAAGGTATGCCAAAGCATACAAAAGTTTGTCACGGAGACTTTAATCCCTCTAATGTCATTATCCGTGAAGACGGAGTTCCTTTCATCATTGACTGGGCTCATGTTACGCAGGGAAATGCTTCTGCCGATGTGGCAAGAACGTATCTCCTTTTCAAGCTCGCAGGAGATGATGAAGCTGCAAAATATTATCTTAATACATTCTGTAAAAAGAGCGATACTGCCCGTCAGTACGTTGAAAAATGGATGCCCATCGTTGCCGCTTCTCAGTCTGTAAAGGGCAAGCCCGAAGAACGAGAGCTTCTTCTCAGCTGGGCAAACGTTGTTGATTACGAATAATTTTCGAGCCTCTTTTCTAAATTTAATATATAGGGTTTTTTTGGAAGCTTCGAATGGGGCTTCCCTTTTTTATGAGTAAAAATAAGACTTGAACAAATTTCTCTGTTCAAGCCTTACTTTTGATATTATAATTTAATGAATTTCAGGGGGCGTAAAAATTACTTTTCCCAAGCAATTTCAATATTGTCTGAAAGAAATTCAGCTTTTGGAATGGAAACAAATATGTGCCAATAAGCCATGTCGCAGGTGCCTACTTCGGGAACGATTTGTTTTACTGTGATTCTTGTTCGGAGCTCAGAGCTTTCAACCTTGGTTACTTGGTGGCGAATTGA
>JAFSAH010000035.1 GCA_017441125.1 Clostridia bacterium
CCCATAAACATCATTTTTTTACCGGGTAAAGCAGTTACATGACACATTAAGGCTCTGTAGCAAGCAAATTTATCCTCATACACGCCGTACATTTTATCTAAAAGAGATTTTCTGCCAAAAGAAACGTCCGAATGAGTGACGGGAATAATAAAGCTTTCAGAAATATCATAATCATCCAAAACGACCTTACTGTGATGATGTCTTCTGAAATACGGGTCACAGCCGCCGTATTCAAAAAGACCGTGTGCGGCGCGCAAATTCTGAACCATCGAAAAGCCGCAGTTTTCGGCGTAAGAAGCTCTTGATTCATCGGTAAGCATTGCAACGGTCAGGATATCGGAATGTTTTTTTAAAATAACGCTGTTAAGTCTTGAAAAGATATTCGCAGCTTCGTATTCACAACCTACAAGACAATCCGTTTCACATCTGATACCATCTATATGATAATTTTCAATCCAATGTAAAGATAATTTCTCAAATTCATAGAAAAGTTTTTCATCAGGAACGTTGAATATATCTTCTTCAGTCAATGTTTCAATATCTTGGGGAATCTCTGAAACAGGTTTACGAAAAGTAATTAAATCAATTATAACTCCGATTCCGCCTTTATGAAGTTCATCTACGAAAAACATAAAGTCTTCCGAAGTCCCGAATCTTGAATCAGGAGTACTAAAAAGCTCATATCTGTAGTTTTTTGCCAAAATAGCTATATGAGTATATCCCATCTCTTTTATATAAGAAATTATGTCTCCGGAAAGTTCTCTGTAATTGAGAAAAGAATCTCCGTATTTATTTGTTTTGCCGTAACGAGTTCTCCATGATGCAAGATCAATCTCATATATATTCAAAGGAACTCTCTTTTTATCCTGCATAACTTCTTTTCTGAAGTTCATCCAATTAGAATCATTCCATTTATATTCAGGGAAATAAAAATTAAAATTCATATATTTTCCAATAGATGTCATTAAAATACCGAAAAAGCCAAAATTTCCGTCATTTTAAACAATAACTCCACTCATTTATTCTTCTTTACATTAATATTATACACCTTTAAACTTTGTTTGTCAAGTAATTTTATCCAATATTTTTTAAGCCATGATAATTTTACCTATTTTGTTCAAAAGACACGTAAAATAAAAATTCAATTATATATATTATATACCAATGAATACAAATTTTATGTCGTATTATGCTTACGCAAATTTTTTTCACAAAAAAAACTCACAAAAAACGGACTGCTTTTTGATATTCCAAATCAAAAAACAGTCCGAAATCTGATGTTTAATTATTTATATTTAATTAGCCGATAACGCGTGTCCAACCGAATGTATCGGGAAGCTTACCCCACTGAATACCTGTGAGTTCATCGTAAAGCATCTGTGAAGTTTCACCGATCTTACCGTCATTGAGCTTATAAACCTTACCGTCGCAGAAAAGTTCACCGATAGGGCTGATTACAGCCGCCGTACCTGTACCCCAAGCCTCTTCAAGAGTACCTGCTTCTGCAGCAGCAATAAGTTCATCAATGGGAAGAAGTCTTTCTTCAACGTTATAGCCCTTGCTCTTGAGCATTTCAATAACAGACATTCTTGTAACACCTGAAAGAATACTACCTTCAAGAGAAGGAGTTACAACGGTTCCGTTTATCTTGAAGAATACGTTCATTGCGCCAACTTCTTCAACATATTTGTGTTCTCTGCCGTCAAGCCAAAGAACCTGAGAATAGTTGAGTTCATGAGCCTTTTCCTGACCTGCAAGAGATGCAGCATAGTTACCGCCGCACTTTGTGAAGCCTGTGCCACCCTTAACTGCTCTTACATATTCTGTTTCGATATAAATCTTAACGGGGTTGAAGCCTTCTTTGTAATAAGCGCCAACGGGAGAAAGAATTATAGTGAAAAGAAGTTCATTTGCAGCGCGAACACCGAGATGAGCGTCCATTGCAATGATGAAGGGTCTGATGTAAAGAGACGTTCCGGGTTCTGTGGGAATCCAGTCAGCATCGATTTTTACGAGTTCTTCAAGAGCTTTAATTGCAAATTCTTCATCGATCTGAGGAATGCAAAGACGTTTTGCGGAAACATTAAGTCTTGCGAAGTTTCTGTCAGGACGGAAAAGAAGGATCTTACCTTCGGGTGAACGGTACGCCTTAAGACCTTCAAAAATTTCCTGCGCATAGTGAAGAACCATTGCTGCAGGATCCATCTGAATGGGTGCGTAGGGTTCAATTTTGGGTGAATGCCAACCCTGTCCTTTTGTATAACGCATAGTGAACATATGGTCTGTAAAATAATCTCCAAAGCCGAGATTTTTCTGGTCAGGCTTCTGTTTCGGAGTCTGAGTTTTAATGATTTCAATATTCATTTTGATCTCCAATCCGTCGCATCATGGCGACATATGTAAAATAAATTACTAAAATATAATACAAATATTATACTACCAATACTCAAAAAAAGCAAGTCCCGAAACAATAAATTAAAGTTTCAAGGGTTTAAACTTTTTATGGCAAGATAGTTTTAACCTTAATAAAAATTTAATCATGATAATTATTTTATGAATTCGCATTTGAATTTTCAGAAATAATATAATCCTCAATTATAGCCTTGACCTCATTAAGAGGCTTGTCCACATCATTTTTGGATATTACGAAAGACAAAAATGCTCCGAATAAAGCACCGTTAAATTCAGGCATATTATAATAAACCCAAAGTCTGCTTCCGTTTTCTTCATCAATTTTAACACTCTTTATATTCTCTCTTTTCACAGAAAGCTTTGGTATAAAAATTGACTTGCTGTATATTTTTTCCCCATCTATAATAAAAGTTTTCTCGCAAGAAAGAAATATATTAAAAGCCAGGCTTACTCCAAAAACGATTACGGCTATTATATAAAGCGCAACACTGTTTCCTTCCATAATATCATAAACGAGCATTACTACAGAAAAAACAAGCAATAAAGAGCTCATTACTATAGCTCCGACCCTTTTTCGCTTAAAAACCACAGGATAGATCATGACATTATTTACCTAAAAATTCCTTCTCATAATTAAAATCATAATTACGGATCAATTCATATTCACGGTTTCTCAATATATCGCAAAGCTCCGCATTGTTTTCAGGCATTTTTTCGCAGAGTATACCGCCTCTGCCGACGCTGTCATATTCATGGCAATCAGAGCCAGAGGTTGCAAAGCCAACCTTGTATTTTGTTAAAAGAAGCTCAGTGAGGTCATTTTTGGAATTATGTTTTGCGTGCATATTGTAAAGCTCAATACCGTCAAGATCTGTAAGCGGAATGATTAAGTCGAGATGTCTGAAAGGATGCGCCTGTACAAACAAGCCGCCTTCAGATTTTACCAATGCACGGAATTCTTCAAAAGTATAGTCAAAGGCGTGCATCATTTTCCTCAACAAAGATTCAGTCACACCGTAAACAAGGAAGTCCTGTATCTGAGGAGAAAATCTGAATTCAGCGCCCCAGAATATCTTCACGCCGTATTTTTCTCCTGCTTCTTCAGCTTCCTTGTAAGCGGTCATATATCTCTGAAGCTCTTCTTCTGATTCCTCTATGAAAAAATCGTTGGTAAAATGATTTGCAATAACTATTCCGCTGTAGCCCACATCTTTATAGGCTTTAACCAATTCTTCAGGGGTCAACTGTCCGCAACCGCTGATTGGTTTTGTATGAGCGTGTAACTCAATTTTATACATATATATCAACTCCGTAAATTATTTAAGTTTGCGAATTATCCCAATTTCTGAAAGTAAAAAAAGTCCTTTTTACTGTAAACACAAATACCCAGCCAAAGAAATAATCATTCGGCTGAGTGTATTTGATTAATTAAAAAGGTTCTTCACTTTTTCCCAAAAACCGTTATTTTTCTCATAACTCTTGGGATTATTGTTATCATCAAACTCTTTAAGAAGATCCTTCTGTTTTTGATTAAGATTTTTTGGTATTTCAACAACGATCTTAACATACATATCGCCGCGACCCTTACTGTTCATATAAGGAACGCCCTTGCCCTTGAAATTATAAACGGTTCCGGGCTGTGTGCCTTCGGGGATCTTATGTTTAAGTACAGAATTATCTATCGTAGGAATATCGAGAGTACATCCCATACAAGCCTGAACGAAAGTTATGGGAACGTCACAATAGATATCAAAATCTCTTCTCTCAAAAATAGGGTGAGGATTTACCTGAACCTTAACATTCAAATTACCGTTCGGACCGCCCTTAAGGCCCATTCCGCCCTTTCCTCTGAATGAAATGGTTTGGTTATTATTTATACCTGCGGGAATCGTAATATTCTCCGCAGAACCTTGTCTGACCTGACATGAACCGCCGCAGGTCTTACAGGGATTGGTTATTATCTTACCGCTGCCGCCGCACGCAGAACAGGTTCTTTCTGTTTGAATATTTCCGAACATTGTCTGTGAAACCTGACGTACACGGCCCGTACCGTGACAAACCGTACACTCCTGCGGAGAAGTTCCGGCTGCGGCGCCTGTTCCCTTACAATCGGGACAAGTAACACTCCTGCGAACGTTGACCGTTTTCGTACAACCGAAAACAGCTTCGGTAAAATCAAGTCTTACACTTACATTTATATCTTCGCCGGGAATTGCGGAAGAGCGTCTTCTTCCTGTTCCACCGCCAAAGAAACTACCGAAAATATCTCCAAGATCACCGAAATCACCAAAGTTGACGCCGCCGGCATATCCACCGCCACCGCCGTATGATTGATCCACACCCGCGTGACCGAATTGATCGTAGCGCTGTTTCTTTTCGGGGTCGGAGAGGACAGCATATGCCTCCCCGACTTCCTTGAATTTAACTTCAGCGTCTTTATTATTGGGATTAAGGTCAGGATGATACTGTTTTGCAAGCTTTCGGTAAGCCTTTTTTATTTCATCATCGGATGCGGATTTACTAACTCCGAGGACTTCATAATAATCTCGTTTATCAGCCATAAACTGCAGTTACCCTCTAATCTTTTTCTGTAAATTATCAGTTATTGTCGTCGTCAACAACAGTGTAATCAGCGCCGCCGTTATCTGCTGTGGGGTCAACACCTGCAGCATTGGGGTCACCGGGATTCTG
Source organism: Clostridia bacterium (assembly GCA_017441125.1). Lineage (GTDB taxonomy): Bacteria > Bacillota > Clostridia > Oscillospirales > UBA644 > HGM12619. The sequence goes on from JAFSAH010000035.1 coordinate 5,104, forward strand.
CTGAGTCTGAGCGTAAATCTTTTCAGCGATCTTATAGAATGCCTGCTGAAGAGCTTCTGTATCTGCTTTTATAGCGTCTGTATTGTCGCCCTTAAGAGTCTCCTTAAGCTTGTCGATCTGTGCCTGAACGGGAGCTTTTTCATCAGCAGAAAGCTTATCGCCCATATCGTTCATGCTCTTTTCGCACTGATAAATTACCTGATCGGCATTATTGCGAATTTCAACAGCTTCTTTACGTTTTGTATCTTCTGCAGCGTATTTTTCTGCTTCAGCAACAGCCGCTTCAACTTCTTCTTTAGACATATTTGTAGAAGCTGTGATAGTGATATGCTGTTCTTTATTTGTACCCTTATCTTTAGCGTAAACGTTTACGATACCGTTTGCATCAATATCAAATGTAACTTCGATCTGGGGAACCTGCTTCGGTGCGGGAGGAATACCGTCAAGATTGAATCTTCCGAGAGTTTTATTGTCAGCAGCCATAGGACGTTCGCCCTGGAGGACATGAACCTCAACGGATGTCTGGTTATCTGCAGCCGTTGTGAAGATCTGGCTCTTCTTTGCAGGGATAGTTGTATTTCTGTCAATGATCTTTGTGAATACGCCGCCGTATGTTTCAACACCGAGAGAAAGAGGTGTAACGTCGAGAAGTACAAGACCTGTAACGTCACCGCCGAGAATACCTGCCTGAATAGCGGCACCTACAGCAACACATTCATCGGGGTTGATACCCTTATGGGGTTCTTTATCAATAAACTTTCTGAGTGCTTCCTGAACTGCGGGAATTCTTGAAGAACCTCCGACAAGAAGAACCTTGTCAATATTTTCGGGTCTGAGACCTGCGTCGTCCATAGCCTTTCTTACGGGAATCATTGTAGCTTCTACAAGATCTGCTGTAAGTTCGTTGAATTTAGCTCTGTTAAGTGTGATGTCGAGGTGCTTGGGACCTGTAGCGTCAGCTGTGATAAAGGGAAGGTTAACGTTTGTGGACATCATACCGGAAAGCTCGATCTTTGCCTTTTCAGCGGCTTCCTTAAGTCTCTGGAGAGCCATTTTATCGTTTTTGAGGTCGATTCCATTTTCTTTTTTGAATTCAGCCGCAAGATAGTTGATGATTCTTTCGTCGAAGTCATCGCCGCCGAGACGGTTGTTACCGCTTGTGGAAAGAACTTCAAATACGCCGTCTCCGATATCGAGGATTGAAACGTCGAAGGTACCGCCGCCAAGGTCGTAAACCATAACCTTCTGTTCTGTTTCTTTATCTACGCCGTAAGCGAGAGCTGCAGCTGTAGGTTCGTTGATAATTCTTTTAACGTCAAGACCTGCGATTGTACCTGCATTCTTTGTAGCCTGTCTCTGAGCGTCGCTGAAATATGCGGGAACTGTAATAACGGCTTCTGTAACCTTTTCGCCAAGATAAGCTTCAGCATCAGCCTTAAGCTTCTGGAGAACCATTGAAGAAATCATTTCAGGTGTATAGTCTGTGCCGTCAATAGCAACTTTTCTGGAACTACCCATATCTCTCTTGATAGAGATAACTGTTCTATCGGGATTTGTAATTGCCTGTCTTTTAGCAACCTGACCTACCATTCTTTCACCTGTTTTGGAGAAAGCAACTACGGAAGGTGTTGTTCTTGCGCCTTCTGCATTAGCAATAACTACGGGTTCGCCGCCTTCCATAACGGCAACACAAGAGTTTGTTGTACCTAAGTCGATACCAATAATTTTTGACATTTAAAATGCCTCCTAAAGATTTTGTCTTTTATTTTAATTATTTTTTTAACTTTACTTATTATTCAGCAACTACGCTGACTTTTGCATATCTGATGACCTTATCGTTCGTAGTCATCTTATATCCCTTTTGGAATACTGAGGCTATCTGTCCGCCTTTGTATTCATCGCTTGCTGTCTGCATTACAGCTTCGTGGTAATTTGCATCAAATTCTTCACCGGGCGCGCCGAAAGCTTCAATATTCATTGACTTCAATACGGAATCCGCTTTAATAAGTACCTGCTCAACACCCTTTTTAACTGCGGAGTCTTCATCTGCAGCTGCAAGAGCTCTTTCAAGATCATCAAAGATGGGAAGAAGTTTTCCTACGGTTTCACAAACACTCAAGCCGTAAAGGGCTTCCTTCTCAACCTTGGTGCGTTTTTTGAAGTTTTCAAAATCAGCGGCAAGTCTGAGGAATTTATCATCGGAGCCGACAGCTTCTGTCTTCTGCTCTGCCTGTTCTTCACAGCCACATTCGCAGTTTACTTTATCTTCGCACTCACAATTGCACTTTTCTTCGTTTGAACATTTATTATTCATTTCAAATCTCCTATTATGTTAATAATAATTATATACTTTAAAATTCGCCGTCGATCTGTTCTTTCAACTGAAGAACGACGTGCTTGCAACCTGCAATTATCTTTGAATAATCCATTCTTGAAGGACCGAGAATTCCGAAAACTATGGGTATTTTCGCATTACAGTTAACAGATACAATGCTCGTATTCATTTCGCCGAGAAGCTTATTCTCATGACCTATTTTTACGGAAAGGTCACCGTTTCCCGACAGAAGCTCTTCAAGTATAACATCGTGCTCATTAAGGAAATCCATATATTGACGAGCCGCATTAATATTGGAAAATTCAGGACAGGAAAGCAGATTTGAACCTCCGCTTATAAAGAGCTCGTAGGATTTCACCTTATTTACAAGGTTTACAACGGGAGCAATAACGCAAGTCAATTTCGGACAGCCCTTTTCCAACTCCGATTTGAAAAGCATTACTCTTATTGAACCTATTTCATTAACGGGAAATCCCGAAAAAACGCCATTGAGAATTTTTGTAAGCCTCTCTATATCTTCCGCAGAAATCTCCGTTTCTATACGCGTAAAAACAGACTTTACCGTTCCAGTAGAGCTTACAGCCATAATTGCAAGGGTGTTCTTCCCTGCCCGCATAACTTCAAAGGTAAAATGCCCGTCGCTATGAGTAGGAGCCGCAGAGAAAACGGTGTATCCCGTAAAATCGGCCAGACAGTGCGATGCGGATTTTATCATCTCTATAAGGCTGACGCACGAGCCGAAAGCAGGAACTAAAATACGAAGGTCTCTCTCATCAAGCTGATAGGTGTTATCCAACGCTTGAACATAGTACCTCAAGCCCTCTTCCGAAGGTATTCTGCCTGCAGACGTATGGGGCTTACAAAGCAGTCCCAAGCGTTCAAGTTCAAGCATTTCGCTGCGTACAGTAGCGGAAGAAACGTGAAGTTCAGCCATATCCAATAAAGCCTTGGAACCGACAGGTTCGCCTGTTGCTATATATGTGGAAATGACAGACCGAAGGATTTTTTGTTTACGATCATCCAACATTCTAATCTTCTGCTCCTTTACATTTTAGCACTCACAGCAATCGAGTGCTAACGCATGCATATACTTTACCACTAAAACCCTGTTTTGTCAATACCTAACAGGCATTTTTTTAGAATTAGAGCCGATTGTGTTTCAATTCTGCCACAATTCAAGTCTTTATTATTGCTAAACCTTAAGACAAAAAGAAAACACCTTCCCTTTTTTCAGAGAAAGTGTTTTATGTAATACAGTTTTAGTTACCGAGAACTTCGTTCCAGATTGAAGTATAAATAGACGCATAATCCGCAAGATCTTCGAACATTTCGGATTTAGCAATAACCTCATCGGAGGGATAAATTATCTCATTATTTTTTACGTCCTCATCAAGAAGCTCATAAGCGCCCTTGTTGGGAGTTGTGCTTTCAAGATATTCAGCATTCATCTTCGCTATATCGGGGCGGCAAAGGAAGTCGATAAACAGCTCTGCCTCTTCTTTATATTTAGCGGTTGAAAGAATACATGCAGCATCCCACCAAAGATTTGTTCCTTCATCGGGAATAACATATTCGATTTCAGGGTTAAGACTTTCGACAAAAGTAATGTCGCAGGACCACATTACTGCAAGCCAACCCTCTTCATTTGCCATTTTTTCCTTTGCATCATCGGAAGTATAAGTCAAAACAAGGGGTTTCTGCTCAATAAGGGAAGCCTTTGCAGCATTAAGCTCGTCAATATTTTTCGTATTGATGCTGTAACCGTTTTTAATCAGCGCAACAGCTATGGAATCTCGTTCACTATCCATCATAAAGATGTTTTTCGCATACTTTTCGTTCCACAAAACATCCCA
>JAFSAH010000036.1 GCA_017441125.1 Clostridia bacterium
ACGAATACTCTTGCGGAAGTCAAAATAGAAAACAATCAGTTGGAAGTAAAGGTTGCCGAGCTTGAAGCTATAGACTACAAGTATTCGGAATCACGCGTTTGTTATTCGGGAAGCTACGTTTACCTTTTCAGAAACTACGCAGTAACAAAGCTTGACAGGGAAACTCTCGATTTCATTTGCGAAATTGACCTTGTTAACACTTGATAAATTGAATAAACCATAAAGCAATACGGGTAAACCCTTCAAGGGTCTACCCGTATTATTGTATTAAGTTTTATTTCAAGGTTTCAATATATTCTTCAAGACAAAGTCCGCTTTCATAAATAAGCTTTGCGTTTTCAACACCTACGAATCTGTAATGCCAGGGTTCAAAAATAATTTTTGTAATGTCCTGCTTATCTTTGGGGTAACGGAGAATAAATCCGTATTTATAAGCGTTTGCGGCAAGCCATTTAGCGGCATCGGTTTCCGCATAACCGGAATCAAGAACTCTATATGATGGAGTTACAATGTCCATGCAAAGTGCCGTCTGATGCTCACTTGTGCCGGGAATAGCAATAATTGTTGCCGTCTTTGCGTAAGCCTCGTCAGCACTCCAGCCGTTTGCAATGTAAGAATTATACTTATTATCAAAAAGTGTCTGTTGCAAGGATCTCGCCCTGTATGAAGAGCAAATGAAAAGAGAAATTCCCTCTGCTTCCGCATCGGCAATCATTTCTCGTGCATAAGAAGCGGCGCGGATGTCAAGCTTATAAGTTCCCTGGCTATTTTTTTGAACAAGTTCAAGCTCCCCCACCTCAAAATCATCAGGAAGAGGATTATCCACATTTGCAAGAACGAGAAGCGGATCGTCTTTAGATGAAACAAACGGTTTTTCGCCTTCCGAGGGTTCATCGGGAACGTCGGGTTCTGAAGGTATTTGGGGATCAACAGGTTCATCGGGAACATCAGGTTCGGAAGGCTCTGTGGGAGTTTCGGGATTCAGCGCCTCTCCCGGTTCAACCTTGTCGCCATTACCCTCGTCGGGAACACTCGGCTGTTGCGGATCGTTGTTTACTATTTCGTTTTCAGGATCGGGGTCTTCATAATCGTTTCCCGAAGGGAATAAAAAGCACAAAATAATAAGTCCAAGCCCTATGACAAAACATAGAATTGCCGTAAAAATTAACGGAAATGAAGATTTTTTAAATGTCAAATTAACTATCTGCCTTTCATTTTTATTTTCAAATATTTGACTGCAAAATAGTAAAAATGTTCCATATTTAAATTGTGATTTTTTTTACAATCAAAACTAAAAAAATCTTATCGACTATTATAAATATTTTCTTTTTTCATTATACCACAGCATAAGCAAAATTTCAAGTGGCTCATAAGAACATAAAGATGACATTTTAAAGCAAAGCACCGTAAGATGTTATAATTTTTTCGTTTTACCCTATTGATTTTTTCCTAAATATAGTATATAATATATGTTGGAAGACGGGTCTTGCGTGACCTTGCGTGTGAACCATGTCAGGCAGGGAACTGAGCAGCATTAAGCACTTTCGAGGTGCACAGCAAGGAACCCGCCTTCCTCTTATTATATCAAAATAGTTTATATTAATATCCAAGGGGGAAACAATGCATTACGCTCTTTACAGAAAATACCGCCCGCTGACTTTTTCCGACGTGGTAGGTCAGGGACATATAACAAAAACGTTGAGAAATCAAGTGGAAAATTCTCAGCTTTCACATGCGTACCTTTTCTGCGGAACTCGCGGAACGGGTAAAACTTCATGTGCAAAAATTCTTTCAAGAGCAGTAAACTGTCTTAACCCCGTTAACGGAGAACCTTGCAACGAATGTGAAGTTTGCAAGGGTATTCTCGACGGAAGCATCTTTGATGTAATGGAGATCGACGCCGCTTCAAATAACGGTGTTGAAAATATCAGACAGATACGTGATGAAATAGTATACACTCCCATAAAAGCCAAATATAAGGTTTATATCATAGACGAGGTCCATATGCTTTCCGCAGGCGCTTTTAACGCGTTGCTTAAAACATTGGAAGAGCCTCCCGCGCACGTTATATTTATTTTGGCAACAACGGAATCTCATAAGATTCCCGCGACGATTCTTTCGAGATGTCAGAGATTTGATTTTAAGAGACTTTCGGTAAAAGACATTTCCGACCAAATATATAAAATACTGAAGCTTGAAAATAAAACCGTCGATGATAAAACCGTACGTCTTGTGGCAACTTTGGCTGACGGTTCGGTTCGTGACTCCCTTTCAATTCTCGAAAAGGTTGTTGAGGCAGTATCTTACGATGAAGCGGAAGCGCTGTTAGGCGTTATCGGAAGAGGAAAGCTTTACAGTATAGCGGACAGCATTGCAGAAGAAAATATCGACGCTCTTTATAAATTCATTGATGAGCTTTATTTTTCATCAAAGGATTTAAGTCTTATGATAAACGAGCTTACATCCGTTTTCAGAGATCTTCTTGCGGTAAAATCCGCAGTAAATGCAGATATTCTCGATAAAAGCGAGGAGGATATCAGAGCATTGAAGGCTCTTGCAAAAAAATACTCCTACGAGCATATAGTTTATGCAATGGACACTCTTTTTGAGGCTTCAAACTCCTTTTCAAGAAGTCCTGACAAGCGCGCGGCGGCAGAGCTGTGCCTTGTAAAAATTGCAAAGCCCGTATTTTCCGAAAACAATGATTCTCTCGTTGCCCGAATAGGCAAGTTGGAAAATCAGTTAAAAGAGATAGTAGCAAACGGCGTTAAGATTTCTGCAAATATTCAGCAGAACAAGCCCGAACCCACACCTGCGGCTCCCACACAACGGGAAGAGACAAAACCCGCACCGAAGCCCGTACGGGAAGAGCCTCCTATGCCGGATTTTGATGACAGCATGATACCTCCCCCACCGGGAGAATATCTCCCCCCTGTTCCTACGGATGATTTTTTTGAAGAGGTTGAAATACCGCCCATGAAAGAGGACGAAATTCATGAGCCTCAACCCGAACCGAAGAAAATCAAGGAAAATAAAGACTCTTCCGAAAATGCGACCGATGACGGAGACTCCTGGCAGGAGCTTCTGGCACTGAAGGATATTGCGGAATCCGTAAGAGAAAAGAACAGAGTTTTAGGTGCTCTTTTGGCAAATTATTGCAGAGCCGTTTACAATAAAAAGCAGATAATTTTCCTTTGCAACAATGACCGTGACCTTACGGAAATAAAAACTCCGCAAAGCTTGGCGGCAATCTCAGATGCACTTGTGAAAAACAGACGCATAGGATATGAAGTTAAGGTTGCAAAAGGAAATATAAATGAATATATAAAAAAGAATTCAACATACGATAATATTGAAAATAACGGACTTTTTGAATTTAATTAAGTCAAACTAAAACACGAAAGGCAAGGTAATAAAATCATGAAAGTAAGAATCCCCCAAGGTCCCAGCCAGCAGGAAATGCTGAAAAGAGTTCAGCAGGCACAAGAAAATATGGAAAAGATGCAGGAAGAACTCAATAACAGAGAATTTGAAGTAACTTCCGGTGGCGGAATGGTTAAAATTTCAATTATGGGCACAAAAGAAGTTAAGTCCATAAAAATCGACCCCACTGTAGTAAGCAATGAACCCGAAGATTTGGAAATGTTGGAAGATATGCTCGTAGCGGCTGTGAACGAAGCTGTTTCTCTTGTCGAAAAGACCACAAACGAAGAAATGGGCAAGATTACAGGCGGACTTAATCTCCCCGGAATGGGATTCTAAGATATGTCATATCAGGTAAACGCGTTGGAAATACTTGCGGAATATTTCCGCAGACTTCCGGGTATTGGTGCAAAATCCGCCCAGAGATTGGCTTTCCATGTGCTGAATATGCCCGATGAACAGGCGCAGGCATTTGCAGAAGCTATTATAAATGCAAAAAACACCATACACAGATGTCCTGAATGTTGCAACCTGACAGACGGAGAGAAATGTACCGTTTGCGGAGACAGCAGAAGAGACCGTTCTGTTATTTGTGTCGTATCTGCACCCTCTGACGTTATTGCAATAGAAAAAACCGCAGGATTTAACGGACTTTATCACGTTCTCCACGGTGTAATTTCGCCTCTTGACAATATAGGCCCTGCAGAGCTTTGTATAAAAGAACTCATCGACCGCTTAAAAAGTGATGAAGTTAAAGAAGTTATTCTTGCAACAAGCTCTACGGTTGAAGGTGATACCACTGCCCTGTATATTGCAAAACTTATAAAACCATTGGGAGTTTCTGTAACGCGTCTTGCATACGGTATACCCGTGGGAAGCGACTTGGAATATGCTGACGAACTGACTCTTTCCAAATCTATCGAAAACAGACGGGAAGTCTGAACTACGTTCCGAAAGGACCTTTAAATTGTTTACAAATATAAACCCTATGGATAAGCGTTCTGCCGCACAGTACAGCCCTTTGGCTCTTGCATATTTAGGTGACGGGATTTACGAACTGAACGTAAGAGAACACTTATTACTGAAAGCAAATAAATCAAACGGAAAACTACACACGGAAGCTCTGCGGTATGTCAGCGCTTCCGCGCAAGCGGCTTTCTGCAACAAAATACTTGAAATACTGACAGAAGAAGAATTGGCTGTATTCAAAAGAGGACGTAACTCAAATGCAACTCCCCACAAAAACAGCGATGTGGGTGAATACAAAGCCGCCACAGGTCTGGAGACTCTAATAGGTTATCTGTACCTGTCAGGACAAAACGACCGTCTGTCAGAAATTTTCAACCTTATTTTTTCAGAAGATAATACATAAATAAAAAGGAACAGATAATGTCTGAAAACATAAATAAATACAAAAAAACTAAATATACATGTTATTTTTCGTATCTTGCAATGGCATCGGTATTCAGCTTGCCACCGATACTTTTTATAACATTCCATGAAAATTACGGAATCTCATATACATTATTGGGAACACTTGTAGCAATAAATTTTTGCGTGCAGTTATGCGTTGATTTAGCTTTCAGTTTTTTCTCAAAGCATTTCAATATCCATGCGTGCGTAAAAATCATGCCGTTACTGACGACTGTAGGGCTTCTGATATATGCGCTTATACCGACATTTTTTCCAACCATGGCGTATTTGGGATTGGCGATAGGAACTATACTGTTTTCAGTCGCATCAGGTCTCAGTGAAGCATTGCTCAGTCCCCTTGTTGCAGCACTCCCCTCTGACAATCCGGAACGTGACATGAGTGCATTACATTCACTTTACGGCTACGGAGTTCTGATGGTCGTAGTTTTAAGCACTGTTTTCCTTAAAATATTCGGAACGGAAAATTGGATGTACCTGACGGTCTTTTGGGCAATTCTTCCATTGATTTGTTTCATACTTTACAATATAGTGCCTCTGCCCGAAATGAATATTTTCCATAATAACGGTTCAAAATCCAATAAATACCAAAAATTCGGGCTTGCCCTATGCGTTGCGTGTATCTTTTTGGGAAGCTGCGCCGAAAACACCATGACAAACTGGATCTCCGGCTATATGGAAACGGCATTACATATACCCAAAACAGTTGGTGATATTTTAGGAATGGCTCTTTTTGCCGTACTGTTAGCCCTTACAAGAACTGTATATGCAAAATACGGAAAGAATATAATCAAAGTCCTCTTTTGGGGAATGTTAGGATCGGCAGTTTGTTATATAATCGTCGGAGTCAGCTCAAACGTTGTTATTTCAATTATAGCCTGCGTACTTGTAGGAATATTCACATCAATGCTTTGGCCCGGAACTCTTATTATGATGGAAGAGCGGTTTCCACATATTGGCATCGCGGCATACGCACTTATGGCGGCAGGCGGCGATTTCGGAGCCTCAATTGCACCCCAGACAATGGGAATAATCGTCGACACGGTATCGGCAAGCAGTTGGGCGGAAAAGCTTTCAAC
>JAFSAH010000004.1 GCA_017441125.1 Clostridia bacterium
GGAGTCTGTGACAAACAGAATATACATATCCGTAGTGTCATTCATATTAGTGGAAAAGAATAAAACTGCTATAAATATAACCAACAAGGCTCCTATGAGAATATGAAATTTATGGTGGAACCAAATGTTTTCATACCATTTGTCGTGGGAGTATCTGTCAGCTTCTTTTTCTTTCCATTGTGCCATAGTAATCTCCATTCTGTTTTGAAAATCGTATGTGTAAAGTCAGTCGTAATAGTTCGTCTGTTGTCTTTTTTCTTCGCTTTCGGTAATATGTTCTTTGCAAAGCTCTCTTTTATATATTCCGTTTTCGGTTTGAACATAAAGAGCGTCTGTTATTGCAATTTTCAGAGCATTGCTGTTATCGGGAAGATCAAGAATAACGTCTATTGCGCCAAAGGTACGGACGCATTGAATTCCGATTTCTGTAAGTACAAACAAACGGTCGGTCTTATCTACCGCCATATGGATTGCACCCTTTATTTTTTGGTTTGGAATAGTATGAAGCATTGCATGAGTAATTCTTCTGTTAAGAGAAAGATTTTCATCTCTTACAAACATATATATATTATCGTCATCTTTGTTGGCAGCATACCAAGCCATTTTGTCATTTGATAAGACTATATTTTCATAAGAGTTACAGAGCTTTTCACAGGTTTCCTTTTCGATTTGAGGAAAACTCTCGCATTTTTCCCATTTGCTTTCGAATGGTACTATACTGTCAACTCTCGGAGAATTGCCCGGAGCCGTGATCGGAGTATCTTTCCAATCATGCCATATCCATTCGTTGCGCTCGTAGGCTGTATTTTCATCATGATACCGTTCACAATGACTTTCGCCTTGGAAAAATTTATATTTAAAATCATAATTTGCAAAGATCAAAGATTCACGGGTCTGTTCATCTATGGATCTTATCCAACCGGAATAGTCATTTATTTCATTTTCATAATACTCTTCAAATATTCTGAAAGGCTTCGTTTCATATTTTCTTATGAGATAAGGAAGCTCATTTCCTCGTCCCAAAGCCATAAACGAAGGAGCGCACATAAATACGCGATGAAAATAATCAGGATGAAACCATGCAATAACAAAAGCCGAAATTCCGCCGGAAGAACCGCCCGAAACAAAATGCATATCTGCAGATTCAGAAAAATTGATATTATACTTTGCTTTAATATACGGTATCAATTCGTAAACCAAGAAGTCGCCGTATTCTCTGTCAAAATAATCGTAGTTATTCATACGCATATTTCTTTCAGAGCCGTCAGGCATTAAAAGCTCGGAAGAGAAAACTCCTATGCTTACGCAATAAGGAGCCTTGCCTTCATCAGCAAGCTTTAGCATTGAGTTGATGTTTTCTTCGTTAGGGCCGTCATGCTCTATGAGCATTGCAAAGCTTTCAGTATCTACGCAGGGAATTGCCAACTGAAATCTGAATTTCATGCCCGGTTTGAATTTGCTTCCAATAAGCGAATCGTCGATTCTTGTTAATTTTGTCATATAAAGAACTCTTTTCAATAAACAGTATATAAAAAGACTTTTTCGAAATGATGTGGGGAAACTTTTTTTCAGTTGAAAAAAGCTTCTCCACAAAATATCTTAGTGTTCTGATAATATATTAAGCTAACGGTTTCATTGTGGGGAAGAGTATAACTTCTCTGATAGTGTCGTTGCCTGTAAGCATCATTACTACACGGTCAACACCGATACCCATACCGCCTGTGGGGGGCATACCGTATTCCATAGCTGTGAGGAAATCTTCATCGAGCATTTCTGCCTCATCGTCACCTCTGTCACGAAGCTCAAGCTGCTTCATGAAGCGTTCGCGCTGAACAATGGGGTCGTTAAGCTCGGAGTATGCGTTTGCGAGTTCGCTGTGGCATACGAAGAGCTCAAATCTTTCAGTAAGTCTGGGATCTTTGGGGCTTGCCTTTGTAAGGGGAGAAACCTCAACGGGATACATTGTGATAAACGTAGGCTGAACGAGCTTTTCTTCTACTCTCTGATCGAAGCAAGCATAAAGTGCGTTACCCCAAGTTTTATCAGCAGTTTCAGCGAGCTCAACGCCGATTTTTTCTGCTGCTGCAACGGCTTCGGCATCATCTGTAATAGCACTGAAGTCAATACCTACATATTCTTTAACGGCGTCAACCATTGAAAGTCTTCTCCAACCGGGAGTAAGGTCGATCTTTTCGCCCATCCATTCAAGCTCGTATGTTCCGAGAATTTCTTTTGCCGCGCCTGCAATAATACCTTCTGCGATATCCATCATATCGTTAAAGTCAGCGTAAGCCTGATAAAGCTCGATTGATGTGAATTCAGGGTTATGTTTTGGGTCCATACCTTCATTTCTGAAGATTCTGCCGATTTCGTATACTCTGTCCATACCGCCGACGATAAGACGCTTCAAGGGAAGCTCTGTAGCTATACGCATATACATATTAAGGTCGAGCGTATTGTGGTGAGTAATGAAAGGACGTGCAGATGCGCCGCCTGCGATAGTGTTAAGTACGGGAGTTTCAACTTCAATGTAGTTCATATCATCGAGGTATTTTCTCATAAACTTGATGAATTGGGAACGGATAATGAAGTTTTTCTTCACTTCGGGGTTCATGATAAGATCAACGTATCTCTGACGGTATCTGAGGTCTGTATCTTTGAGACCGTGGAATTTTTCGGGAAGGGGAATAAGGGATTTTGCAAGAAGCTTAATAGATGTTGTATGAACGGAAATCTCGCCTCTGCGTGTTCTGAAAACTGTACCTGTAAGACCTACGATATCGCCGATATCCCAAGTTTTGTATTCGGCAAAAACGTCATCGCCAACATCGTCTTTTCTGATGTAAACCTGAATTCTGCCTTTAGCGTCAGCGATATCGATAAAGTTTGCCTTACCCATATCACGTCTGCTCATCATACGGCCTGCAATACTTACTTCAGAGCCTTCAAGCTCTTCAAATTTTGTTTTTATATCTTCACTGTAAGCTGTTACGTTATAAGAAACTATTTCATAGGGGTTTTTGCCTGCATTTTGTGCTGCGGCAAGCTTTTCTCTGCGGACCTTCATCTGTTCGCTGAGATTCAATTCCGAAGATTCTTCTTCGGCTGCAATTACTACATTTTCATCTGCCATTGTTTTCGTTCTCCTTAAGTAATTTTTATGCAAGTTCTATGTTAAGCACTTTATATTCGAAGTCTCCACCGGGAGCGTTTACTGTAACAACATCCCCCTTTTTCTTGCCTATAAGAGCCATACCCATAGGGCTCTGGTCGGAAATCTTATATTCTGAAGGGTTGGATTCCGTACGGCTTACAATCGTATATTTAATGGGTTCATCTTCGGGGTATTCACAGTCAAGAAGAACAACAGCGGTACCTACGCCGATGTGGTCTGTTGTAAGTTCGTTTGCGTCGATTATAGTAACGTTTTTAAGCTGTTCTTCAATATCTCTTATTCTTGCTTCGGAAATTGCAAGTTCATTCTGCGCTGCATCGTATTCGCTGTTTTCGGATAAGTCGCCGAAATCTCTTGCTTCCTTTATTTTTTCTGCTATTTCATTTCTTTTTTCTGTTTTAAGGTAACGAAGCTCATCCTCAAGCTTTTTAAGACCTTCAACAGTCAATACTATCTTTGCACTCATTTGTATATATCTCCTTAATCAATATTATATTTATTAGTTTATTTCTTGTAAAAGTACGGAAATGGCTTTTTGGAGCTGAATATCGTCCTCATAAGTCATTGTGTAGAATTCCATATCCCATTTTGAATCAAGCTTTATTTCATAGTCGGGAACAAGACCCGTTTTGTTATAGTCGGTTCTGCTTTTTGTCAGATACTTGAAGGTCGTAACTTTAATACCCGAACCGTCATACAAGGGGAAAGTTGTTTGTCCGACACCTTTACCGAAGGAGTTTTCTCCGATAAGCTTTGTTCCTAAAATATCTCTGAGGGCGGATGAGAATAATTCACTACCGCTTGCGGAATCGTTGTTCAAAAGCACTACAAAGGGCATATCCGCAAGTCTGAAGTTGGTGGAATAAATAATTTCTTCCTCTTCTTTATATTCAATTACGATAATTTCTTCTCCACCGGGGATAAGCATATCTATCATGTTGCAAACAGTATTCAGTTCGCCGCCCGGATTGTTCCTCACGTCAAAAATAATACCTTCCACGTTCTTTGCAAGCAAAGAATTTAACGCATCCTGGAACTGCTCATCTGCGTTTTCCGCAAACTGATAAATTCTGATATATCCGAGATTATCATATACGGCATATTCAACATTTCTCTGTTCAAAGGCTTTTCTTGTAATACTGAAGATTTTTATTTCACCGTTGCGGTCAACCTTTAAGTTTACGGTCGTTCCTTCTTCATCAAGAAGGATATCCACCGCATCCTCATAAGGATAGTTAATAAAAGAAATTCCGTCGGCTTCAATTATTTTATCCCCTGTCATCAGTCCTGCCGCTTCTGCAGGAGAACCGCCGATTACTCTGTAAATGTACAAGCCATCTTCAAGAACCGTAGTCTGCGTCATTACGTTGATTCCGATACCCATAAATGAACCTTGATTTTCGGTGTTATATTCTATGAGTTCTTCTTTTGTGAAATAATATGAGTACGGGTCATCTTTAAGACCTGTCATATAATAAAGATGCGCTGTATCTTCAGCATATTCTTCATCGAATTCATATATTGCATATTCGTCAATATATTCTTTTAACGTGTGGAATTTTTTCAGAAACGCAGAATCTTCTTCTGAAAGCTCTACAGCGTTATTCGGCATAAATAAAACGAAGCACAGTGAACAGATTATCGCCGTTACGAATGCTGTGACAAGAATTGTCGATAATTTATTTTTCAAATTCAAGACCTAACCTTTCGGGTTTTTATTTGATTAATTAATCTTGTATTCCGAGCATGGATTTGAGCTGATCAACAGCCATTTGAAGCTGAACGTCATCTTCTTCGGGAAGATTCGGAAGGAGAGCTTCTTTATCTTCCTCTAATTGTACAAGAATATTGGGAGTGATTCCGACACCGTTAAAGCGTTCGCCTGCAGGAGTTACATACTCATATGCGGAAAGGCGGATTGCGGTTCCGTCTGAAAGGGGAATATCTCTTTGACCAACGCCCACACCCTTTGAAACAGAGCCTACAACTACTGCTTTTTCAGTATCTCTTAAAGCAGCTGAGAAAACCTCTGCAACTCCTGCTGTTTCGCCGTTTTGGATAACGGTAAGAGGCATCATTAAATTGGAGTCGTCAGAAAAATATCTTGTCGGTGTGTCGGAGCCCTGTTCTCTGACTGAAACTATAATTCCCGAAGGCATGATTCTGTCAAGAACGTCAATAACGGCAGAAAAATCTCCAACGCTGTTATTTCTCACGTCAATAACCAAACCTATCGCTCCTTTTTCTGTAAGCTGGCTGACAGCCGCATTGAAAGAAGAAAGGGTCGTTTTGTCAAATTCGTTTATGTTAATATATCCGATTCCGTTTTCAATAATTCTGTATGCCACGGTTTGGGGTACGTATTCAACTCGTGTTATTTCAAACGTAACGATCTCTGAGTTTGAGGCTTTAAGTACTGAAAGTGTAACAGTGGAACCCGGCTCTCCCGAAAGCTTCGCAGCGGCTCTTCTGTATCCGTCTTCGGTAACATTTGTACCGTTAATACTCAAAATTATGTCACCTTTTTCAATTCCGGCTAATTTGGCAGGTGACCCTTCTTTGGGCAGTGTTACCTTTATACCGCCTGTTGCAGGATCATAAGAGTAGAGAACGCCTATGTCTACATAGTTTCCTATTGTTATGGAAGAAGCTGCTTTGAAATTTTTCTCATCCAGATAATAAGAATATTCATCTCCCAAACCGGAAATGTATCCTGAAGCGATTCCGTTGATAATGTCATCGTAACCTTCAACAAGATTAATGGATAAAACATAGTTTCTTGAAATTACAGAGTTAAGAAGGTCTAACTTTTGGTACATTTGCTGGTTTCGACCGATATCATTTATTACCTGACTTACGTAGTAGTAAGTTCCTATTGCAGTAGTAACCATAGTTGCTACTATCAGGAAAAAAACAGTACCGATTCTTATACCTTTTTTCTTCATGTTGATCTCCGTTCTGCCGACATATCAGCATAATAGTAAATTAAATAGATTTTGTTAATTTGATTTTCAGCTTTATAAACAACACTATAATGCCCCTCAAGAGGCATTATAGAATGTATTATTCAGGGGATTAGACATTCAAATATTTTTTGACCGGATATGCTGAACCTATGGTACCTATTATCGCGCCTGCGACAAGGAATCCGATAACGATTACAGACATAACGGAATCAATATTTAAGGGATTTATGAATCCCAAATCCGATAGAATGGGGGACAGAACATTATTATACACATAAATCTGTGATATTATTGCAATAAAACCTGCCGTCAGTCCTATAATTATCCCTTCCATGAAATACGGTGCTTCAATAAATGCGTCAGTGGCACCGACGTATTTCATAAGCCAAATTTCCTGTTTCTTTGCATAAACGGAAACTTTTACGGAGTTTGTAATTATGACCATGGATATTATAACAAAAATCATTACTATCCAGAATGAAAGGAACGTTAAAACATCTTTGATGTCAACTATTCTTTCAATTACATCGCGGCGTTCCTTTATTTTTGCTATGCCGTCTATTTTTTCAACTTCATAAATCGTCTGATCATATTTTTCCAGGTCTTTGATATTGAATACAAAGGAATTCCTGAAGGTTTCCGCATCCAGATCTTCAAACAACCAAGCATCCTCACCGAGAGATTCCTTGTATTCTTCAAGGATCATGGAATTTGATTTATAGTTGATGTTCCCTATATTGGAAATGGAATGTAAGCGATCACTTATTTGGGTTATTTCATCGACCGTCAGATCTTCTTCTATGAAAAGAACGATCTGGCTTTCGTCACCGATCTCATCTATGAAAAGATTTATATTTCCGACTATAAGCATAACGCTTCCCAAAACAATAAGGCATACAGACAATATGGAAATTGAAGCGATCGTTAAGAGCCAATTTTTAAAAACATTCTTGAAGGCTGTTTTTATCAGAAAGATGATACTGTCAATCATTAGACTGGACCCTCCCTCTTTGCGGTTGTTCCGAATCCTCAGAGGCAGCATTGTCAGCGGTGTCGAAAGAAACCTTACCGCCTTCTATGCGTATCTCTCTTTTTTTGAAAGCCTCTACTAGAGCCTGCTCGTGAGTTACCACAACAACGGAAATACCGTTTTTATTTATAGTATTGAGTAATTTCATTATTTCGATAGACATCTGCGGGTCAACATTTCCCGTAGGTTCGTCCGCAATTATTATTTGAGGACTGTTTATGATAGCTCGAGCAAGAGCTACTCTCTGCTGTTCGCCGCCCGAAAGGTGGTTTGGATATTCTTTTGCTTTGTGGGAGAGGCCTACAAGCTCAAGCGCGCTTGTTACTCTGCGTTTGACTTCTCTGCCGCCCTTACCCACAACTCTCATTGCGAAAGCAATGTTATCGTATACAGTCATCGTGGGAATCAATCTGAAATCCTGGAATACAACTCCAATACCTCGTCTGTATTTGGGGATCTGCCGTCTGGAAAGCTTCTTGGGTTCAACACCGTTTACCACAAGCTTACCTTCCGTCGGAGTGTCTTCGCAAGTGAGAAGGTGGATCATTGTACTTTTTCCCGCACCTGAATGACCGGTTATAAATACAAATTCACCGTCGTTTATTCGGATATTTATATTATCCAAAGCTTTTGTTCCGTTTTTATATACTTTGGTTACGTTTTTAAATAATATCATTTTTTTATCTCCGGTTTTTATGTTACTTGTTCGGATCAATGTGATAAATACTTTTTAGAACTTTGTGGGATTTGATGCAAGATATTTTCTGACCATAAGCGCAACTTTAAATACGATAGCGTCGTCAAACTGCTTAAGGTCAAGACCTGTAAGTCTGCGGATCTTTTCAAGACGGTAAACCAAAGTATTTCTATGTACGAACAGCTTTCGTGAGGTTTCCGAAATATTCAGGTTGTTCTCAAAAAATTTCTGTATTGTGAACAACGTTTCATGGTCCAAATGCTCAATAGAACCTTTTTTGAAGACCTCTGAAAGGAACATATTACAAAGTGTAGTGGGTAAGTAATAAATAAGTCTACCGATACCAAGATTTGAATAGGACATGATAACCTTTTCAACGTCGAAGATTTTACCTACTTCAATTGCAACCTGAGCCTCTTTGAACGAACGGGGAATCTCCTTGATCGTGGAGACAATCGTTCCGATACCGATAACCGCACGGGTATAGAATTCACTGTTAAGAGTGTCAACTATAGAACGGGCAAGCTTTTCCAGGTCTTTTATTTCAATAGAGGGCTTGACTTCTTTTACAAGAGCAATGTCGTTATCTCCGACGTTAATAACAAAGTCCTTATTCTTTTCAGGGAAAAGGCTCTGAATAATATCGTATGCAAAAATTTCTGTTCTGTCGAGGAGTCGAATCAATACAACAACTCTGGGTGCTTCTGCGGTAAAATGTATTTCTCTGCATTTTGAATAAATATCTCCGGGGAGAATATTTTCAAGCATGACGTTTTTGACGAAATTTGTTTTGTCATTTTTTTCGTCATTCATTTCTTTGATTGAACCCAATGTAACGGCTAAAATATTTGCAAGGGACTCCGTATTGGAATCAGTTCCTTTAATAAATACAGCGTATTCGATTTTTATTCGTGAACCGATAACATGATATGTAAAACCGTTAATTACGGCTACGTCAGTCATTGACATGGCTTCGTTTATATTTAAACCCAAAGAATGGCCGATAAGGCTGAGGTCGTTACAAGCTATGACGTTTGACTGCTCATCTACAACACCTATTATCTTATCGGTATTGTCTTTTATTTGTTGAATGACGCTTTGAAATATTCTGCTGGACATCTTTTCTGTTTGCTCCTCTCGACATTTTATCTTTTATAACTTATCCCTATACATTTTCGTCAGATACTACAATTATTTTATCATAATTTTGTACAACTTGCAATAGGCTTTAGTTAAAATTTAAAAAAATGTCTCTTTTCAACCGATTTTTTTGTATAATTAAGACAAAAAATCATCTTTTTATTTGGGATAGATCAATTTTTATCTGAGTTTTAAGCTCTTCCAATGAGGTAAATTTCTTTTCGGCTCTTATAAATTTAATGAATTCCACTTTAATTTCTTTTCCATACAGGTTCTTGTTTGTGTTGAGCAAGAATGTTTCTATCCGTACGTTTTTACTTTCAGATACGGTCGGCGCAATGCCTACGTTTGTTATTCCGGTAAAAAATTCATCTTCACATATAACTCTTGTCTCGTATACTCCGAATTTTGGAAGAAGAAAATTTTCATTTGCTGTCAGATTTACGGTGGGAAAGCCTATTTCCGTACCTATATGTCTTCCGTGAAGCACCGTTCCGTGCAGCTCAAAGGGCCTTCCCAATATTTGTGCCGCTTCGGAAACCTTTCCCTCAAGAATCAGTTCTCTGACTGCGGTTGAACTGAATCCTTCTTCGTATACGCAGACAACGGCTTTCATATTTTGCTTTTCACAGGCTTTTTTCATATCTTCAGCCCCGTATGCGGCTTTTTTGCCGAATTTGAAATTTGCCCCGCATACAATTGCGGAACAGTTATATTTATTTTTCAGAAGCATGGTAAATTCATCAGCATTCATATCGGAGAGCTTTTGATTGAATTCTTCCGTAATATGCTCGCTGATTCCCTGTTTGAGTATTAATTCCGTTTTTGTGTTATTGTCTGTTATACGTTTGACCGTTCCTTCGCCCAAAAAGAAATCTTTTGGGTAGGGGAGGAAGGTCAGCGCTGCCGAAATCGCATTTTGCTCTGAAGCAAGCTTTGCGGCTGTTTGTAAGACCTTTGCGTGACCTAAATGAACTCCGTCAAAGTTGCCAACGGCAATAACTCTTTTTTTGTTTGAGTTTTTTGTTATTGTATTTTCCATTTTCCGAAAAATTCTCCGTTAATTATCCCTGCAAGTCCGAGAAATTTTCCCGTTCTGTCATAAGCTCTGTATGTCTCGGAATCAATATTATCCGCTTCGCATCTGTTTGTGCTCAATCTTCCGCCGTTCATATAATAATTAAGCCCGTTGTCAGGTATTATTACTGAAGGGAGATTTTTGAAAACATGGTCGTAGGGAATCGCATATTGTTCAAGCTTCATTTCGGATGCGAGCTTGATAGCCTTATCTAGTGGAAGTGTTTCTTTTATTGAAAAACCGTTCGCAACGGTTCTTTCAAGAGCCTTCATACAGCAGGGAACACCTAATTCTTTTCCCATATCCTCGCATAATGTCCTGATATAAGTTCCGCCGGAGCAGGTTACATCAAAGGAAAACTCGTCATCTGCAAGCATTTCTGCGTTTTCAATAGAGTAGATTGCGACCTTTTTTGCTTCAATTTCTACGGTTTCGCCCTTGCGCGCCAATTTATAAAGCGGTACACCGTTCTTTTTTACCGCGCTGTACATCGGGGGAGTCTGGTCGTAAGTTCCGATAAAGCTTTTTGCAACGGCCAATATTTCTTCATAAGAGGGGCGCAAATCCGATTTTTCGATTATTTCGCCCGTAACGTCTTGGGTATCCGTAGAATATCCGATTTTCATTGTTGCTCTGTAAGCCTTGTTTGAGGGCAGAATATCAGAAAGCTTAGTATCGTTTTCGGTAAGTACCACCAAAACACCGGTACACATTGGGTCAAGAGTTCCGGTGTGTCCGATTTTTGTTTTAACGGGAAAAGCCCTTTTAAGCTTTGCGGTAACATCGTGTGATGTCATCCCTGCGGGTTTATAAATAGGTATGATCATAATCTACGGTCCTGTTATATGAGTGTTTTTCTGATTTCTTCAAGAAGTGCTTTTTCTGCGGATTCAATATCTCCTTTAAAGCTGCATCCTGCAGCTTTAACATGGCCTCCGCCGTCAAATTTTGCGGCAATTTCTGCAACGTTTGTATCTCCGAAGGATCTGAGGGATATTCTTATTTTTTCGTCACTTTCTCTTAATGTTGCTCCGACTTTTGCTCCCTGGATTCTTCTTAAGAGATATGAAAGACCGTCTGTTTCTCCTTCGGCAATATTGTTTTTCTCCATCATTGCCTTTGTTACGGGAAGCAATACGATTTTTCCGTCGTAAACCTTCATGTTGTTGATAACGTCGCATTCAAATTTAATATAATCAATTGAAGCCTCGTCTAAAAGAACCTTCAAGAGATCTTCCGTTTCGATTCCATATCGGAGCAGCTTTGACGCAACAATATGGGTCTCGTGGGTCGTGTTTGAAAACTTGAAGCAACCGGTGTCGGAAGCTATGGCGGCATAAAGTAACTGTGCACTCTTACTGTTTATCTGAATTTCCGCTTGTTCAAAAAGATTAAACAGAAATTCTCCCGCAGAGGAACAATCGCCGTCAAGCATTACTTTTTTCGCATAGTTTTTATGGGTGTAGTGGTGATCTATTGCGTAATCTACCTTTGACGCTGTTTCCGAATATTTTTTTCCCAAAAGGTCTGCGGTTGCAACGTCTACGGTTACGATACAATTAGGTTTAAATGTTGAGGAAAGCTCTGTTTTTCCTTCGGTAAGGATCGTAAGCTTAGGTGTGACGTCGTCCGAACAAACAACCTCCGCATTCTTTCCGTACAGCCTTAAGGCTTCGCACAAAGCAAAGCATGAGCCCAAAGTGTCGCCGTCAGGACTTCTGTGGGCTATTATTTGTATGTTATCTTTTGTGAAAATTTCTTTGAAATTATTAATTAATTCTTTTGTATACATTTTAATTTACCGTAAATCAATGATTTAAAGATTCGGCAGTTACTCCGAATCTTTATTGCTAAGCCCTTTAAGAATTTCATTTATACGGGCACCTGTTTCAACGGAATGGTCCAAAATGAAATAGATTTTAGGGGAATTTCTCATGTTAAGGCGTTCCGCAAGCTGCTTTCTTACGTAACCTGCAGAGGCTTTAAGGCCTTGTTTTACTTCTTTTTCGTCATAATCTGTAAGGAAGCTTACGTAAACGCGCGCTTCTTCAAGATCTCCTGTGACGTCGCAGGAATTGACTGAAGGCATTGAGGGGATTCTGGGGTCCTTAATGTCTTTGAGTATTTCTGCAATCACTCTTCTGATTTCTTCGTTTCGTCTGTCTCTTTTATAGTTTGCCATTTCTATTTGCGACTTATTGCCGGATAAAAGAACAGCGCAGCTGTCCGTCGCCAAGACTTCGCTGCGCCGGCAATTATATTACCATCCGGAATGGTTTATCTTTGAACTTCTTCTTGTGTATAAGCCTCGATGATGTCGCCTTCCTTGAGGTCGTTGTATTTTTCTATACCGAGACCGCATTCATATCCTGCGACAACTTCTTTAGCATCATCTTTAAATCTCTTAAGTGAGTCGATTTTACCTTCGTAAATAACGATACCGTCACGAACGATACGGACGCCTGCTGAACGTGTGATCTTACCGTCACGAACATAACAGCCTGCGATAGTTCCAACGCCTGAAACCTTAAATGTCTGACGAACTTCCGCGTTACCGAGAACAACTTCTCTGAACTTGGGTGCGAGAAGACCTTTCATTGCTGTTTCAATTTCTTCAATACAGTCGTAAATGATTCTGTAAAGACGAATATCAACCTTATCCTTTTCTGCAGCCTTCTTTGCATTTGGCTCGGGACGTACGTTAAAGCCTACTATAATTGCATTGGAAGCAGAAGCGAGCATTACGTCTGATTCGTTTACGGCGCCTGCCGCAGAGTGAATAACCTTTACGCGAACCTCTTCGTTTGAAAGCTTTTCAAGAGAGGACTTAACCGCTTCTGCGGAGCCCTGAACGTCGGCTTTAACGATGATGTTCAATTCTTTCATATTACCTTCTTGAATCTGATTAAAGAGGTCATCAAGAGATACGGCGGTTTTATTCTTATAAAGCTCTTCTTTCTGTTCGTGCTTTCTCTGTTCAACAAGCTCTTTTGCCATACGTTCATCCTGAACAACATGGAAAATATCGCCTGCTGCGGGAACTTCTGCAAAACCGATAATCTCAACGGGAGTTGAGGGTGCTGCTTCTGTTATTTTTCTTCCCTTATCGTCCATCATGCCTCTGATACGGCCGAAGCTTGTGCCTGCAACAATACTGTCGCCCTGACGGAGTGTACCGTTTTGAACGAGAACCGTTGCAACGGGACCTCTGCCTTTATCGAGTCTTGCTTCAACAACCGCACCCTTTGCATCTCTTTTTGGATTAGCTTTCAATTCCTTGAATTCCGCAACGAGAAGGATCATTTCGAGAAGCTTGTCGATATTCATTCCTGTATGAGCAGAAACGGGAACGCAGATAGTATCGCCGCCCCATTCTTCGGGAACAAGCTCGTATTCGGTCAAGGTCTGCATAACTTTTTCAAAGTTTGCTTCGGGTTTATCCATTTTATTTACGGCTACAATGATAGGAACTTCTGCTGCTTTTGCATGGTTGATAGCTTCAACCGTCTGGGGCATGATACCGTCATCGCCCGCAACAACGAGAACTGCAATATCCGTAAGCTGTGCGCCACGCATACGCATAGATGTAAATGCTGCGTGTCCGGGTGTGTCGAGGAATGTAATTCTCTTATCATTTGCCATTACTGTGTAAGCACCGATGTGCTGTGTGATACCGCCTGCTTCGCCTGAAACTACGTTTGTTTTTCTGATAGCGTCAAGGATTGAGGTTTTACCTTGGTCAACGTGACCCATAACAACGACGACGGGGCTTCTTTCAATGAGGTCCTCTGCTTTATCTTCAGAGTCGTCAATAAGCTTATCTTCAATCGTAATGATAACTTCTTTGGAAACCTTTGCGCCGAAATCTTCAGCAACGAGAGATGCCGTGTCGTAATCTATTATCTGGGAAGCAGAAGCCATGATTCCAAGGAACATGAGCTTTTTAACTACTTCTGCGTTGGTAACGCTGAGTTTTGCTGCCAATTCACTTACAGCCATCTGTTCGGGAAGAACAACGTTGCTGAGATGCTTTTTCTTGTCCTTTTCATACTGTTCAATTCTCTTGAGACGAGCTTGTTCGTCTTCTTTTTTGGATTTGAACTGATCTTGTTTTTTATTCTTCTTTACGATCTTTTGTTTGCTCTTTCCATAATCTCTGTTGCCTTGAGTTCCTGCAATATCGTTAAGACGTTCATCATATTTGGAATGGTTTACGTTGATACGAGTTCTGGTATCTACTACTTTTGTAAATTTACCGCCCGGAACAGATGAGGGTTTGTCATCACGCTCCATTACCGTAACAGCGGGGGAATCACTGTCAGTATTTCTTGCGGTAATGTTTATACGGGTATTAGTCTGCTGTGGTTTTGCAGCAGGTTTGGTTTCTTTTTGTCTCTTATCTCCTGAAGAAATATCGGATTTAACCTTTTCAAAGAGAACCTTTTTATCCTCAACTTTACGCTGAGGCTTGGGCTGCTGAACGGGCCTTGTTTTTTCAGCTCCGGATTCTTTTCTGTTTTCTTCCTGAGCTTTAGGCTTTTGTTCGGCTGTTTTCTGCTGTTTTTTAGCTTCAGCAGGTCTTTCTTTTTTGGGAGCAGTCTTGACTTCTGAACCTGTAGAGTCTTTTTTAGCTGCAGCAGCTTTCTCGGGCTTTATTCCGGTAGTGGATTCTTTTTTGGTTTCGGAAGAAACCTTTTTTTCCTTCTGGGAACCGCCTTTTTTCTCTTCGGAAGGCTTTTCTGCTGTTTTTTCAACCTTTTTCTTTTCTTTTTGCTCGGTCATGGCAGCAAAGTATGAAGCAACGTCTTCGGATGCATTTTCCTGAATGAATTTATCAAGAAGAACATCCAAAACCTCCTTGCTTAAAGCTGTCATGTGATTTGTTTTGGCTTCACCGAAATATTCTGTAAGGATAGCAAGGATTTCGTTGCTGTTAATATCAAAATCTTTGCTGATCTCATGAAGTCTGTACTTGTCGTGTAAACCCATTAAAATTCCCCTTTAATATAATGCTTAATTTATAGTGCAGTTATTCACTGTTTTTATTTCATTGATTCAAAAATCGCTTTTGCAAAACCATCGTCGTCAACTGCCGCAACCCCGACCTTTTCAGCGCCGATAAGCTTTCCGAATTCAAACATTGACATCTGAAGGTCTATGGCAGAGCCGTCTTCGCTTATGTAAAGCTTTGCGTTGCGAATCGTTCTTTCTGAAACATCAGAACAAATTATTATTAATTTGAATTTTTTACCTGAAGATTTTATTTTATCGTAACCAAGGACTAATTTTCCTGCTTTTCTGGCGAGGGATATAAGTGATATGAATTTATTGTTTGCCATAATCATCTAAAATTCCTTTTGGAATATCTGTTTTCAGAGTTCTTGAAAGCTTTCCCGTTTTTAAGGCTTTTTCAATGCATTTTGCATCATTGCATACATATGCGCCTCTTCCGGAAAGTTTTCCTGATTTATCAAAAACCACGTTTCCGTCGGGAAGCCTTACAATTCTCAAAAGCTCAAATTTATTTTTTATCTCGCCGCAGCCTGTGCAGGTTCTGAAAAAACTGCCTTTTGGTTTTATTTTATTTTTATTCATTATTCAGCGACGATGTCGATCTTGAAGCCTGTAAGTCTTGCGGCAAGTCTTACGTTCTGACCTGTTTTACCGATTGCGAGAGACAGCTGGTCAACGGGAACGGAAACTCTGCAAGTCTTTGCTTCGGGATCGATCTCCAACATTTTTACAGCAGCGGGAGAGAGTGCGGAAACGATGTATTCAGCAGGATCTTCGCTGTATTTTATAAGGTCGATTCTTTCTCCGTTAAGGTTGTCGAGTATCGCATTTATACGGGCTTGCTTTGCACCGATACAAGAGCCTACGGGGTCAACGTTCTTATCGTTGGACCAAACGGAAACCTTTGAACGGGAGCCTGCTTCTCTTGAAATGGATTTGATCTCAACAACGCCGTCTGTGATTTCGGGGACTTCTATCTCGAAAAGACATTTGAGGAAGTCAGCGCATGATCTTGAAAGTACGATTTCCTGACTCTTGGAGTTCTTTCTTACGTCAGCAATGCAAACCTTAACTCTTTCGCCGTCCTTAAAGGATTCTCCGGGAATGAGGTCTTTTTCGTTTAAGGGAAGTTCATAACCCATTATATCAAGATAAAGACTCTTGTTGCGAACATCTATTCTGTTGACTGTACCTGTAATTACAGTACCCTTCATTCTTTCAAATTCCTGAATGAGAGAGCCGTTTACAGCTTCATTTATAGCCTGAATGATAACGTTCTTACCTACTTTTGCGGCAATACGGCCAACATCGGCAGGGTTATAGTCTATTTCAACGATATCTCCGATCTGATAGGAGCTTTTGATTCCCTGCGCTTCTTCAAGCGACATTTCGATAAGAGGATTTACGATTTCTTCAACAACTGTCTTTTTAACGTAAACTCTTACTGTTTTTTTCAATTCATTGAAAGTGACTTCTACATTGTCTGTAGGTATCTGTTTGTCTCTTTTGATTGTTGATGCGATCGCTGCCTTGATTTTTTCATACATGTAACTTTTGGGAATGCCTTTTTCTTGCTGCAGCAATTCAAGAGCATCGTAAAATTCTGCGTTCATTGATATCCTCCGTTATTCAGTCAACTAAATCTATTTTGATTTTAGAAATTGCTTTGCGTTCGAATGTTTTTTCGTCATCGCCTATTCTAATGGTAATGTTATCGTCATTTGCCGAAATCAGTTCTGCTTCAGTCTTTTTTGATTTAAGACCCTCGGGAACCTTATAAAAGCCTATTTCAGCGGTTCTGCCGATAAATTTGTTGATATGAGCCGTAGTCTTCAGTTCTCTTATAAGACCTGCCGAGCAAACTTCAAGACAGTAGCTCTGTTCAATGGGATCAACCTCGTCAAGTATCGGGTCAATTGTTCTTGAAACGTTTTCACAGTCGTTAATAGAAACGCCTTCGTCTCTGTCAATGAAGATTCTGAGAAAATAACTTGAACCCTCTTTTTTGAATTCCACATCCCAAAGGTCTAAGCCTAACTCATCGGTGATGGGCCTTGCAAGTTCTTTAACGGTTTCAACTACGGAAGCCATATCTCGTATCCTTTCATTTTTCAGCCGTGGTTCCCACTTAATAAAATGTTTGGGCTGAAATATCTGTATAAATATATCTTTAAAGAGCGGACTTGAATCCGCTCTTGCAAGTAGTATACCACGTTTTGCGAAAAAAAGCAAGCCCTTAAGCCAAAAGTTTACAATAACTTAAAAAAATAAGGGCTTCCGATTCTTTCGTATGAGTTTAAATACAATTTTTAATATGTAAATAAGACTTTTTTTGATTATTGAGGATTTTTACATAGATCCATAATTACTTCCCCTGCGATGAAAAGTCCTGCGGCAGAAGGAATCCAGGCTACTGACGCGGGAGATTTTTTGCGTTGATTCTCTGCTTCGGGATCCTCAAAAACAGGAAAGAGAGGTTCTTCTGTACTGAAGCAGACTTTCAGATTGGAAATACTTCGTTTTTTCATTTCTCTGCGCATTACTCTTGCCAAAGGACAGCCTGAGGTTTCGTAAATATCACAGATTTTTATTTTACTGCAATCAAGCTTGTTTCCGAAGCCCATACTGCTTATTATGGGGATGTTTCTTTTTTTCGCTTCAACTATCAAGTCAACTTTTGCCGTTACGGTGTCAACCGCGTCTACAATATAATCTATTTTATATTTAAAAAGATCTTCTCTTGTTTCCGGTAAATAGAAAAGCTCCAACGGAATAACGTTGCATTCTGGATTTATAGTCTTTATGCGTTCAGCCCAAAGCGCGGATTTTGCTTTGCCGACCGTATCTGTAGTTGCAATTATCTGTCTGTTTATGTTCGAAACTGAAACCGTATCTCTGTCAACTGCAATTATTGTTCCGACGCCGCTTCTTGCAACGGCTTCGCAGACATATCCGCCGACTCCGCCCAATCCGATTATTGCTACGGTCTTATCTTTTAAGGTTTCAGCTTCCTTTAAAGCCATTTTAGTTCGCATGAGCCAATCCATTTCAATCAATCCTTTCGCTATTATATTTTATCATATAGTTTATAAAATGTCAATGCAAAACACGGCAAAACATTTTAAAGACTTTTTTCTGATTATGTGAATAGAATTTAGTAAGACAATTAACTTGCGGCTTACAATTATAAATAGTTAATTTTTTGTTAAATAAAGTTTATTGAATATTGTCGATATATGTGATAAAATATAAAATGTATAATAGGGGGAATATGGTTTCCCTCAAAAAAGGAGACAGAATATGATTTGCGCAGATGTACAGAAATTAATTGACTATGCCTTGAAAAAAGGCTTAATAACTTCAGATGATATTTATGTTGTAAGAAACCGTCTTATGGAAGCTCTTGGACTTTCCGATTGGTGTGAGTGCGAAGCGGATTCTTCAAATGAAAGCATAGACGAAATTCTTTTACCTCTTGTTGATTTTGCTTGCGAAACAGGTCTAATTATGGATACCGTAAACTCAAGAGATCTTTTTGATACAAAACTTATGGGTATTCTTACTCCAATGCCGAGAGAAGTTATCGGTGAATTTCGTAAACGCTATGAAAATTCTCCCGAAGAGGCTACGGATTGGTATTTTAAGTTCAGTCAGGATCTGAACTATGTGCGTGCGGGAAGAATTGCAAAAGATCTTAAGTGGACATATGAAAGCGAATACGGAGTTTTGGATATTACAATTAACTGCTCCAAACCTGAAAAGGATCCCAGAGATATTGCTGCCGCAAAAACACAGAAATCAGTTTCTTACCCAAAATGTCAGCTTTGCGCTGAAAATGCAGGCTTTGCAGGAACATCAACTCATCCCGCAAGACAAAATCTTTCTCCCATACCCGTTACGGTTAACAATGAGCCTTGGTTTATTCAGTATTCTCCCTATGGATATTACAACGAACATTGTATAGTGTTTAACTCCAAGCACGTTCCTATGGCCATCGATTCCGAGGTTTTCGGTAAGCTTTTTGATATTATTGACTATATACCTCACTATTTCGTAGGTTCGAATGCTGATCTTCCCATTGTCGGAGGTTCAATTTTAAGCCATGAGCATTTCCAGGGCGGTAAATATACGTTTGCAATGGAGACTTCTCCCGTAGAAACCGAATTCAAAATTTCAGCATATCCCAATGTAAGCGCAGGTATCGTAAAATGGCCCATGTCCGTAATCAGATTAAGCTCCGAAAATAAAGCAGAACTTTCAGAATGTGCAAATCTTATTCTTGCTTCTTGGAGAAAATACAGCGACCCCGAAGCTTATATTTTTGCAGAAACAGACGGTGTTCCTCATAATACCATAACTCCTATTGCACGCAAAAACGGAAGTAAATACGAATGTGACCTTGTTTTGCGTAATAATATAACAACAGATGAAAGACCTATGGGACTATATCATCCAAATCCCTCTTTACATCATATTAAAAAGGAAAATATCGGTCTTATCGAAGTAATGGGACTTGCTGTTTTGCCTGCAAGACTTTCAAAAGAAATAGTTCTTTTGGAAAAAGCTATGCTTGAAGGTGCAGATCTCCGAGCAGATGCAACACTTGCATCTCATGCGGATTGGGCTGAAGATGTTTTGAAAAATCATCCTGAGTTTTCCGCTGAAAAGGCCCGTTCTATTCTTGAACAGGAAATAGGTAAAGTATTCCTTGAAGTTCTTTGTGACGCGGGCGTATTTAAACGTAATGCGGAAGGAAAAGCTGCATTTAAGAGATTTATTGATACAATTGCTTAAAAAGGAGAATACATATGAGAATAGCATTGATAGCTCACGATAAAAAGAAAAATGAAATAATTGA
>JAFSAH010000037.1 GCA_017441125.1 Clostridia bacterium
CGGAGACGAGCTTGATGTTCTCGGTCCCCTTGGACACGGATTTGAAGCTCCCGAAAGCGGAAAAGTTCTCCTTATCGGCGGCGGTATCGGTACATTCCCTCTGCTTATGGCGGCAAAAGAACTCGGTGACAGAGCTGTTGTAATAATCGGTTACAGAACAAAGGATCTTATGTATCCCCAGCTTATCTCCGATTTTGAAGCAGTAGGAACAAAGGTTTGCATTGCTACAGATGACGGTTCTTACGGCACGAAGGGAAATGTTGTTACTGTTTTCGAGAACCTCATTGCTGAGGGCGAAAAATTTTCTGCAGTTATGACTTGCGGACCTATGGTAATGATGAAATTTGTTGCCAAAGCAAGCGAAAAATACGGAATTCCTTGCCAGGTTTCTCTCGAAGAACGTATGGGATGCGGTATTGGAACTTGTCTTTGCTGTGTTGCTGATATTAAGGAACACGAGAATTCTGATCCTCATCACCTTTGCGTTTGCAAGGACGGACCTGTATTTGACGCGAAAAAAGTAGTTTTTGAATAGAAGGAGCGATGTCTATGAAACCTAATCTTTCTCTTGATTTTTGCGGTATTAAACTTAAAAATCCTATTATGACAGCTTCAGGAACTTGCGGTCACGGTTTGGAACTTTCCGAATTTTTCCCTGTTGAAGAGTTGGGTGCAGTATCCGTTAAAGGTATGACCCTTGCACCTCGTGAAGGTAACGCAACACCTCGAATCGCGGAAACCGCTGCGGGTATGCTGAACTCCGTTGGCCTTCAGAACCCCGGTGCAGATCATTTTATTAAATATGAGCTTCCCCTGTTAAAGGAAAAGGGTATTACGGTAATTGCCAATATTTCAGGTGATACAATAGACGATTACGCAAAGCTTGCTGCAAAACTTGATGCGGCAGGCGTAGATATGATTGAACTTAATATATCTTGCCCCAATGTTTCTCACGGCGGTCTTGCGTTTGGTACTGATGCTGATGTTGTTTACGAACTTACAAAAACCGTTAAAAGCGTTACAAAAGTTCCTATTATCGTTAAGCTTTCTCCCAATGTTACCGATGTTGTAAGTATTGCAAAAGCCGCTGAAAAGGGCGGTGCCGATGCGCTTTCTCTTATCAATACTCTTCTCGGTATGAAAATTGATATAAAAACAAGAAAGCCGGTCCTTGCCCGTAAATTTGGCGGTTTTTCCGGTCCCGCAATCAAGCCCGTTGCTGTTCGTATGGTTTGGCAGGTTACAGGTGCGGTGAAGATCCCCGTTATCGGTATGGGAGGCATAATGACTGCAGAAGACGTTGTAGAATTCCTTCTTGCAGGCGCTAAGGCTGTTATGGTGGGAACAGCAACCCTTATTGAGCCCGATGCGGCATATACAATACTCCATGACCTGGAAAAATACATGGAAGAAAACGGCATTGAAGATATAAGTGAATTTAAGCGTGTGGATTAAAAGATGAATAAATTTATTAGAAGATATATTGGTGATAAGAATTTTTACAGAATGCTTATTGCTTTGATAGTCCCTTTGGTAATTCAGCAAGGAATAACGAATTTTGTAAGTTTGCTTGATAACGTAATGGTCGGAGGTCTCGGAACTGAACCAATGAGCGCTGTTGCCATTATGAACCAACTGATTTTTGTTTTCAATCTGCTTTTATTCGGAGGACTTTCCGGCGCTTCCATTTTCGGAGCGCAGTTCTTCGGAAAAGGCGACTACGAAGGCATGAAGCAGTCATTCAGAATAAAAATGATATTTGGCATTGTTGCGACTGCTTTGGGTATAGGGATATTTATTCTTTGGGGTGAAGACCTTTCGCTTTTGTTTTTGGATAATGAGGCGAATAAGGATATAGACATCACGGTCACTCTTAATTACGCCAAGGATTATTTGAGAGTTATGCTGTGGGGGCTTTTCCCGTTTATGATAGTACAGTCTTATTCAAGTACTCTTC
This sequence comes from Clostridia bacterium, assembly GCA_017441125.1. Lineage (GTDB taxonomy): Bacteria > Bacillota > Clostridia > Oscillospirales > UBA644 > HGM12619. The sequence continues at coordinate 1,958 of JAFSAH010000037.1, forward strand.
GTGAAGCGGGAGAAACCGTCGCTCCCATGATAGCTTCGGTAATCTCTATTGTAGTGAATCTTTGCTTTAACTATTTGCTCATTTTCGGTAAATTCGGTTTCCCTGAATTAGGAGTTGTAGGTGCTGCGATCGCCACCGTTATGGCAAGATTTGTTGAGTGTATCATAGTTGTTCTTTATGCTCACTGTAACTCGAAAAAATTCCCCTTTATGAAAGGTCTTTACAAGAGCTTTTATATTTCAGGTTCTCTCGTTAAGAGCTTCCTGATAACGGGAATTCCGCTTATGCTGAATGAGTTTTTCTGGTCTTTGGGCTCAACTGCCATAAATCAGAGCTATTCCACAAGAGGGCTTGACGTTGTTGCGGCAATGAATATCAACACTACGGCATGGAATCTGTTCTGCGTTATAATGTTCGCTATGGGTAATGCGGTTTCGATTCTTGTAGGACAGAGACTAGGTTCCGGAGACATTGAAGGGGCAAAAGATGTTGACAGAAAGCTCATTTTCTTCAATTTTGTTATGCATATTGCCATCGGATTACTTATTATTGTACTCGCTCCGTTTGTACCTTTAATTTACAAGGTTGAACCCGAAGTTCAGCAGTTAGCGACGAATTTCTTAATTATCGCAGGTGCGTCTTTGCCAATACATTCATATGTACATGTTGCGTACTTCACCATACGTTCAGGGGGTAAAACTGTAATTACGTTCCTTTTTGACTGTGTATATATGTGGGTGATAACCGTGACTCTTTCTTCGATTCTTTGCAGGCTTACGGGGTTGCCCATAATAGCGTGCTACGCTATAGTTCAGTTCTCCGATATAATAAAATTGTGCATTGCAATGCCGATGCTGAAATCGGGCTTCTGGGCAAAGAATATAGTAAATAAATAGGTCGAATACAATTAAGGACTGACTCTGAAAATGTTAGAGTCAGTCCTTGTGTTTTTCTTTTGTGTAATTATAATTTAATCCCGATGCTTTGCCCTCATAAATTATGTTTTGATAATACTTTTAATATTAGTCATTGTATCCCGGGAAGATTTTTTCCATTGTTTCTTTAACGGGGATAAGTTCTGTTTCCAAAAGGCTCTTGATCTTGGAAGAGAATCTGTCGAGAACCTGAGTTGCATCGTATTTTTCAAGTTCTGAGGCAATTGCAATGTTTGTTTCACCGAATTCTGTTGCCTGGGGAAGAAGTCTGAGTGAGTTTGCAAGTGTAAATACGACTTCTGTATCACGTTCGTCCCAGAACAATGTTGTATTGTACTGTTCTTTCAAAGCTTCTTCATCTTCATAGCCTGCAAGGGGTTCGTAGATAGCGCTGAGAACCTGAGCTGTTTCTTCGGGATATTTGGAGAATGCTGTTATAAGAATGGATTCAGCGTTACGTTCAAACTGACCGAAAATTGATTTACCGTCCTGAGAGGGGAAGGGAAGAACACCGTATTCATAGCCTACGATAGGAATAAGACCGTTTGTTTCAACAAGACATACTGTGTGCAAAAGGCTCATTACAATCTGCTGCTGTCCCCAATAGTATACCTGTGCGCCAACTTTTTCAAAGAAGATATTGTCTTTGAGTTCGCCTGTTTTGTAGTCATGGAGTTTTTCAGCTGCCATTCTGCCTTCAGTTGAAAGAGCGCCTGCTGTCCAGTTTCCGTTGCTGTCTTTCTGAGCCCAATCTGCGCCGTAGTAAAGCATGAGCATTTCGTAGAGATGTCTGTCGTTAGCGGAGAAGCCGTAAACAACTTCATCCTGGTTAGCAGAAGGTGTGGAGTAAAGAGGAATAAGCTCTTCGAGTTTTCCCAAAGTCCAAACGCCGTTTTCAAAGTAATCTCTGGGGTCATCCATACCTATGGATTCAATATAAGTGATGTTGGGGATAATAACAAAGTCAGAGCTTGAGAATTGAAGTTCAGGCCAATAGTTGGGAATTACACCGTAAATTTCGCCGTTCCAAGCAAACATTTCAAGTCTTTCGGGAGCACCCCATTTTTCACTGTCATAAATATCAATGTACTGTGATACCTGAGACATAGGTGTGAAGATTTTATACATCTGAGACATAGCGCCTACGTCGAAGCCCAAGCCGATGATAGCATCCATGTCACCGCCGCCGGAAGCGAGCAAGTATGTAAGGTTGCTTAAGTCTCTGTTTTCAAGGGATCTTTCAATGTTTACATCAAGATCTGTTTCTACTTGTGCAACTCTCTCGATAGCAGCATCTGCAAGTGTTGTGTTCATTATGTATCCGAGATAAGGAGTTCTGTCTGTAGTGTCTGATGCATCTTTAGGACCAAGGTCCGCACTTAAATATAAAGTGATACCACCGAGTGAGCTTGAACTTGTTCCGGAATTCAAGAAGTCCATAAGCTGAGGTCCGGAGGAACAAGCAGTGGTGAATGTGATACAAACAAGTATCAAAATCGCTGTAATTTTTTTGAACATAAAAATCCTCTTTTCTTAAAAGTATAATAAATCAGTGATTTTATATATATTATATCATAGTATTTTTTGTTTGTCAATAAGTTAAATCGGAAGTTATGAATTATTTAAAAAATTCAAATAAAGACCCGACAGGAGTTCTGCCGGGTCGGTTATATTCCTCAGATTTCAAAGCCTGCGTATTTGAGAACGAGCTCGGAGAAAATGGAGTTTGCCCAAGCGAACCATGTTCTTGTGAAGTCGTAAGGATCGTCAACATTGATTGATTCATGCATAAAGAAAGTGTCCGCATGTGTTTTTACCAGCATATCAAGAATTTCCTCAACCTCTTCTTTACTGTCGGTTGTCAGACCCTGCATAACAAGAGAGATCGGCCATACGCTGTCCTTTGGGGTATGGGGAGAACCGATTCCCTTAAGGAGCTTTCCTTCAAAATAGAATGGATTTTTCTTGGAAAGAATAAATTTTCTTGTGTTTTGGTAAATGGGATCGTTTACGTCACAGTAGCCAATGTAAGGCAATGACAGGAGAGACGGAACGTTTGCGTCGTCCATTAAAACGTAATTTCCCAAACCGTCTGTTTCATATGCGTAGATCTTTCCGAAATCGGGGTCTTCAACGATGCCGAATTTTTTGATGCCCTCATCAATTTCAGCGGCAAGCTTTTTGCAACGTGCGGAGAGTTCTTCATCCTTATAAATTTCAGAGGCAATTTCTGCGGCATAACCGAGAGTTACGACTGCATACATTTCGGAAGGAATAAGATAATTGTATACGCAGGAGTCGTCTGATGGACGGAAGCCTGACCATGTCATTCCCGTGTAACCTACGGGGAAGCCTTTACCGCCGTTTCTCGTTGTGTCGGTTTCATCGTCGGTATCACGGCGGAAGTAATATTCGGATTTTTCTGCGTGGTACTGCTCTGTTTCCCAAACATCAAGTATGATTTCCATTGACTTTTTGAATTCGGGAGTAAAAATGGATGTTCTGCCTACTTTTTTCCAGAATTTATAAGCAATGAAAAGTACTGAACAAAGAGAGTCTACTTCATATTTACGTTCCCAAACAAAGGGGCTTCTGAAGGTATCGTCCTCATAGTGTCCTCTGAACGGATCGTCTCCGTTTTCGTTGAATGCGTTTGCATATGGGTCCATTGGCAGATAAATTGAATATCTGTTTATCATTTTTTCAATAATATCGGCAAGCTCGTCGTTTTCTCTTGCTACGGGTAAATAATGGTGCACCTGTGCCGCACTGTCTCGGAGCCACATTGCATGGATATCACCCGTGATTACGAAAGCGGAACCGTCATCAAGAATTTTCGTAGTGGTTTCAAGTGTATTGGGGTAGCAGTTCTTGAAAAGGGGAACGAGGTCGTCGCGTCCCATGTCGTGAAGTTTATTGCAAACTTTTTCTATTTGGTTTTTCAGAATGTGATCAAATTGGCTCATGGCTAAAATCCCTTTCGTTGTGAAGTGATTATATAATACCATATTTACGGGATATTTTCAAGTCTTTTTTTATATTTTTACATTTTTTTTAGTAGGTATTTGATATTATTCCATTTTCTTTCCGCCGGGAAGAACTGCAGGCTGACGGGGCGTAAACAGCGGGGAGTTTTGTATGGAGGCATAATTTATGCTTGAATTTCCGTATCTTGTTCGAATTGATTCAATACAGTCCTCCAATTTTTTGTTTTTCTCTTCGTTTGATACGTCCGTCATTAAATCAAGCTGTTCAGGGGCATTTTCCGAAACAAGATTTATTACCCGCACCGTTACGGACCGGATCTTTTTCTCCCAATTATATTTTTCTCTGAACAGTTTAAAGGCTTCTTCCGTAATGATTCTGTGGCTTTGGGTCTGCATTTGAAGCTCTTTTCTGAAATCATGGCTTACGAGTCCGTTGTCTTTGACAGTTAGTTGAAGCCCTCTTGCGGAAAGCCTTTCGTCTTTTAATCGTTTTGCGACTTCCTGCGAAAGCTCCGAAATAAGAACGTGTATTTCTTCGTTTGTGCCGAGATCATATCTTGCGGTGGTTCCGTGTCCTATGCTTTTTGCTTCGGGCTCATACCCGTCGGCTTCGACTTTCAGTCCGCCGTTTCCGTTTGCAAAATTATACAGCATTATTCCGTTGACCCCGAAATGTTCTTTCAGGAAAAACGGCGGGGTTTGGGCTAATTGTCCTATTGTGCGTATCCCGTACTTTTCAAGCTTTTTTGAGGTTGCTTTTCCTACGTAAATCATTTCCGATGCGGCAAGAGGCCAAATTTTTTCCTTGTAATTTTCTCTTGAAATGCAGGTTACCGCATCGGGCTTTTTCAAGTCACTTCCGAGCTTTGCGAAAATCTTGCAGAAGGAAACGCCTATGGAAACAGTTAGTCCGAGCTCCGTTTTTACTTCATTTCTGATCTGTTCTGCAACGAGACGACCTTCTTCAATGCTTTTTGCGCAGCAGGTAACGTCAAGCCAGGCTTCGTCTATTCCGAAGGGTTCAATTTTATCCGTATAACGGGAGTATATTGCTCTGACAAGCTTGGAATACTGTGAGTATACCTTATGTTGAGGAGGGACTATTATAAGTTCTTTGCACAGTTTAAGAGCTTCACGGTTCGTGTGACCCGTTTTTATTCCGCATTTTTTTGCTTCTTCACTTTTTGCGAGAACTATCCCATGACGCTCTGCTTCATTTCCGCAAACCGCAACGGGTTTTCCTTTTAATTCGGGGTTCAGCATACATTCTACCGATGCGTAAAAAGCGTTTAAATCGCTGTGAAGTATTACTCTGTCGTCCATAAGTCCTCCTCCGTGATAATTTTAATAAAATTTAATATTTAAATCGTGATAGTTCTATTGACAAATTTTATTTTTTGTGGTATCATAAATCACAGTAAGTGAAGTTCTGATTGTATTATATACTAAATGTAACGGTTTGTCAATAGGTAAATTGTAGAAAATGTGAGAAAAAAGGAGACTCTATGAACCGGAAAAAGGTTTTTGTTGAAGTACTTGCGAAATTTAGTACCGAAGGAAAGATTCTTCCTGTTATGATAATGTGGGAGGACGGTACTTTATATAAAATTGATAAAGTCGTTGACATCAGACAGGCTCCTGCGCTTCGTGCCGGAGGGCAGGGGGACCGTTATACTGTTCGTATCAACGGCATGGAGCGATATATCTTTTTCGAGCGTAGTCCCGATATTTTCGGCAGAAATCTTGGCAAGTGGTTTATTGAACGACGATAGGATTATGTAATATATGGTGAGAATAATTCCAAAAAGAAGACCTATATTGGGGTTCATAGGATTAAAACAACATAGCTGCCGCAGATGTAATTATGATCTGTAGCAGCTATGTTGTTTTTTAGCTTTAATTGGGGTTATTGATTGTATGTTTTATGCACAAAATATAGGCTTCTCCGTCAAGCATAAAGGTGTATGTTTCAGAACTGTCTTCCGGAATTTCTATTTCAGAAGGAAGAATCAAATATGAAATTTCAGGATCAAAACCTATTACATTATTATAAGAATAGCCTTTTATAGACCACGATATAGGGTCTGTTATAACAGAGTAAATATTTCCTATAGTTTCACTCGGACAAATTGAACTGTGCTTGAATCTTTCGTTTTTGTATTTTATTCTGATTATGGAGAAAGATTTATTTTCATTTACAATAAAATCAAAGCAGTACTTTTCTGATTTTACATTAGCTATAACATTACCGTTTTCATAATATTCCAAATATTGAGGAGATGTTCTGAAATCTTCTATGTTGTAATAATATCCAAAAAAGTCTTTACCGTTAAAAAGATTATTCAGGATATTTCCTACAAAAACCGACGAGATTAAGACAGCCAGTATAAAGCAAGCAGTTTTACGTGTAATCTTTTTCTGTTTTTTTAGGAGATTTGTTATGGCGTTGGATTCTAATGTTGATATATCAACGTTCTGCAATGTTATGGGCTGATATTCCGAATCATTTGCCATTGCATCAATGTATTTTTGAGCTTGTTGTGCGTAAATTGTATCAGGGAATTGCTCAACAACTTTCTCAAATAATTCTTTTGAAGAATCATATTCTTTCAATTTATAATGAGAAACAGCAAGTAAATATGTGTAAAGAATCTTTCGGGGATTATTTTTTTCTTTTATTTCTGAAAGAACTGTTTTGCAGACAGACTTGCAATTTTCAAAATCACCGTCAATATAGTTAGAATAAAAAAGAGAAACCTGATTAAATTGAGCTTTGAGCTTTAAAACTTTTTTGGAATCATTGGTTTTAGATGACATTACTGAAATGATTTCAGATAACCTTTCAAAATTGTCTGCAAAAAAATAGCAGGAAGCTAACAATGTAAAAGTATTATATTTATACTCAGGAAAGGAATTTATATTTTTGTCGTTTACAATTTTTAAACATAATTCGAAGCATTCCGGGATATTTCCTTTATAAAACTCTATGGAAGACTTTACAAAAAGGTTGTGGTTGTCAGTATTTTTATCTGAAAAGATTCTCTTCTCATATTCTCTTGGATATTTAATCATCAACTCGCTCAAAAAAATTACTTTTTTCTTGTTTAATATAAAAGAGATGATTAATATACATATTCCTGATATTAGAAATAAATAAGCTATCACGCTGTTTGCGAAAGATAAGGCAAAGCCGAAGAAAATAAACGAAAGTATAATTAAAAATCTTATAAAATTATGTTGAATTGAGACTTTTTTCCATAATGATTTGAAATTACTGTTAATCATATATTCACCCGTTTTTATTTTATTATAACATATTTTATATTGATTGTCAACATCTCAAACAAATATATAGCCAAAATTGATAGTTGAAAATAATGAATAGCTACCGTAGATGTAATTATGATCTGAGACAGCTATCGTGTTTTTTATTATTTGTATCCCTGAGATTGTTTTTATTAAAAAGGTAGGGCTGTATAATAGTATGCGTAGCTTCTTTGTTTACAACGAAAAGAAGTTTTCCCCTATAAAAAACCTCATTATTTACTTATTCTTTTTACCAAATAAGGTATCGTTTCCTCAAAGTTTACTCCGTACCAGCGGCTGTTCGGGTCTTCGCTTGTTGCTTTAATACATTCAACGGTGTAATCCACTGCTATTTTCAGCGAATCTTCAAAAGTGAAACCTTTCACAAGTGCGCCTGTTAAGGTGCTTGCAAAAACGTCTCCCGTTCCGTGATAGCTTGCATTGACTTTGTCTTGGAAATATGTAAAGTAGGAATCTGCCTGTGAATCGTAATACATAACGCCGATCTTACCCTTAACGTAATTTATGCCTGTAAGAACTGCTTTCTTTGCGCCCTTTTCGCACAGTTTTTTGAGTAGCTCTTTTACATATTCCTCATCATAATGTTCCTTGTATTCAATGCCGAGCATGAAAGAGGCTTCCGTCATATTGGGAACGATAATATCCGCCTTACCGCAAAGGTCTGCCATTTTATCCGCAAATTCCTGTGTGAATCCCGGATAAAGCTTTCCGAAATCTCCCATTACAGGGTCAACAATGATCATGTTTTCCGCTGTTTTGAAATCATCAAAAAATTTCGAAACCAATTCCAACTGCTCAAATGAGCCTAAATATCCGGTGTAGATTGCATCGAAGCCCAATTTTTCCTGCTTCCAATGGTCTGCTATGGGTTGGATATCCGATGTAAGGTCTCTGAAGGTAAAGCCTTTAAATGCTGTATGGGTGGAGAGCACGGCAGTCGGAACGACCGCAGTTTCAACTCCCATTGCGCTGATTATCGGTAAAGCCACGGTCAGCGAACATTTTCCTATACAAGATATATCCTGTATAGTTACTATTCTTTTCATTTAAAAAATACTTCTTTCGTATAACTTATTTTGCGATTTTGGGGAGAGAATCATAACCCTTTTTAAGGTCTTCCTCTGTGGGGATATAGTCGCCCATGGTTCCTGCAAGGAAGTTCGTGTATGCGGTCATGTCAAAATATCCTGTACCTGTAAGGCCGAAGAGGATAGTTTTGGATTCTCCTGTTTCTTTGCATTTGAGCGCTTCGTCGATTGCCGCTCTGATTGCATGAGAGCTTTCAGGTGCGGGAAGAGTACCCTCGCAACGCGCAAATTTAACCGCAGCATCGAAGATATCTGTTTGAACATAAGATCTTGCGCTCATATAACCGTCATGATAAAGCTTGGAAAGCGTTGTGTTCATTCCGTGATATCTGAGGCCGCCCGCGTGATTGGATGCGGGAATGAAACCGTGACCGAGAGTGTACATCTTCATGAGAGGTGTGGTTCTGCCTGTGTCGCCGTAGTCAAATTCATAGAAGCCTCTTGTAAGGCTGGGACAGCTTGCAGGTTCAACAGCGATAAATTCCATATTGTTCTTTCCGCGAATTCTGTCTGCCATGTAGGGGGAAATAAGACCGCCGAGGTTTGAACCGCCGCCTGCGCAACCGATAATAATATCGGGCTGAACACCGTATTTGTCAAGAGCAGTTTTAGCTTCAAGACCGATTACAGACTGGTGCATAAGAACATGGTTAAGAACGCTTCCGAGAACATATCTGCAGTTGGGTGTTTTAACAGCGGTTTCAATGGCTTCGGAGATAGCGCATCCGAGAGAACCGCTTGTTCCGGGGAACTGTTCAAGAATTTTTCTGCCAACCTCTGTTGTGTCGGAGGGTGAGGGAATTACGTCTGCGCCGTATGTGTGCATAACTGCTTTTCTGTGGGGCTTGAGTTCTGCGGAGCCTTTTACCATGTATACCGTAAGGTCAAGTCCGTAATAAGCGCAAGCCATAGAAAGGGCCGTGCCCCACTGACCCGCACCTGTTTCTGTTGTAACGCTTGTAAGACCCTGTTTTTTAGCGTAATAGATCTGCGCTGCGGCACTGTTGAGCTTATGAGAGCCTGAGGTGTTGTTACCTTCAAACTTGTAGTAGATATGCGCGGGAGTATCAAGGAGTTTTTCAAGATTATACGCTCTTACAATAGGAGCAGGGCGGTACATCTTGTAAAAAGCTCTGATCTCTTCGGGAATTTCAATGTATTCATCTGTAACGTTGAGCTCCTGATCAACAAGCTCTTCGCAGAATACGTTGCAAAGCTCTTCCTTTGTGCTGGGTTTAAAAGTCTGAGGATTCAAAAATGGTTCGGGCTTATCTTTCATCACGGCTCTTACGTTGTGCCATGCGTGAGGTATCTCGTTTTCGCTTAAATAAATTTTGTATGGTATCTCTGCCACGGTAATTCATCCTTTCAATAGTATAAATGTTCGATATAAAAAACGCTTACGGTTCATCTTTGTCCGTAAGCGAATTTTGCTTATTAAAATGAGTTCATTTTATTCGGAGCATTAAGATTAAACCTTATAAACTTTCAACGTTCATAAGGCGCCACCATCTGAAGTTAACAGAAGCGGACTGTTTCATTATCAAATATCTCCTACAGTATCCCTGATTTTAAAGTGATACTGTGATTATATCATACGCCCAAATAGTTGTCAATAGGGTTCCTTGTATTTTGCGTTTTTTGTTACAAAATGCAGATGATTCTTATGAGAAAAAAGTTGACTTTTTTGCTGTTTTCTGCTATAATCATAATGGAATATTATTATACTCGGAAAAGGAACTTTTGTAATGGAAAAAATCTATACTTTGGATACGACTCTCAGAGACGGGCTTCAGGCACAGACCGTGTCGTTTTCCTTGAAAGATAAATTAAAAATAATAAGACTTCTTGATAAATTGGGTGTAGATTTTATTGAAGTTGGAAATCCCGCTTTCGGTAACGCAGACGAGGAGTTCTTCAAGTGTTTAGACTCCATAAAAACAGTCAATTCCAAAATAGTAACTTTTTCTCCCACGTGTAGGGTAGGAGAGGAAGCAAAGGATTCTGTCGTATTGAATTCCATTGTTAATACAAACGTAAAATATTGTACGGTTTTCGGAAAGGCATGGAAGCTTCATGTAGATGAGGTCCTTAAAACAACGGAAGAAGAAAATCTCCGTATGATAAAGGACAGCATTGAATATTTGAGAAGCAAGGGCAAAATCGTATTTTTTGACGGGGAACACTTTTTTGACGGTTATAAAGATAATCATGATTATGCGATAGAGGTCCTCAAAACTGCAGCGTCCGCAGGCGCCGATACTATTGTTTTATGCGATACAAACGGGGGATCTTTCCCTGATGATATTAAAAAGGCTGTTCGTGAGGTTTCCAAGCTTTTCGGCGCGAAGCTCGGTATTCACGTTCATAACGACTGCGATATGGCTGTTGCCAATTCCGTTGTTGCGGCTTCATGCGGCTGCGTTCATATTCAGGGAACGCTTAACGGCATCGGAGAGCGCTGCGGAAATGCAAATCTTGCTACGATAATTGCAAATCTTCAGTTGAAAAAAGGTTTTAAGGTTCTTCCCGAAAATAATATGGAGCGTCTGACCGAAACATCACGAGCTGTGGCTCAAATAACGAATTTGTCCACAACCTCAATGCCTTATATCAGCAGAAATGCTTTTGCTCATAAAGCGGGAATGCACGTTGATGCGGTAATGAAAAACCCCGTCACCTTTGAACATATTGATCCGTCTCTTGTCGGAAACAAGCGTAATTTTATCCTTTCGGAAATAAGCGGTAAAAGCGCCTTATTTAATGTGGTCAGAAAGGTTGTCCCCGATATGGAGCGCGATGACCCAAAAATGGACGGACTTCTTAAGGTTTTAAAGCAAAAAGAGGCGGACGGCTATCATTTCGAAGTTGCCCAGGAATCCTTGGAGCTGCTTATAAAACGTCAGCTTGGTTTGCATAAACCGTTTTTTGAAGTGGAAAAACTAAAGCTTATAGATGAACAGATTACGGAAACGAGTGCAAACACGAGTTACGTGTTTATAAAGGTTTCGGTAAACGGAACTGAGGAAATCGCAGCTGCCGAAAGTGACGGTCCCTTACACGCATTGGACCAGGCTCTGAGAAAAGCTCTTTGCAATCTTTATCCTTCTTTGCAAAACGTACGCATGACAGACTATAAGGTTCGGGTTCTTGAAAGTCGTTCTTCAACGGGCTCAAAAGTAAGAGTTCTTATTGAATGCTCTGACGGAGTTGATGTCTGGAATACCGTGGGCGTTTCTGTTAATATTATTGAGGCATCAAAAATGGCACTGTTTGATGCTATTGAATATAAATTGATGAAGGATACGGATAAGGAGCCTGCTCCCGAAGAATAAAAAAGAATATTTCTTTCTTCTTCCGCATATAATTTAAATATGGAATATTAAAAAGAAAGAAGAAAGAAAAAATGCTCTTTGCGAAAAAGAATGATGAAGACAAGCAAGTCGAAAGAAAAACGGTTCATTCCGCAATCGCTCTTCTTTCTGCGGTCTTGGTTTTGTGCGGAGTTGTTTCGGTAGTAGTCGGAGATGCTCCCATAGTTCCTTATAATACGTCTACGGTTCTTTTTTCAGAGCTCTCGGATGTGTGGCTGCCTCTTTGTATGCCTGTCGTCGGGAAGATTCCGATGTTGACTTTTCTTCCCGGTTTCGGGGACAGTGAATCTGTTGATATTCCTGAAAACGCGCTTCCTGTTATTTCATTAACGCTTCAGCCTCCGGCATCAATGAATGGCGAGGATGGCGTGTACATAAATAATGAGGCAAAAAAGAACGTGGATCTCCGTGAACTTTTGGATATGGAAACCTCTGTTAAATTAAAGACGGATAATTCCGTACAGGTTCTTATTTATCATACTCACGGTTCTGAAAGTTATAACAACGAGGGGCTTCCTTATTACGGTGATGAGTTCTACGACGTTCATTCGGATGATATGTCCGAGAACGTTGTTCATATCGGTCAGATAATAACTGAAAAATTAAGGGCAAAGGGTATTGGAGTCGTTCACGATACGAATATGTACGACCTTGACGGTTATAACGACGCATATTCCCGTTCCTGTGACGGAGTACAGTCTCTTTTGGAATTATATCCGAGTATTCAGTTCGTATTGGATATCCATCGGGATACTATAGTTTTGGATAACGGTTCGAAATACCGTCCCGTTACTGATTATAAAAATAAAGACGCGGCGCAAATGATGATTCTCGTAGGTACTGGGAAAGCCTCGGCACCCAACGACCATTGGACTGAAAATCTTTCGGTTGCTGTCAAGCTGCAAAGAGCAGCGGGGACCGTTTGCGAAAATATAATGAGACCTATTTTGTTGAGAAATTCCGGATATAACCAACATATTTCAAGCGGCGCTATTCTTGTTGAAATGGGGACCTGCGGAAATTCTCTTAAAGAAGCCGAGCTTGCGGCTGAAATCTTAAGCGAAGCAATAATTAAAGCTTTTGTTTCCGAATAATCAAGAAAGAAGTTTAAAGGAAAATGAAAAAAAACGATTTGATAATAGTTATACCCTTTTTAATTTTTATTTTTACGTTCGGACTATTATACTTTTTTGTTCCTGATATAGAATTTTCTGAAAATGAAAATAAATATTTGCAGCAGCTGCCGAAGGTTTCACTGAAAAGCTTGTTGAACGGTACCTTTGAATCCGATTTTGAAGAATACCTTTCCGACCAAATTGCAGGAAGAGATTTTTGGGTTCAATGTAACACGGTTTTACTTCTTTCATCGGGACAAAAGGATGTAAACGGAGTTTACGTTGGGGATAACGGTTACTTGTTGGAGATTTTTGATAACATTGATATGGACCGCTACGAAAAACAGATCGCGGCTTTGAATAAATTTTCTACATATGTAGATGTTCCCGTATATTTTACCATCGCGCCCAATTCCGTAAGCGTTCTTTCTGACTATTTGCCTGAATTTGCGGTAAATTACAGTCAGGATAAATATATTTCGGATTTTTATAACGGCTTGAGCTCCGATATCACAACAATAAACATTTCAGACGTGTTGAAAGCACATTCCGATGAATATATTTTTTATAAAACAGATCACCATTGGACAACCTATGGGTCATATCTTGCGTTCAACGAAATAATTTCGGTAATGGGCTTTGAGCAATTATCCAAAGCTGATCTGATTAAAACTGAAGTGTCTGACGATTTTAAAGGGACTTTTTATTCAAAGGGTAATTTTAACGTCGAGGCTGACGTTATAAGCCGATACGACATGAAAGATGCGGGCTCGATTACCGTGACATTGGACGACGGGACAACGAGGTCTTCCTTGTATGAAGAGTCGAGCCTTGATAAAAAAGATAAGTACGGATATTTTTCACACGGAAATCCCGCGCATTTGAAGGTGGAGACCTCTGTGGAAAACGGCAAGACCCTTGTTATTATTAAGGATTCCTATATGCATTGTATGCTTCCGTTCTTCACTTCGTATTACAGCGAAATTCATATGCTGGACCCGCGTTATATCAAGACGAATCTTACTGAATATATTTTAGGCCTTGAGCCTGATGAGATTCTTATTCTTTATAATGCAAAGACACTTTCCGATGATGTAAACTTTACCCGTCTCGGAACAGAACCAAAATAATTGTTTTTAGACCTTTTCCCCTGAATTGCTTTTCTTGAAAGGGGTGTGGGGGAAACTGATTTTCATATGAAAAGAAGTTTCCCCCACATTATAATGATATGCCTGATGTCAATTTCGGGTAAATGGCGAATAAAGTGTGGTAATTTTGCAAAGGTTGTTGACTTTGCCGAAATTTAGGTTTAATATTAATATGTACTTAATTTATATAAAGGACAGGTGAAAAATGCAAGATCCTTACAGCGTTCTCGGAGTTGCCAAAACAGCGACCGATGACGAAATTAAAAAGGCTTACAGAAAACTTGCGGCAAAATATCATCCCGATCTTAACCCCGGAAATGAACTTGCCGAGCAGAAAATGCAGGAAATAAACAGCGCCTATGAGCTGATAAAGGATATCAGAAGCGGTAAAAAAACTGAAGCGGAAGCCTACGGCCGTCCAAATCAAAATTACGGCGGAAACACCGGATACGGCGGCTATTGGTATGGCGGAAGCCACGGCCCCTCTCAAAACGGCTACAGCAGAACTTATACGTATAATACCCAATCTTATCAAGACGACGACGCTGAATTTGATGATACTTGGCAGCAATACAGACGAAACGTTCGGATCGTCAGATTCCCGTTTTTTAAGATACTGTTGGGAATTATGATCTTAAGGCTTTTGAGCAGACTGTTCTTCGGATTTTTATTTTGGTAATATCATTATTTATAAGGAAGTTTAGGTTATGGGAAAATTTAAAGAAAAATTGTATAGATTTATGGCGGGAAGATACGGCACGGACATTCTCAATAAAGACATTCTGTGGCTGACCTTGATTCTCGTTTTCGTCAATTTGTTTGTTCGCTCCGCAATACTCTATATTTTAATATACGCGTTGTTTTTCTATACGTTTTTCAGAATGCTGTCTAAAAACGTGGTGTCACGCCGTTCGGAAAACGTAAAATATTTGGTTATTAGAAATAAGGTAAAAAAATTCGTTACACTTCAATTTAACAAAATTAAATACTATAAAGAATATAAATACGTTACCTGCAAAAACTGCAAAGCGGTTATCCGTGTTCCGAGAAAAAAGGGCACACGAAATATTTCATGCCCC
>JAFSAH010000038.1 GCA_017441125.1 Clostridia bacterium
CCGTCGCACCAGGTTGCGGTGTCAAGAGCCAATTCAAATGGGCAAACCATGTGTTTTTCGGCATATTTGGCTAAAATTTCCGTTGTGATTATGTATTCGTTTGTGAGTACGTCAAAAACCGCTTCGTTTATTCTGTCAAAATGTCCTTTGGCGTAGGGGCAGGATTCGGGCTTACACTGCTTTTCGTATTTGCAGACCTTTTCTTTTGCGCAAAGGAAAACGTTTCTCATTCGCAGACCCTTTTTGTGCATAAGCTTCAATGCGGAATCCACCGCTCTTGAGTTTACGGTCTTTGCCGTAAGGTAGAATATCTTTTCTCCCATGCCTTCGCCCTTTGCTTTTATTGCCGAAAAAAGCATCGAGACCGTTTTTCCTATTCCCGTTGGTGCTTGGGCATACAGTGTTTCTTTGTCTCGAATGGTTCTGTATACCGTTCCTGCCAATTCTCTTTGCCCTTGACGGTATTCTTCAAATGGGAAGCTCAAATCCTTTGCCGATTGAGTAAATTCAGCGTCTGCGTCTATTTGGCGGTATATCCATTTTGAATATTCATCGCAGACACGGTATACAAAATCTTCCAATTCCGCAAGGGTGTGCTCTTGAGGGAAATATTTTATTTCCTCCGTATCAAGATTGAAATAAGTGAGCCTCGTTTTAATTTCCTTCAGCCCGTTTTGCTTTGCGTACATATAGGCGTAAAACTTTGCCTGCGCCCTGTGCAAGCGGCTGAAATCCTCATCAATAAGCTCTATGGGCATGGAGGTGGATTTGATCTCGTCAACGGTTATCGGTTCATCGAAAATGATTCCGTCTGCAACTCCCTGAACCGTTAAACGGAAATTCGTATAAGAAAATGATTCCGACAGCCGCACTTCGGAACGGTAGATTCCTGTTTTTTCTTCTTTTTTCTGTATCCTTCTGTGTATTTTGGTGCCTTCCTGCAGGTCGGGAGGCACTTTCATCCCCGCATTGTTAATGTTTCCCCAACGGAGAATAAATTCCACTATATTTCTTACGGATATTTTAAATTCGGGAATCGGTATTTTTTCGTCGGAATTCATTTGCCTACCTCCTTTCGTGCTACTTGAATTTTACCACAGAAAAACTTTATTGTCAAGACTTTTGATTATATCTTCGTACAGTCGGAGCATTTTACCAAAAATCTCTTTTTTACATATTATGATTTTGGAGAGTAATCTAATTTTGTAATAGGGGGATTTTTATGAACGGGCAGACTATACGGACCTTTCTCAGCGCAAATTCATCAGAGGGCTTCTTTTCCTTTTTCGATGAATTTTTAAAGGACAAAAAAACTTATATTATCAAAGGCGGACCCGGTACGGGTAAAAGCAGTTTTATGAAAAAAATCGCTTCTACTGCCGTGTTAAAGGGGAGCTTTACCGAATACGTGTACTGCTCCTCCGACCCCGATTCCTTGGACGGCGTGTATATTCACGGCTCGGAAACCGTTTTTACTGACGGAACGCCGCCTCACGTTATGGAAGTGAAATATCCCGGCGCTATGGGCGCCATAATAAACGTGGGGCAGTTCATTGATTCCGAGAAGGTTTCGGCGTCCAAGGATGAAATTCTTCGCTTGAATTCCAAGTTTTCCGCAGCGTATGCCCGCGCGTATCGGTATCTCAAGGCAGCCTCCTGCGCCTCCTCCGAGCTTCGGGCAATAGGTCTGAAATATCTTGATTCGGAAAAAATGACGGTGTATTTTAAAAATCTTGCAGATAGGATTTTGGCAGATAAAAGGGGCTGCGGAGGAAGGTCTTGCGTGAGATTCCTTTCGGGAATCACCCCAAAAGGCTACGTGACCTTCAAAGATACGGTCTACACTCTTTGCTCGGATATTTTTGTGATTCGCGATAAATACGGGGTCGGTTCTTTCGCCTTGGAATTTTTAAAAAATAAATTCGTTGACTGTGGCTTTGATGTTTACGAGTTCAGATTCCCGTTAGAGCCTAAAATAATTTCTCATGTTGCCGTTCCCGAATTGGATATTGCTTTTGTCACGTCGGATAAATTGACGCATTTCGATACGGGGACTGCAAGAGCCGTTAACTTAAACAGATTTATGAGGGAGGATATCGAATTTGAAAAGAAATTCTCCGTTTCCGCCGCCAAGCTTCTGAAAATATGCCTTGACGAGGCCATAGCCTCCTTGCGCATCGCGAAATCCTTGCACGATGACCTTGAGGATATTTATATTTCTTCAATGGATTTTGCCGCATTGGATAAATTAACGGAGGAATATTGCAAAATAATTTGACCAATCCCTAAAATCGGTTTTCTTGGAAAGGGTTCGGGGGAACCTTCTTTTTCCGTGAAAAGAAGGTTCCCCCGTATAATTTTCTTTGATAAATTACTCAATATTCGCGTGGCGTTTTATAGCCTCAAAGGTTTCGTCGCTGATAACGTGCTCTATTTTGCAGGCGTCTGCGGAAGCCGTTTCCTCGGAAACCCCGATGCTTACAAAAAATTCGGTCAACATCTCATGACGTTCATAAATTTTCTTTGCACGGGCTTCGCCTGTTTCCGTCAAAGTAATATAGCCTTTTTTGTCGACGAGAATAAGTCCTTCCTCTTTAAGCAGGCCGATAGCTCTGCTGATACTTGGTTTTGAGTATCCCGTATGGTTTACAATGTCAATGGAACGGACTTCCGACATCTGTTTGCGCAGGACATAAATGTTTTCAAGATACATTTCGCCGGATTCGTGAATATTCATGGTCATCTCCCGATTTTGAGGTTTTATTTATATAATGATACCATAAAATTAAATGAAAATCAAGGGCTTTTTTGTGTTATTGACAAATATTCGGAATTTATTTTTTTTGGTTAAATTTAACATTGAAGTTAGCTTGAGCTAACTATTTTTTGTTGCTTTTGCTTAAATTTAAAACAAAATGGAAAATGTCGAATTATCTACTTGACAAACCGCATATAATGTGGTAAAATACTCTATGGTTAGAGTAGGCTAACTTAAACAAAAATCAGTTCTTTTACATAAAAACAGTGCGTAAAATATAGGGAGGGTTATATTAGAATGAAAACATTGAAAGATGTTAAGATTGGCTCAACCGCTAAAGTTGTAAAACTTTATGGTGAGGGTGCTATCAGAAGACGCATCATGGATATGGGTATTACAAAGGGCGTAGAGCTTTACGTTCGTAAAGTTGCACCTCTTGGAGATCCTATTGAAATTAATGTTAGAGGTTACGAGCTTTCTATCAGAAAAGAAGATGCTGAAATGATTGAAGTTGAATAATTTTAGGTCGGTAGATTTGCTTTTTTCTACCGTTCTGTAGTATTTTGGGGAAGTCCCCGTATTTTTTAAGACATATGGTTAGCATAGGCTTACCGTATTGCATCAGAAAGGAACATTATAAATGAGTATCAGAATCGCCCTTGCGGGGAATCCAAACAGCGGCAAAACAACACTCTTCAATGAACTTACAGGTTCTAATCAGTTTGTTGGAAACTGGCCCGGTGTTACCGTTGAGAAAAAGGAAGGCAAGTTGAAAAAATATGACGGCGTTATCGTCACAGACCTTCCGGGTATTTATTCACTTTCGCCTTACACGCTTGAAGAAGTTGTTGCGAGAAATTATCTTGTGGGAGAACGTCCCGACGCTATCCTCAATATCGTTGACGGTACAAACCTTGAAAGAAACCTCTATCTTACAACACAGCTTACAGAACTCGGTATCCCCGTTGTTATTGCAATTAATATGATGGACATTGTCCGCAAAAACGGAGATAAAATAAATATCGAAGAGCTTTCCAAAGCTATGGGCTGTAAAGTCGTTGAGGTTTCCGCGCTTAAAGGCGATGGAATTGCAGAAGCGGCAGAGGCTGCCATTGAAGCGGCTAAAAGCACGAAAACAATTCCCATGCACGCTTTTTCGGGCGAAGTTGAACACGCTCTTGCGCATATTGAAGAGGCGGCGGTTCACAGTATGCCCGCAGAACAGCAGAGATGGTATGCAATCAAGCTTTTTGAAAGAGATACAAAAGTATACAAGACCCTTAATCTTGACCCCGCAATTATAGAACATATTGAAGAAGATATCGTCCACGTTGAAACGGAAATGGACGACGATGCAGAAGCGGTTATTACAAACGAAAGATATAATTTCATCGCAGCGGTATGTAAAAAATGCTATAAGAAAAAGAATACGAGTCGAATGTCCGTTTCAGATAAAATTGACAAGATCGTAACCAACAGAATTCTTGCGTTACCTATTTTCGTAATCGTAATGCTTCTGGTTTATACACTTTCCATCGGTACTATCGGCGATTGGACAGTAGGCTTTATGAATGATACGCTCTTCGGTGAGTGGATTCAGCCTGCGGTAGCTTCAGGTCTTGAAAGCATCGGCTGTGCCGAGTGGCTCGTTGGACTTGTTACTGACGGTATTGTTGGCGGTGTTGGTGCGGTTCTTGGTTTTGTTCCGCAGATGCTTATTCTTTTCTTCCTTCTTTGTATTCTTGAAGACATCGGTTACATGGCTCGTGTCGCATTTATCATGGATAGACTTTTCCGTAAATTCGGTCTTTCCGGTAAATCATTTATCCCCATGCTTGTTGCATCGGGTTGCGGTGTCCCCGGAATCATGGCTTCCAGAACCATTGAGCAGGACCGTGACCGTAAAATGACGATTATGACCACGGGCTTCATTCCTTGCGGCGCTAAAATGCCCATAGTAGGACTTATCGCATCATCTCTTTTCGGAAACAGCCCCCTCATTGCAACTTCAGCATATTTTGTAGGCGTTGGAGCCGTTATAGTTTCAGGGCTCATTCTTAAAAAGACAAAACCCTTCGCAGGGGATCCGGCACCTTTCGTTATGGAACTTCCCTCATATCATCTTCCCACACCTTCCAATATTCTTCGCGGAACATGGGATAGAGGCTGGGGCTTTATTAAACGTGCAGGAACGGTTATTCTTCTTGCCAGCGTAATTATCTGGACACTTAACAGCCTCACATTTGAAGGTGGCTTCCACTACATTGGTGACGGAGACGAAAACTCCATTCTTAACGTAATCGGTTCATTTGTTGCGGTAATCTTTAAACCTCTCGGTTTCGGCACATGGCAGGCTGCTGTTGCTACAGTTCTCGGTCTTGTTGCAAAAGAAGAAGTTGTCGGTGTATTCGGTACACTTTCTTCAATGGGTGATGCAGACGTTGCATTTGAACTTGTTGAAATTGCAGATTCCGAAAGATTAGCTCTTATCGGTAATGAAATTTTCGGTGGCAGCAAACTTGCAGGCTATTCATTTATGATTTTCAATCTTCTCTGCGC
>JAFSAH010000039.1 GCA_017441125.1 Clostridia bacterium
TCTCAAAAAAGAAGGGGTTTTACATTTTTTATAAAGCAACCTTACTCTGAAGACTTTTCGGATTCGGGGTTCAAATAAGGAGTATATCTGCTCAAAATTTCATTGACGACTTCCCGTTCCGAATCAGTCAACTGAAGTCCTCGCATATTTGTCTTGTCATTAAACGTTCCGCAAGAAGAGCAGTAATTATACATGATTCCATTCACGGAAACAACACAGTCAGAAGTGCATTTGTACAAATCGTTTATAAAGCCGTCCTCATTGGAAAGAACATCAAACATAATATTCGCATCTTCCTCTGATAAAGGTTTAATATGTGCATCAGGCTTGTCGGAATTCGGATCGCTTATTACTACAAAGCCTTCATTTTTACGCCCATTCTCCTCAAATCCGAGTGTGAGATATTTACTTAAAATACCGTTTACAAGAGCCTTGTCCTCATCTGAAAGGGAAATGCTCCGTCCCAATTCATTATCATTAAAAGTCCCACAATCGGAATGATACAAATACATTTTGCCGTCAATAGACACATGGCAATCACTCAAACAATCGCTTGTAGCATCATCAAACCTGGTTTTATCAGAAAAAATATCAATTATAATCTTTGAATCCTCATCTGAAAGGATATGGGCTAAACTATTATTAATCTTTCCAACACTCACCCTATTTGCATAGTCCGATTCAAAACCACATTCCAAATGAAGATAATTCCCTAAAATCTCATTTACCTGAGCCTTTTCATCTTCAGTAAGTTTCATACTCATACCGTTATCCATACGCATAAGGTTTCCGCAATCAGTATGATACTGAATTTCAATTCCGTCAACATTTAAAAAACAGTCCATAAGACAATTCGGCGCAGTCTGTACATAACGGCTCTCGTCTAAAAACAGAGTTCTGATAAAAACAGCCTCTTCTTCATTTAAAATACTCTGTTCCTCTTGTCCTCGGTACGAAAGGGTTACACCCTGACCGTAAACGGCCTTATCGGGCTCAAGGTTGCCAGCTTCGCCCATTCCCGCACCGTCTTTTGAAACGGGTAAATCATTCCCTCCCAAATCAATATTTTGAGGTTTTTCATTTTGACATCCTGAAATACTGACACACAAAGCTGAAAGTATTATCAAAACAAGTCTTTTTTTCATAGTAATCAATCCTTTCAATATATTTAACAGCATACTTATCTTTTTAATCTGTTAGACGACAAAATAGGAAAAAAGTTCCGTAAATAAATAATTTTTTTTAAAATAGTATTGTTTTTCTTTTATTTATGTGCTATAATAAAGCAAATAAAAAATCTCCTATAAAAGACGGGGAACGAAACCGGTAAAAATAATTAATTCGAAAGGAAGAATAACCATGACAGACAATTTAAAAGAAGCTTTATACACTAAATTACCCCTCAGATTCAATGAGAACGGAAAATATAAAATTTTGATGGTATCAGACCTTCACGGAGGAGTTGGTTTTAAGGCGAAAAAAACAGTTGCAGCACTCCAAGCACTTATCGACACACATAAACCCGATCTTGTACTTTTGGGAGGAGATATCGCAGGTCCAGGTCATATTCACATTGAAAATGGGGAACAATTGAAAGAAATGCTTGATCAACTCGTATCACCTATGGAAAATTCAAGAATTCCCTGGGCTCACGTTTACGGAAACCACGACGACAACTATGGGCTTGTAAACAAGGAGCATCAACCTATTTACGAATCCTATCCTTATTGCGTTTCCAAAGCAGGTCCTGAAGAGATTTCAGGTGTGGGAAACTACGTTCTTCCCATTTATGATGCAAACGGCGAAAAAATTCTCTTCAACGTATTCGGTTTTGACTCCAATCATTCCGTCCCCGAACTCAAAGAAGAATTCGGCATTTCCGAAAAAACAGAGTTCCACCACGCAACACCTTGTACCGGAGGCGATTATGACGGTATCCACTTTGACCAGGTTATGTGGTACTACAAAACCTCTGTTGAAATGGAAAAATACAACGGTGCTAAAATTCCCGCCATGGCGTTCATGCACATTCCTGTTCCCGAAATGGCATACGGTGCAGTAGATCGCACAAAGTTCAAGTACCAAGGAGGTCAGTGCGAAGACGTCTACTGTTCTATTATAAACTACGGCATGTGCGGAGCGGCTCTTCAGAGAGGTGATATCAAAACTATGTGCTTCGGACACAATCACACCAACGATTATAGAATGAACTACGCAGGAATTGACCTTTTCTATGACGGATTTCTCAGCTACCATGCTTGTCATGAAGATAAAATAAGAGGCGGCAGAATCTTTGAAATAGATGCGACAAATCCATGGGAAATCAATTCATATATGGTAAGAGTTCGTGATATTCTTGGCGAAAAAGGCGACTCTAACTATCCATTAAACATAGAATAACGGGTAATTTTGATTTAAATATTTGAACTACGGGGAAACCTTATCTTCACGGAAAAAATTCCGTTTCGTAAACTATAGAGGTTTCCCCGTAGCATTTTTCAATAAAACCCATGTCAGAATAAATAATACATAAATTAATATTTATCTATCTTAGCTTGCTTTTGTCTTCATAAAGAGATAGGGAAAACCTTTTACTTTCATCATGAAAAGAAAAAGATTTTCCCACAAAATTTAATTAGGGTATTAAATTTCAAAAATTATTCTTCGTCTGCTTTTTCTTCAGCAACGGGTTCTTCAGCGCAACCTTCTTCGCAAGCGCATTCGGAAGCTTCTTCTTCGCAACCGCAGCAGCAACCGCATTCTTCGTTTTCAACAGCAAGATAGTCGGGCTCACAGCAATCGCAGTCATCTTCACAGCAATCGCATTCGTCGCAATCGCAGCAGTCGTATTCTTCAAGCTCTTTGAGCTCTTTCATATAGTTAACAGCTTTATATGCTGCATATGCCGCACCTGCAATTGCAAGGCCTGTTACCATACCGAGTACAAATTCAGTTTTCTTTCCCATAATAACGTTCCTTTCTTAACTCTGTTATTTATAAGTTATAAGAATATTATACCTTGAATTTTCTTTATTGTCAACACGTTTTTGAAAAAGTGCAAATAATGTTGATTTTATCATACAATTGCTCTTAATTTTTGTATCATTTCGGAGAGCTTACCGTCCTCAAACGGCAGCTTGAAGCCCGCAGTTTTAACAAGCTCTATAAAAGTCTTTGAACCGCCTGCCTTAAGGAAGTTATCGTAATTGGCAAAAGTCTCTCCGTAATTTTCCTTTGACTGAATGAGGAAATCGAAAGCAATCGTTTGAGCCAAACAGTAATCTATATAATAGAAGGGTCTTTCGTAGATATGGCTCTGATACTGCCATCTTCCGCCCTCTTCCATATATGTTATACCCTCATTTGAAAGATACGGTCTGAAAATACTTTCGAGCTCAAGCCAAAGCTGTTTTCTTTCGGCAGGGGTCATATCGGGGTTTTCATAAACTCTCTGCTGGAAATAGTCTACCATTGTTCCGTAAGGAAGGAACGTTATCGCGTTAAGTAAATGCATATATCTGTACGCATCTGCTTTATCGCCGAAGAAAAGCTCCATCCATTTCCAGGCAAAGAATTCCATAGACATGGAATGAACCTCGCAGGTCTCCATTCCGCCCTGACGCAATTCCTGCGGAATATCGGAGTTCATCGCTTTATAGGAAGCAATGGCATGGCCCGCTTCATGGGTCAGAACGTCCACATCTCCGGAGGTACCGTCAAAATTTGCAAAAATAAAAGGCATTTTATATGAGGGCAATTCTGTGCAATATCCACCGTTGCTCTTACCTTCTCTTGCAATAACATCAAAAAGATCATGGTCTAACATAAATCTGATAAACTCGCCTGTTTCGGGAGACATTTCTTCATACATTTTTTTGCCGTTGGCGAACATTTCTTCCGCAGAGCCTATGGGCTGAGGGTTTCCCTCTTTAATATAAATATTATCATCATAAAGCATTATTCTGTCAATATCAAGCTCTTGCGCAAGCTTATTTTTAAGCTCGCAAACGAAGGGCACCCAATCCTTTATGACCTGTCCTCTGAATTCGGCAATATCATCGGGAGAATAACAGTTTCTGCCCATTCTGTAATATCCCAATTCCACATAGTTTTTATAACCCATTTTCAGAGCCATTTTATGGCGAATCTTTACCATACGGTCATAAATATCATCGAATTTATCCCCGTTTTCTTTCATGAATTCACCGTGAGCGTTAAATGCCTGACGGCGAATTTCTCTGTCAGGGCTGTCCTTATATTTTCCGAGCTGGGAAATATTCAGAATCTCACCGTTAAAAGGAATCTTCGCGGAAGAAAGAAGTCTTTTATATTCTGTCTGAAGCTTATTTTCCTCAACACATTCCTCTTCGATTATGGGATCATAGGATTTTTTAAGAATCTCATAATTCGTAAAAATAAGCGGAGAAAATACTTCTTCAAGATATTTTCTGTGGGGAGATTTCAGCATGGCTTCCGCAAAAACCGTCTTTAAGCCGGTCATAACGGGCTCCGCTTCGTTGTAAAAATCCATTTCCTTAACGTAAAACTCATCGTTTGTGTTCAATGTGAATCTGACGTAAGCCAAAGAAGCCATAGTCAGAACATCTTCGTCAATTTTATTGAGTTTTCTGTAAATCTCCGCTTGCTCTTCGGCAGTTACTCCGTCCTTTGTAAAGGCTTCCGTAAGAACCTTATAGGATTCTTTCAAAGCCTCTATATCGGGGCGCTTATACTCGATTTCTGAAATTTTCATTTGCGACAACCTCTTTTTGGTAAAAATGATATATAGAGATAGTATACCATATTATTATGAAAAAATCAAGAGACCTATCACATCAAT
This sequence comes from Clostridia bacterium, assembly GCA_017441125.1. GTDB lineage: Bacteria > Bacillota > Clostridia > Oscillospirales > UBA644 > HGM12619. Next base: position 4,841 of record JAFSAH010000039.1, read on the forward strand.
AACCGAAGTTTTTCAATTATCTTTTTCTCTTTTCGTGAAACCTGAACTTGAGTTATGCCTAAAATATTCGCAGTTTCCTGCTGGGTTTTTGAAAGAAAATAACGCAGAGAAATAAGTTTTCGTTCTTCATCAGAAAGACTTCTCAAGGAATCCTTCAGCGCCATTTTATCGATATCAGGCAAGCTGCCCTCATCGCCCAAAACATCGGAAAAGAACATATCTCCATCGGTATTTATGGGGGAATCCAAAGATTCGGGCACTGCCGCAGAATCCAAAGCCATAATAATATCTTCTCTTGAGATCCCCGTTTCCTCTTCCAACTCCGAAAGAAGCGGATCCCTACCTAATTTCAAAGATAAAGTCTCTTTTGCCCTGCGAATTGCCATATGCTGTTCTTTAAGCTTTCTGCCGACTTTAATAGGGCCGTCATCCCGAAGGAATTTACGCATCTCGCCTATTATCATGGGAACCGCATAGGTGCTGAACACAACTCCCCTGTCCATATCAAATCTTCGTATGGCTTTTAATAAGCCGATAGATCCGATCTGACAGAGGTCATCGAAATCAGCCCCGTAATAAGAGACCCGCAAAAGTCTGTATGCGGAAGCCCTTACCAATCCCATATTTTCTTCCAATATTTGAGATTCGAGAAAGGTCTCTCCGTTTTTATACCTCCCCAAAAGCTCGGCGCTTTTATATTCCGCTACGGCCTCGGACATAAGATCTTCTCCATGGTGACTATTGTGCCTCGGTTCTGAACAGAACGAACCTTTAATTTATCCGAAAAAGTCTGCATAATGGTAAAGCCCATTCCTGCTCTGTCTTCCGAACCCGTTGTAAAACACGCCTCCATAGCTTTTTTAATATCAGGGATACCAACGCCGCGATCTTTTACCGTAATTCGCACCCTGCGGTTATCATATATGTATACGGATATGATTATTTCCCCTTCTCTATCCGCATAACCGTGAACAATACTGTTGGTCACCGCCTCCGAAACTATAGTTTTGATATCGGATATCTCTTCCAGCGTAGGGTCAAGCTGTGAGATAAATGATGCAGTACTGACTCTCGCAAAGCCTTCATTTACACTTCTGCTTGGAAATGTTATCTGCATTTTATTGATTAAGCTCATTTTGATTTAACTTCCTTTCTTCCTATAATATTCCAAACTCCCGAAAGATCAAATATTCTTGATATCTGCGGATTCACCTTTGCCAAAGAAACAGTGCCTCCGTACTGCTTCATAAGCTTATATCTGCCCAAAACTATTGCAATTCCGCTACTGTCACAAAACGTAACCTGGGAAAAATCAAGAATAAGCTTATTTGGGATATATTTAAATATGAGTTCATCCGTCTGCGTTCGGATATCAACAGAGCTGTGATGGTCTATATCGCCCTTAATCATCACAGTCAGTTCTTTTTCATCGATGCTGTAACCGATCATTTTCCATACCTCCGTAATTATCTAATACAGTACATATGTTATTGTATACCATTGCTGACAAAAAAATACTCGAAATCAGTCGTACGGAAATAAATATTATATTTTTTACAATTTACAAAAAAATGTCAATATTCTTCCCTATTATTTTACTTGACTTATAAAGATTTCTGTGATAGAATATTTTAGTTAGAAAACTAATTATTATGAAAGGAGTAAACCGTGAGCTCTAAAGAAGAATCCGAAAAAATCTGCAGACATCCCAAATTTCCAAAGCAGGAGCGCGAACACCGCGACCTGAACGATGCCCCCATGAGTATAATCCTCAGACACGCAGAGCACACACATGATATGCACGTCAGAGAAAGGCTTGACTCCTGCGGCGTACCAAAGGCATTTGGTCCGTTCCTCATGACGATAGCCCGAAATGAAGGCTCTACTCAATCAGAAATTGCGGATAAAATGAACTTTACTGCGGCAACAGTAAGCGTAACATTGCAAAAGATGCTTGATTCGGGTTATATTTCCAAATCAGTTGACGAAACAGACAGCAGGCAGATAAGAATTTTTCTTACAAAAAAAGGACGAAATAAATCGGAAGAAATGCGTTCTATTTTCAAGGAATTGGAAGAAAAGCTTGTTGAACCGCTGACCGATTCGGAAAAAAGCGAATTGCGACGCTTATTGTTAAAAATCACATTACAAAACTAAGGAGTTTTTCATTAAATGAAATTATCAAAATACCTTAAACCCTACATTTGGTACATACTCCTCGCCCCTACGTTAATGATTATTGAGGTTTGTATGGACCTTTTACAGCCCGCCATGATGTCAACGATAGTTGACGACGGTATTCTCGGAATAAATGCTTCAGGCGGATACGGAAACATGGATATAATCCTGATCACCTGCATAAAAATGCTGATATACGCTCTTATCGGAGCTATCGGCGGCATAGGCTGTACATATTTTTCAACGAAAGCATCCCAAAATTTCGGTGCTGATTTAAGAGCAGACCTGTTCAGAAAGGTAGAAAGCTTTTCCTTTGCCGAAACAGATAAATTCTCAACAGGCTCACTCGTAACGAGAACGACGAATGACGTAAACCAGCTTCAAACAATGCTCCTTATGGCTTTGCGTATGCTTGTAAGAACTCCCATGCAATGTATCGGCGGTATCATCATGGCGATCTCAATAAACCCCAAATTCGGGCTTATTCTTCTTATCCTCATGCCCATACTCATTGCCCTTGTTGTTTTCTTCATAACAAAAACAAGCCCCCTATTCGGAAAATTACAGCAAAAGCTCGATAAGCTCAACGGCATAATGCAGGAAAACCTCTCCGGGGTACGAGTAGTTAAAGCATATGTAAGAGAAGAGCATGAGGTTAAAAAATTCGTTGATGCAAACAACGACTATACGGGAACATCTCTTAAGGTTATGCGTCTCATGGCTGCCCTCTCCCCCATAATGATGATAATTATGAATGCTGCGACAATCGCGGTAATTTATATCGGTTCTCTTCAGGTTGAGGCAAGCAAAATGGGTGTCGGCGACGTTATGGCAGTTGTAACATACATGACGCAGATCCTCATGAGCATGATGATGATGTCAATGATGTTCATGAATATCTCAAGAGCAAAAGCTTCTTACCAAAGAATTAAAGACGTAATGAATACAAATCCCTCTATTTTTTCCGGAAATGAAGAAGATAAAATTATTGAAAACGGAAAGATAGAATTCAAGGATGTTTCTTTCAAATACCCTCTCGCTGTAGGTGAGCCTGTAATCAAGAACGTAAATCTTACCATCAACGCAGGGGAAACTGTAGCATTTTTAGGCTCTACAGGTTCAGGTAAATCATCACTTGTAAACCTGATCCCCAGATTCTACGACGTTACGGAAGGACAGATACTTGTTGACGGCGTTGACGTTAAAGACTACGAGCTCGACAATCTCCGTTCGGGAATAGGTATGGTTCTTCAGGAAGCGATCCTCTTCAGCGGAAGCATCATGGAAAATATCAAATGGGGCAATCCCGACGCAACGGATGAAGAAGCAATAGCCGCCGCAAAAATAGCGCAGGCAGATGACTATATTTCATCCTTCCCCGAAGGCTACAACACAATGCTGGGACAAAGAGGACTTACACTCTCGGGCGGACAGAAACAAAGACTTTCCATTTCGCGTGCAGTTCTTAAAAAACCGAAAATCCTAATTCTTGACGATAGCACCTCTGCTCTTGATATGGGTACGGAAGCAAGACTTCAAAAAGCCCTTAAAGAAACAATGGTTGATATGACTTCAATTATTATCGCACAGAGAATTTCCTCCGTAATGTATGCGGATAAAATAGTCGTTTTGGAAAAGGGCGAAATCGTTGCTGTAGGCACTCACGATGAGCTTATGAAAAACAGCGAAATATATCAGGATATCTATTCATCCCAGGTAGGAGAAGGAGGCGTTGACAATGGCTGAAAACAATAAAGCACCTCAGCAAGTTCAAATGGGCCCTCCCGGAAGACCCGGCGGAGGAAGAGGTCCGGGCGGACCGGGTATGGGTATGCCGAGAGAAAAACCCAAAAACAGCGCAAAAACTCTTCGTAGACTCCTTTCATATCTCGGAAAAAGCAAAGCACTTCTTATCGGAATGATAATGATGGTTCTGCTGATGACGCTCACACAGCTTATCGGACCAATGCTGCAAAGAGAAGCAATCGACACCATGACAATTACGGAAACTAACCTCCACATAGACTTTGACGCCTTAATAAAAACTCTTACTTTAATGGGTATCGTTTACGTAATAGGTGTTGTATTCAACTTCTTCCAGGGTTGGTTGTCCGCAACGCTCTCACAGCAAACGGTTCGTAAAATGAGAAACGACCTTTTCACCAAGATGTCAAAGCTTCCCGTTAAGTATTTTGATACTCACACACACGGTGAGCTTATGAGCCGTTTGACAAATGACGTTGATAACGTGTCCAACACACTCTCTCAAAGTCTTTCAACATTGATATCAAGCGCACTGACTGTAATCGGTTCACTAACAATGATGCTCTATTTCAGCCCCTTGATGACACTTATCTCCCTTATCGCAATACCTTTGGGGCTGTGGCTTGTAAGTCTTATTTCCAAGAAAACAAGAAAATATTTCAAGAGACAGCAAGAGTCACTCGGTGAAATGAACGGACACATAGAAGAAATGATAACCGGTCAGAAAACAGTCCTTGCATTCTCAAGAACGGAAATCGTAATTGATGAATTTGATGAAATAAACAAAAAACTCAGAAATTACAGTATTCAAGCTCAAATTTGGGGCGGAGTTGTGGGTCCCGTAATGAACATGATCGGAAACATCAGTTTTACTTTAGTTGCGATCTCCGGCGGTCTTCTCGCTGCAAACGGTTTAATTTCCATAGGTACGATTCAGGCTTTCGTTCAGTATTCAAAACAGTTCACGAGACCTGTCAGTGAAGTTGCAAACCAATACGCAATGATACAATCCGCACTTTCCGGTGCAGAGCGAGTATTCGAAGTTATGGATACGATCCCCGAAGAAGATAACGGCAGGAACAATCCCTTTGAAGTTTCCGAAGTTAAGGGTAACGTATACTTTGAAAACGTAAACTTTGGATACACCGAAGAGAAAATGGTTCTCAAGGACTTCAGCATAAACGTAAAAGCAGGAGAAAAGATCGCTCTCGTAGGACCTACGGGCGCAGGCAAAACAACGGTCGTAAATCTGATTACAAGATTCTACGATATTAACAGCGGCATTATAACGCTTGACGGCGTGAATATTGAAGAGCTTCCGAAAGACGGACTCCGCAGCTCCATAGGTATAGTTCTTCAGGATACGGTTTTGTTCACGGGAACGATCAGAGACAACATTCGTTTCGGAAGACTCGACGCAACAGATGAAGAAATTATTGCGGCAGCAAAAATGGCATATGCTCATGAGTTTATCTCACGTTTGCCTGACGGTTACGACACCGAGCTTTCCGAACAAGGAAGCAATTTAAGCCAAGGTCAAAGACAGCTTCTCTCAATTGCAAGAGCAATTCTTGCAGATCCTAAAATTCTTATTCTCGACGAAGCTACATCTTCAATCGACACAAGAACGGAAATGCACATTCAGAAAGCAATGATCACGCTGATGGAAGGAAGAACAAGCTTCATCATCGCCCACAGACTTTCAACGATTCGTGATGCGGATATTATCCTCGTTCTCGACGGGGGACAAATTGTTGAAAAAGGAAGTCACGCTTCCCTGCTTAAGCAAAACGGTCATTATAAAAAGCTCTATGATATGCAGTTTTCCAGAGCGTAAAAAATAAAAAATCAAGATGTGAGGATTTAAATTCTCACATCTTTTTATATAAAAAACCAACTCGCAAAATCAACCGCAAATTCCCCCTTAAAAAACCATCTGTAAAGCTATGAACCATTACAGATGGTCTATTCTGTGCTTTTTTATATTCATCAGTATATTTTTAAATTATCAAAATAAGCATTATCTTATCATTATATTTTTTTTATTTTGAATAATGCCTCACTAAAACCTGTGGAAAACTCCCCAGTGTAAATCGCGTCTGACAAAAAAAGCCTGTAAATATGCGGAAATTTTAAAATTGGAAATTCGTTGCAACGGCAACATCAGCGCATTTTTTGATTTTTAAGAAAATGCTGGTCCATAAAAATTAAATATTTTTTATTTAATTCCAACTCGGTGTAAAGTTGAATACCATTACACCTCTTTGGCAGAAAAAAAATGAGAACTCAAAACAGAGTTCTCATTTAAATTATTCAACTGAAATATCGCACAAGGTCTTCGGTTCACATTTAGCATCCAAAATAATCTCTCCGATAGATTTCGCCTTGATGAATCCGCTGACAGGATTCTTGACGCTGATGATATGGCTGTTAACCGTCGCTTCGACCTCGCTTTTTTCAAAAGCAAAATCAGCATCGATCATTTCGCAATCTTCAAGAACCAAGCCCTTGCAATAACAAAGAGGTTGCGTGCCAACAATCTTACAGCGAACAAGTTTAAGGTTTTCCGAATACCACGCCAAATACTCGCCCTGCACGAGAGAGTCCTCAACGGTAACGTTCTTACTGTGCCAAAAGGCGTCCTTCGTTCTTAACTCGCAGTTCTTTAATACTGCATTTTCTATGTACTGAAACGAATACTTACCCTTTAGAGACAGCCTGTTGAATTCTGCATTTTTACATTCAAAGAACGGATACATGGATTCAACGGAGCAATCGTTGATTCTCAACCCCCTGCAACGCCACCCGAACTCTTCCGAAACGACCTCACAGTTTTTCATTACCGTATTTTCACATTCTCTGAGAGCTTTTATTCCGCCGAGAACACTATCTTCCAAAGAAATATTTTTGTCATACCAAAGAGCCGCCCTACAGGTATCCGACATTTTACAATTCTTGACAACACCGTCAGTCATGTGCCAAAATGGGTACCTTAAACGGAACTCACAGTTTTCAACGGAAATCCCCTTACATTCCTTAAGAGCAGACTCCCCGTCCGCAGGGCCGTCAAACAAACAATTAACGACTTCGGAATCTTCAATTCCGTACAATGCTCTTTCTTCATCATATGTTTTATCTCTGTATACCATGGTTGTAGTCCTTTATAATTTTTTATGTAAAGTTATTAAATTCGCATACAAAAAACAAATATTAGCTTTTGTTTTTTAAATATATTATATACTAAATTTGTCGTATTGTCAACAAATCACAATGTAAGTTCAAAAAATTCAAAAGATATTTTTTTCATATCACTTTTTTATTGTTGACTTTTGGAGTTTTTAGGTGTATAATTTATACTGATAATAATTCTTCATATCGGAGGTCCCTTTAATGTCAGACAAAAAGAAAGATCTGAATATGCTTGAAGGTCCGCTTTTCAGCAAGATAATAATTTTTACTATACCCTTAATGATAACCAATCTTCTGCAGGTTTGCTATTCCGCAGCGGACATGATTATTGTAGGTTTTTCAAACGTGGAGGGTGCTATCGGTTCCATCGGAACGACAGGTGCTCTTATAAATTTAGTAGTTAATATTTTTATCGGATTTTCCGTAGGTACAAATGTTATTGTTGCAAGAAATATTGGACGCGGCGACAAAACTGCTACAGAAAAAGCCGTACATACCTCTGTTTTGTTTGCCCTGATCTGCGGCATCATCTGTGCTGTAGTAGGCCTGTTCATAAGCAGACCAATTCTCGCAATGATGGGAAACGAGGGACATATTCTTGGTCTTTCCTCATTGTATACAAAAATATATTTCCTCGGTACTCCGTTTCTCGCTATGACAAACTACCTTATAGCAATACTCAGAGCAAAGGGAGACACTAAAACACCACTGTATATACTCTCAGCTTCGGGACTTATTAATGTTCTCTTGAATCTTCTTTTCGTTTTTGTATTTAAAATGTCTGTTGACGGTGTTTCTCTTGCAACCGTTCTTTCAAACGTAATGTCAATGGTTCTTTTATTTATAAAGCTGTTGAAAGATGACAGTTGGTGCAAACTCCAATGGAGTAAATTCAAAATGAGCAAATCCGCAATCCTTGATATAATAACAGTAGGTCTTCCCGCAGGTATCCAAGGAGCATTGTTCTCAATTTCAAACATGCTCATTCAATCATCACTGATAGGAATAAATAACACTCTTTGTCCAGGAGGCTCCGCAATCATTGACGGACACGCCGCTTCCGGAAGTCTTGAGGGCTTTGCGTACACAGCAACAAACTCCGTATGCCAAGCCGCCACAACGTTTACAAGTCAGCATTTCGGAGCAAGAAAATTCAAGAGAATCGGTGCTGTAATGAAAAACTGCTATCTTATAACAGGCATTATAGCTCTTATTTGCACCGCCGTCATTTTCGGGTTTAAAGATGTACTTATAGGTCTTTACGTTTCAGATCCTTTAGCTGTGGAAACAGCATTAACCAGAAACTGTATTCTTATTATTCCTTATTTTCTCGTGGCATTCATGGAAGTGGGTTCAGGCATCGTAAGAGGTCTGGGAAGATCAATAACTTCAACAGTTGTTTCACTTATAGGTTCATGCTTATTAAGAATCGTTTGGATCTACACTATTTTCCAATGGTCTCCAAATATTGAAACTCTATACCTTTCCTATCCCGTTTCATGGGGACTTACAGCGTTGATCCAATTTATAGTTGCCATAACTACACGAAAGAAATACATGAAAGAACTTTCATATTCGGAACAAGGATAAAAAGAAATGAAATTGTTTATATCCAGCAAATAAGATTACAGCGGTTTCTATGAAGAACCGCTTTATGACGGAGCTTTTGGAGCCTCCGTATGCGCATTTTAAAAAGATGCTTGTGCGAGTCTTGATAAATAAGTTTTAATAATTGAAAATTATTTTGTGGGACAACCTTTTACTTTTCGCTGAAAAGTAAAAGGTTGTCCCACATCCCATTAAAAAAAGCTAATTAGAAAGAGTTAATTATAAAAAGGAACCATTTTAATTATAAACATCATATTCCGAAACAAATCATATGCTTATTCTCGCGAATTGCCTTATTTATAAGTTCAATCAGAATTGAAACTTTTTCAGACTCTTTTTTATCATGCCATAAAACATAAGGTTTCACAATTTTCAAAAATGCCTCTAAAGATTCGGGAGGCAGAAGTGTTACTCCGTAATGATCAATACCCTTAAACTCATTTCCGAATTTGCGAAGATATGTTTTCATATAATACGTAGACGGAATTATCCACATATTAACAATATCATCAGCGACAAGCACGCAACTAAACTTCTCTAAACATTGCTTAAAATCTATTGTTTCAAAATCAGAGTAATCCTTATCTTTATCAAAAAAATCTATAATTCCGAAAGCATCATTATCGCCCATTAAAATTCTCCTCAAGTTGTAATTTCTTTATTCAGCCATTTCCTTGAAAGGAATCTGCTGTAAACGATAACCGCACGGCAGGTCTGGTCAAGAACTATTGTCAGCCAAGCACCAACAATTCCCCATTCAAAAACAGAAACGAACAAATACGCCACGAAAACTCTGAAAACCCAAACACTGAAGAAGTTTGCAATCAACGGAGTCAAAGTATCCTTTGCACCTCTCAACGCGGCGGCTATGGGAATCTGCGTGGAAATACCCGGCAAGCCCAAAGCGATAAGCCTCAAAACCATACTTGCGGCAAGGACAGTTTCAGGCTCGGAGTTATAGATCAGAACGATATTTTTAGAGAAAAGAATAAACATGATTCCCATAAATGCGGAGGTCAGAAAAGAGAAAATATGTATTATCTTTGCGTGTTTTACCGCAATGTCCTTCTGTTCAGCCCCAAGAGCCTGCCCTACAAGAGTTGTCGCCGCAACGCCGTACGCCTGCGACGGTACCCAAGAAAGTCCGTTGACACTAAGACCTATCTGATGCGCGGAGAAGATGGGCGTAGGTAATACAGAAACGATCTTTGTGAAAAGTATAAAACCCGACTGCATGAAAAACTGCTCCAATGCGGCAGTGATGCCAACGTCTGCAATACGTTTCAAGGTATCCTTTCGTATCATAAAGCTCTCGGTTATTTTGATCTTGATTTTTGAATCAAATACAAAAACCGCAAAAATTGCCATAACAAAAGCAATTATCTTGGAACAGCTTGTAGCGATAGCCGCGCCCTTTACTCCCAATTCGGGGAAAATCCAGATACCATAGATAAGCAGGTAATTCATAAGAACGTTGCTCGCGTTTGCTATTAGGTTGTATACCATAGGGAATCTTGTTAGCCCCGCGCCACGCATAGAGGCCGTTACACACATCGTCATGACCTGAAAAGGGATACCCCAAGCAATCATCTGCAAATAGCTCTTTGCATACTCATAGGTGTCGGACTTTGCGCCCATAAAAGTAACAAGCTCTCCTGCGAAAAAATATAAAATAAGCCCCGCAACAGTTCCGATGAACACGGAAAGAGTTAAGGATTCACGTACAACTGCCTTTGCGTTGTCCCTTTTCCCTGCCCCTATACTCCATGAAACCGCCGCTGTAGTACCGATGAAAAACGCCTGCGTAACTCCTATAACGAGGTGAACGGGGTTATTGGTAAGCCCAACGGAAGCGATTGCAGTATATGACAAAGAGCTCTGACCGAGCATTACAGTATCTACCATACTGAAAAGCTGTGACAGTACCAGCTCAACAAACGCAGGAATAACTATTATTAAGATCTTCCGCAATTCGCCCTTACTTAAGCGAAGGCCTGTTACCTCTTTTTTGATTTTTGCTATATTCATTATTTTTGCCTTTCCCATTATAAAAAGAGAGTCCCGTATGAAGAATGGTCAAAGCGGCACTTACTGCAAATAAGATAAGCATATTTTTCACCACCGCAAAAAAGTATGCCCGTTTTTCGTTTAATTACTCCCCAATAAGAGCCCCGCAACGAAAACTCTTTTCGCTTAAAAACGCATAATTCTCTTAATCGCAGGAGCAAACGTCTCTGAATTATACTTCGTCTGCTCCAAAAAGAATCTGCATAATCCTTTAATGAGACTATGCAGATTATATATTACTATTATGTTAATTTCCGTGAACAGAATAGTTAGGAGCTTCCTTTGTGATATAAATATCATGAGGATGGCTTTCCTTAAGACCTGCATTTGTAATTCTTACAAATCTGCCGTTCTGCTGGAGTTCGGGAATAGTAGCTGTACCACAGTAACCCATACCTGCACGGAGACCGCCGAGAAGCTGGAATACAGTATCAGCAACGGGGCCCTTGTAGGGAACTCGTCCTTCAACGCCTTCGGGTACGAGCTTACGTGCGCCTGACTGGAAGTATCTGTCGGAAGAGCCCTGCTTCATAGCCGCGATAGAGCCCATACCTCTGTATACCTTGAACTGTCTGCCCTGATAAATTTCTGTTTCGCCGGGGCTTTCTTCACAACCTGCGAAGAGAGAACCCATCATAACTGCATCAGCGCCTGCGGCAATGGATTTGGGAATATCGCCGCTGTATTTTATACCGCCGTCTGCGATTACGGGAATACCATACTTACTTGCAACGCAAGCAACATCATAGATTGCGGAAATCTGAGGAACGCCGATACCTGCAACTACACGGGTAGTACAGATAGAACCGGGGCCGATACCTACTTTAAGACAATCCGCACCTGCTTCGATAAGGAATTCAGCAGCTTCAGCCGTTGCAATATTACCTGCAATAACAGGAGCATTGGGGAATTTAGCCTTGATATTCTTAACTGCATTGTAGATGTTCATGGAGTGACCGTGTGCAGAGTCAAGACTAAGAACGTCCACACCGGCTTTAAGAAGTTCTGCGGATCTTTCAAGAATATCACCGGTAATGCCGATAGCAGCGCCGCAAAGAAGTCTGCCTTCAGCATCTCTTGCACTGTTGGGATATTTAATTGCTTTTTCAATATCTTTTATTGTAATAAGGCCTTTAAGATTGTAGTCCTTGTCAACGATAGGAAGCTTTTCAATCTTGAATTTCATAAGGATTTCCTGAGCTCCTTCAAGAGTTGTGCCTTCGGGAGCAGTAATAAGGTTGTCCTTTGTCATAACTTCCTTAATTACGGTATTGAAATTTCTGATGAACTTCATATCTCTGTTAGTAATAATACCAACAAGCTTTTTCCCCTCACAAATGGGAACACCGCTTATTTTGTATTTACGCATAAGTTCGTCAGCATCTGAAACAAGATGCTCGGGACTGAGATAAAACGGATTAACAATAACTCCGTTCTCGCTTCTTTTAACTTTATCTACCTCATCTGCCTGCTGCTCAATTGACATATTCTTGTGAATAATGCCAATACCGCCTTCTCTGGCAACAGCAATAGCCATTTTAGATTCCGTAACTGTGTCCATGGCTGCGGACAACACCGGGATATTGAGTTTAATATTTTTTGTAAGACGAGTTTCAAGTTTTACCATATTAGGTGTAACTTCCGAACGGGCAGGTACAAGAAGGACGTCATCAAATGTAAGACCTTCGTTTTTAAATTTAAATTCAGGATTTGTATTAACCATCTTCCCTTTCATTCCTTTCCTCATAACAATTTTATATTTTAGTATAGTTTTAACTTAAATTAAATTTTAACCTTTACTTTTAATTTTCCGCAAAACGTAAAATCAGCGGTCAATCGGTCAGCATTCAAGGCTCATTAAAATAAGGAAATAAAAACCCTAAACGGATTTGTATTTATATTATATAATACACCTTTCTAAAGGATTTTTCAAGAGGTAGAGGCAATTTTTCGTTTTTTGTTCATAACCGATATTAACAGTTCAATGAGTCGTAAAAAATACCCTTGCTTGAAGGCTGTAATTTTTTCCGATAAAACCTTTTTTTGTAAAAAATGTGGGAAAACCCTTTCCGCTCGGAAAAAGTTTTCCCACAATATTTCTTAAAAGGAATTCAACTGTATTCAGTTTAGATTTTATTCAACCACTTCGGGTTCGCTGAACCATGTAGAACCTGCTTCGATGACAACTTCTTTATCCGCGTCAGACTGGAGCTGCCATTTCTGAGTTGCAAGACATTCCCAAGGTTTAACAGTAAGAATCGTAGTATCTGTGTACTTATCATCTTCTGTTCTAACATAAATTTCAGCGAGTTCTGTATCTGTCAAGGGACGACGGATCGTGTCAAGTGTAAGCGCTCCGTTGTTAGCCTTGTTAACAATACCGTAAACGCCGTTATCTTCAACGATCATCCAAACCTGAGTATCGTTTCCGGAAGCTTCCTTTTCAGCCAATTCGGTTCCGTCGTATTCAAGAGCAAGACCTGTGTTCTTGTTTACAATTGTGTATTCACCGTCAGCAACCTTGTTGAAGGTCCATGTCTGTGAAGCATCGGGAAGGGGTTCCCAAATCGTAACGCTTGCAGAGAGCTTCGCCCAAGCATAGTCACCGCCTGTACCGTTATCAACAGGAGGATCTATATTGATAGCTGTATGAGCTGTCCAGTCAACGACACCGTAGTAGTTGAGCTTTCTGTTTGCAAGCTCTGCAACGTAATTATCTCTGTAATAGAGTTCATCAATAACTGTAAGATAAGAACCAGTCTGTTTATTCTTAATCATATAAACATCGTCCTCATCGCCTGCTTTGACGAGTTCCCACATGGAGGAGAGATCGCCTTCAGCTACTTCAGGAGCTCTGAATACTACGTGAGTACCGTTTTCCAAAGACATGGGCATAAGAACCCAACCAAAGCTGATAGGAACGAGCTGGTCGTTATCATTGATATTCCAGTTACCCCAAGCTCTTGTAGCAGAGTATTTACCAATACCTACTTCAACAGCTGTTGTAGTGGGAGATACGATTGCATATGCGGGAGAAAGGATATCGCCGCCTGCGCCGATGCTTTCAATTCTGATTACATCAAAGCCTGCGAATTTAGCTTCTACGATTCTCCAAAGCTGAGCGTCGTTACCTAAGCCTTCGTTAAGCTCAATACCTTCAGCACCGGAAGAAAGATATGACAAGCCGTCAGCTACGGGAACGATAGAGAAATCACTGCCGTCTTCAACTTCGGTTTTTTCAACTACGGGTGCATCAACGGAAATATAAGTTTTTGCAAGGTCCATAGCGTCATCGGTTTCGGAAATGGGTTTAATTCTGTAGGAGAATTCAACGTAAGAACCGGGTTCGATAATAGTATCGCTGTTGTAGTTGTTTGCATCAAGGATATTACCTGCAGAAACACCGCGCTGTTCAGCAATAAGTCTGAGGAATACATTGTTGCTTGTTACGTTCTTAGCGTAATCTGCTGCGGAAAGACCGTTGGAGTAACTTACATTGAATGCAAAGTTGCTGCTGGAGCTGGAAATGAGAAGCTTAACGAGGTCATCGCCTTCAGCTGTAAGCCATCTTACGTCTGTTCTGTCGCCTGTACCGGAATTATAAACGTATCTTGTTGAAATAAGGTCGGAGATATCAACGTCTTCGTAAACACTTACTCTTGAATTTGAATATCTGTCAGAGTAGCTTTCGCCGGGACCTCTGCCGTACCATGAGAATGTGTCGTAATCGCCGTTAAGAACGATGATGTTACCGATTTCGGAAGGAATACCTGTGAAGATTGTGGGATCATAAGCATAGCTTATAACCATTTCACCGTTACCGTAGATATCGTAAGCAACTGTAAGGGTTGCATTTGCATTAGCCTTATAGAAAAGCTCGTAATCGTTTGTAATGAGAGCATACTCAAGAACTAACTGATAGTGATTATCTGCAATCTTATTGATCTTTATAGCATCAACAAGCTTATGAGCGCTTGTATTGTTTCTGCTCAAAGAAATGATAGAAGAGTTCTCTTTTGATGTAACATCAGAAAGAAGGTCGCCGCCTGTAGGTGTTCTGTAAAGAACGAATTCGGGGCTGGAGTTAGAGCTTGAGCTTGCGAAAATATCCTGATCATCAATAGCAAATTTAATAATTGTACCGGATGCATTGTCGATCATTATTTTTAATCTGTCGTTTTCGATAAGAGTATAGGGTTCATAGGGTTCCTGATCCGCATAAGCTTCGTCTTTAATGTCGAGTTCGGGAACAGTTTCAGGCTCGGGATCGCCGCCAACCATTACGGGAAGACCGTTTTCGTCAAGAATAGGAGTTCCGTCATCGGTTGTAGCCTGAACGGGACTTCTGGATTCATCAACTTCAAAAGGAATGGGCATACCGAAGGTAGATGAATCAAAGTTCCAAACAAGAGTATAACCTGCAGGAATATCTCCCATATCTTTTTTGGTTGTGAGCTTGAGTTTTACGAGGTAATCGCCGCCTTTAACAGCCTTTTGTTCATTGTCATAAACCATCTGAACCTTAACAGTCTTGGAATATGCGGGAACATCAAGGTCAACAGTACCTGAAGAAATAACTACAGGACGGGGATTTTCCCAGAAATTATTGGTTTCAATAAGTTCGAATGTACATTCGTAAACATCGTTAAGATTTTCAGCGGAGTTGTTTGTAATGTAGAAGTAACCCTGAGCAATGTCAAGAAGAGTTGTCATAATCGTGGGTTTTTCAACGATAGTAACTGTAAGAGCATCGCCGAGTTCTGTTTCTTCGCCGCCTACAAGAGGAATAACTTCAAAGCCCGTAATATCGTACTGCCAAGAAGCAACAACGCCCTCTGTAATGTCACTCCATTTTGTTTCATTAAGTTCTACAACTTTAATGTCTACAAAATAATCAACATTGGATTCAAGTGTGCCGTAGTCAATTGTAAATTCAACTGTTTCCCCGGGAGCGATTGAAAGATCTGCAACCTTTCCGGAGGTTACGAGTTCCGCTTCCTTGTATATTTCATATACGATTTCATAAGCGTCTTCGAAAGACGTAAAGTCGAGTTTATTTGTTACGGAGAACGTACCGCTCTTAACATCTACAGCAGATACTGCGATGGGAGAGAACGCGTTCTTAAATTCATATGCTTCGGGCTGCCAAATTCTTGTAGCAGAAAGAAGACCTGTAAGTCCTTTATAGGAGTCAGACAAGGATTCGCCCCAGCTACCGGAATATGTAAGCTGATATTCACCTGAATTTGATGCATAGGGTTTTTCTTTGAGGATATTTGACGCATTTTCTGCATCCTTGGGCCAATAAAGTGCCTTATCTACAAAGAAGCTGAAGAAGCCACCCTGAACCTTTGTGCTGGAATCAACAAGGTCTATAAGGGAAGTAATGCTACCGCCACCGTTAAGAAGACCTATATCAAAGGATTCGATAAGCACGGGTTTCTTGTTTTCTGTATCATTGATAACTTCGTTAAGTTTTGTGTAAGTCCAATCGTTAGCTACGATAAAGTCAGAATAGTTGTCATCGCCGTCATAAACGATAAGTCTTTCGTCAAGTCCCTGAAGAACGTTTCTGAGAGCCTTGAAGCTGTCGCCTTCGCCGGATTCGTTACCGAGACCCCACATAATAACGGAAGGATTATTCTTATTCTTTTCTACGACGCTGTAAAGTCTGTCAACAAGAATATTCTGCCAAATTGTCTGGTCGCCGGGAATGGAAGCGTCACCTTTTACAGAATAGGGTTCTGATTCAAGGTTGATATCGGATACAACGTAAAGACCGTATTCGTCGCAAAGCTCGATAAATTCAGTGCTGAAAGGAACACCGGGAGAACGAACTGCGTTTACGTTCATAGCCTTAAGAGCTTTTACGTCAGCAACAAGCTGTTCATAAGAAACCGTTGAACCTGTTGCAGCGTTGAATTCGTTGTAAATAACACCGTAAAGCTTAACGGGAACACCGTTCATTGTGAATGTCTGATTACCGTCATCGTCTACAGCGTAACCTGCTTTACAGTAACCGAAACGAACACTCTTTATATCAACTGTTTCGCCGTCAGCGTCTTTAAGTGTAATGATTGCAGTATAAAGATAGGGGT
This sequence comes from Clostridia bacterium, assembly GCA_017441125.1. Taxonomy (GTDB): domain Bacteria; phylum Bacillota; class Clostridia; order Oscillospirales; family UBA644; genus HGM12619. The sequence goes on from JAFSAH010000039.1 coordinate 21,745, forward strand.
TTTCAGCAGTCCATTTAATGGGAGCTTCAACTGAAACTCTGCCGCCTGCAGGCGCGAGGAAATAGTTGGAGCCTGTATCTTTAGTAGCCTTGAAGGAAATTGAACCGCCGAGTCTGCGATTTGAAAGATATACTTCGCCGTCCTGGTCAAGAACCTGAATTTCAAGGGTATAACCGGAGGGAGGATCAATATAAGAAGCAACGTCTACGTTTATAAGCATTGTTGCATTCTCGTAATTGCTGTCAAGACCGGGATCGATATCAATATCTCTGATAGCGATTTTAGGAGCCGCTGTCAAGTATACATCGTTGAAAATACCGCCGAACTTAATTGCGTCCTGCGCTTCGATCCAGGAAGAATAGCTGTACTTAAATACCTTTACGGCAATCAAAGCTTCTTCACCGGCTGTTACAAAATCGGTGATTCTGAACGCCTTTGATGTATATGTATCCTGAGCGAAACCAACCATCTCGCCGTTTACGTATACATAGAATGCAGATGAAACGCCGTCAAGGTTGATATATATCTCCTCTCCGTCCCAATCTGCGGGAACAGTGATAGTTTTTCTGTAAAGACCTATTGGGTTGTCTGTTTCAGGAACATTTGTGGGTCTGATTTCAGAGCTCCATGCATATGCAGATTCCTGATATACGGGAGTACCGTATCCCTGCATTTCAAATGTTCCGGGAACGTTAATAGAATCCCAGTAAAGAATTTCTGTTTTACTTGAAACGGATCCGGCAGCATTTTTGTCGGGATATACAAAGTCAAGTTTCATGAAATTCGTAGGAACGCTTGCTACGTTTGTTGTAAATGCAAAATCCCATACACCGTTCAAGGAAAGATAGTATGCGGACTTTGTAATATCTGCTGCAGATGCAGTTTCTAAATCGGCATATGAAATAATTTTTGCGGAAGCGGCTTCCTTATTACGGGAAGGAGCATCGGCTTTCCATTCTTCATATGTTTCAATAAGGCCGGTAACATTTTTACCGCAAGCCACAACCGAGATGAGCAAAACGATAAGAAGACCTGTGCAAAGCACTGTTTTAAGGCACTTATTCATCAGATAAAAACCTCCATTATAATTAGTTTAAAGCTTACTTAAATATTATAGCAGAAAAAAGAATTTAATGCAACAACTTTTTCAGCCAAAAACCCAACAAAAATTCAAACAATTTATTATGGCTTCCTATATATTGTAACAAATATGTATTATATTACCTCATTGACATTGTAACAATTATGTATTATAATATAGTATAAGGTATTATAAACCGACTAAATAACAAGGAATGATATAATTTGGCAGAAAAATCAACAAAGAATGTTAAAGAAATCACTTCTATGAAAGAGGATTTCGGTAAATGGTATACAGACATTGTGCTCAAAACACAACTTGTAGACTACTCATCTGTAAAAGGCTGCGTTATTCTCCAGCCTTACAGTTATGCTATTTGGGAAAACATCCAGAAGAACCTTGATGCAATGTTCAAGGCTACAGGTCATACAAACGTATATATGCCCATGTTTATTCCTGAAAGTCTTTTGCAGAAGGAAAAGGATCACGTAGAAGGCTTTGCACCCGAGGTTGCCTGGGTAACTCACGGAGGAAGCGAGCCTCTTGCTGAAAGACTTTGCGTGCGTCCCACGTCAGAAACTCTTTTCTGCGAATACTACTCTCACGTAGTACAGTCTTACAGAGACCTTCCCAAGCTTTGCAACCAATGGTGCAGCGTTGTACGTTGGGAAAAAACAACCAGACCTTTCCTCCGTTCAAGAGAATTCCTCTGGCAGGAAGGGCACACCGCGCACGCAACAGCACAGGAGGCTATTGAAGAAACAGAAAGAATGCTTAACGTATACGCAGAGTTCTGTGAAAAATATCTTGCTATCCCCGTTGTTAAAGGCAGAAAAACAGAAAGCGATAAATTCGCGGGCGCGGAAGCAACCTACTGTATTGAAGCACTCATGCATGACGGCGTAGCGCTTCAGGCAGGAACATCCCACTATTTCGGAGACGGCTTCGCAAAGGCATTCGGAATACAGTTTGCAGACAAAGATAATACTCTCAAATACGTATATCAGACATCCTGGGGCGTAACAACAAGACTTATCGGGGCAGTTATTATGACTCACGGCGACGACAACGGTCTTATTCTCCCCCCTGCAATCGCTCCTACAGAAATGGTAATCATTCCCGTCGCAATGCATAAAGAAGGCGTTTTGGATAAGGCAAACGAGCTGAAGGCAGAGCTTGCAAAAGCAGGTATCAGAGTTGACCTCGACGACAGCGATCAGTCACCCGGCTGGAAATACTCACAGTATGAAATGAAAGGTGTACCTCTTCGTCTTGAAATCGGTCCCAGAGATATTGAAAGCGGTTGCTGTATGCTCGTAAGAAGAGATAACGGCGAAAAGAAATCATATCCTCTTGAAAATATCGCAGAAACCGTAAAAGAAATCCTTGCGCAGATTCAGGTAGATATGTTTGAAAAGGCAAAAGAAAGACGCGATTCAATGACATATGCAGTTCATAACATTGAAGAGCTTAAGGAAGTAACCTCCACAAAACAAGGTTTCGTTAAAATGATGTGGTGCGGAGATGAAGAATGCGAAAAGGCCGTTAAGGACACTTACGGTGTAGGCTCTCGTTGTATTCCTCTTGAGCAGGAAAATCTCGGTGACGTTTGTCCCATCTGCGGAAAGCCTGCAAAGCACATGGTATATTGGGGTAAAGCGTATTAAGATATGAGCTACGATAATATTGAAGAAAAAAGAGCGCTGAAAAAGAAGAAGGTCAAGAAGTTAAAAACAGGCTTGACAATCGCTGTCATTTGCAGCGTAGTCCTGTTGATTGCCTGTGTTGCTTCAGCATTCGCTCTTTTTAACATGAACGATAAAATTGAAGAACTTTCTACAAAGGTATCCTCGGCGCAGAATGAAATGGAAGAGCTCCGATCAACCTCGGACGAGCTGACGCTGCAGTACAATTCGCTTATTGCCGAAAAAGAGCAGCTTTCCAAAGACAGAGATTATCTTGCAGAAGAAAACCTCAAATTAAACCAGGACCTTCTTGAGTTACAGGGAAAAGCTCAAAGCATCGAGGATCTGGAGAGTCAGATTCAGGAAAAGAACAACAGGATTTCAGAGCTTGAATCCAAAATAAAATCCTTGAACGGTACGATCTCCAGATTGGAAACCCAGATAAAGAACTTGAAAGCTCAGATTTCAGGCACAGATCCTTCAACAGAGATTCAGAATCCCGAAGATACGGGAAAGTACGCATATCTTACGTTTGATGACGGTATTTCAGATGCAACTAACGACATTCTCGATATTCTGAAGGAATACAATGTCAAGGCTACTTTCTTTGTAAACTTTGCATACAAAAAGGTCAGCGGTTACAAGGAAATATATCAGCGTATAATTGACGAGGGACACGCTCTCGGAAACCATACCAACACCCATGATTATGATGATTCTAATACTGTATACGGTTCAATCGAAAGCTTTGAAAAAGAAGTAATGGATATTCATAACAGCATAAAAGAATTAACGGGCTACGAAATGACACTTTTCCGTTTCCCCGGAGGTTCAAACACAACATATAATAAGTTGGGAACAGCGCCTCATACGCTTATCCATGAGCTTGGCTATGAATATTATGACTGGAATGTAGACAGCGGTGACGCAAAAGCACACAATGTTCCAAAAGAAACTTTGGTAAAAAACGTACTTAACGGAGCAACGTCAAATTCAGCAATAATACTCATGCACGATCTTGGTTACAGATACAAGAGAACAACCGTAGAAGCTCTTCCCGAAATAATAGAAGGACTTATCGAAAAAGGTTATACCCTGAAGGCTTTGGATGAAAGCGTAACTCCAAGACAGTTTACAAAAGACCCTGAACAATAATAAAAAACCTGCCGGCTCAAGCTTGTTGAGTCGGCAGGTTTTATAACTTTTAAATATTTTTAGTTACCGCTTTGATAGAAAAGCGCCTCGATCTTTCTGGGGTCGTACTTATTAACTGTTGCATCATTGAAAACGATTGCATAATCTTCTTCCCATTCAACGAAAACCTCTTCTATAATAGGTGTGGAAATTGCGCTGTAAATTAGATCTTTTTTGGATTCATAGAAGGATTCGTTTTCGTTTTTATCAAGCTTCTGAATAATCCAGAAGGAAGAAGAAAGCTCGATAAGAGCAATATCCCCTACTTCCATTGTAAACACCTTGTCTACAATAGCAGAGTCAAGATAGTAATTATAGTAGTAATAATAATAGTAATCAAAAATACCTTCTTTATCTGTAACAATGCCGTCCTCACGGTTTCTTCTGTTTGTTTCTTCATAAGAAGCCTTTGTGGTATCATCAAGGCCATCTGTTATTTCGATGTAATCTTCAGAAAATTCCGCAACGAGAGCGCCGAAGTCTTCCCCTGCAAGAGCTCTTGCGTAAGCGTCATCAACGAGAGCCTTTTTAGCTATAAGCTCATCTGTTGTGAGAGACAGACTTGTTTCGGGATCAACTTTAGTGAAAGCAATATATCTGAAACGTTCATAGTTTTCTTCGAAATCGCTCTTAAGCTCTTCTTCTGTGATCTCATATTCGCCGCCTTCGCCAAAAAGATAGGACATGAGAGATTCATATTTATAAGAAACGCTTACCATCTCTTCAAACTCGGAAGAAGTAATTCCCAGAACTCTGCAAATATCCGCAAAGCCCTCTTCGGTATAATAGTCTATCCAATTTTCCTGAAGAGCAGTTTTGATTGCAGACTGCTGGTCTTCCGTAAGCTCAAGACCCAATTCCTCAAACTTAAGGTTCACAATAATATGTGAAACATAGCTTGCCATAACTTCTGAATTTATATATTCATACATTTTGGTGCCTTCAGTATCAACATCGGAAACGAGAGCAGATGCAAAAGCCGTCGAACCGTAGTACTGAGCAATCTGAGCCTCGTATTTATCGCGTGTATAATATGCATAGAACGCATACGGTCCTACGGGGTATTTAACTCCGTCTACGGTACAAATATAAGATGTATTTGCACATGAGCACATCATAAGGAGCATCATTGCAGCAACCAAAATTACTGAAATAAATTTTGTTGTTTTTTTCATTTTCTCTTTCCTCTTTTATTGCATTTTGTCGTTGACATTAATTTTACCATATAATCTGTAAATTGTCTATAGAAAACCCATAAACTCCCATGAAATTTCAAAACTCTGCCGAATTATTGTTGTTTAAGAGCCTCTGAAACAGTCAAAAGGAGCTTCGGCAAATCTAAAATCGGAGACTTTGTTTTAAAAGTTAGATAAGATTTTGCGCCCGCGCTGAAGAGAACCTTTCCTTTATACTGCGCCGACACCTCCGAAACTATACGGAGATCAGGAGCAGATTCAAAAAACAGTAACACAGAGCCGTCACCCTCACGTATTTCGCTGAATCCGCAAAGACCCGCCTTGTGTCTTATACGGGATATTTGCATGAGCATCATTATTTCTTTCGGAGGATCGCCGAAACGGTCAATAAGCTCATCTGTAACCTCGTACATATCCTCGTCGGATTCCATACCTGCTATGGTTTTATAAATCTCAATTCGTGTTTCCGTATCCCTGATATATTCATCGGGAATATATGCATTGACCTTAAGGTCAACCAGACATTCGGACGTGCGAACTGTTTCGCCCTTTTCTTCGGCAACAGCCTCTTCAAGAAGCTTCATGTACATATCAAAGCCGACCGTTACCAAATGTCCGCTTTGCTCTGCGCCCAAAACGTCTCCCGCGCCTCTTATTTCAAGGTCACGCATGGCAATCTTCATACCCGAACCGAATTCCGTAAATTCTTTGATAGTCATAAGACGTTTATACGCATCTTGACTTAAAGTTTTACCGCGTCTGAAGGTAAAATAAGCATAGGCTCGCCTATCGGTTCTGCCCACACGGCCTCGAATCTGATGAAGCTGAGCAAGTCCCAATCTGTCAGCATCTTCAATGATCAGGGTGTTGCAGTTGGGAACGTCCACACCCGTTTCTATGATCGTAGTACATACGAGAACGTCCGTCTCGCCGTTTACAAGATCCTCCCATATACCGGAAAGCTCCTCCTGCGACATTTTACCGTGAGCAACTGCGACCTTCGCCCCCGTTTTGTCAGCAATTATCTGCGCGGTTTTATATATGGTTTCGATTCTGTTGTGTAAATAGAAGCACTGCCCGCCTCGCGCAATTTCACGTTTAATGGCATCGGAAATCAAACCGAGATCGTATTCCGCAACGTAAGTCGTTACGGGGAAACGGTTATTCGGAGCCTCATTAAGAACTGAAATATCTCTGATACCTGAAAGTGACATATTCAAGGTTCTCGGAATCGGCGTTGCCGAAAGGGTCAGAAAATCCGCATCAGGAGCCTTTTCCTTTAGCGCCTCTTTGTGAGCCACACCGAAGCGCTGCTCCTCGTCTATTACTACAAGACCGAGATCCTTAAATTCAATATCCTTCTGTACGAGCCTGTGGGTTCCCACAATAACGTCGATTTCGCCTTTTTTAAGCTTCTTTATTATCTCCGCCTGCTGTTTTGGCGTTCTATATCTTGACAGCAGTTCAACTTTTATGGGATAATCCTTAAATCTGCGTAAAATAGTATTATAATGCTGGAAAACGAGAATCGTTGTCGGCGCAAGTATTGCCGCCTGACGGGAATCCGTAACACATTTAAAAATAGCCCTTAATGCAACCTCCGTTTTTCCGAAGCCAACGTCTCCGCAAAGAAGTCTGTCCATCGGATGGACGCTTTCCATATCCTTTTTAATTTCGGAAATACATTTGAGCTGATCATCGGTTTCTTCAAATTCAAAAGATGCCTCAAAATTTCTCTGCCATTCGTTATCGGGAGAGAACGCCTTACCTCGAAGATTCAGTCTTTTGCCGTAAAGCTCTATGAGCTGCTTTGCAAGATCGCGCACAGCTTTTCTTACTCGTTGCTTTGTTTTTGACCAATCGGAACCGCCGAGTTTATTAAGCTTGACTTTGACCTCCGTATCCTTACCTATATATTTTGAGATAGAATCAAGTTGAGAGCAAGGAATATAAAGCACATCGGTTCCCGCAAATTTAATTTTAATAAAATCCTTGACGATACCGTGCTGATCCACCTTATGGATACCGTCATAAATACCGATACCGTAATTCGTATGAACAACGTAGTCACCCACTTGAATATCGGAAAAACCCTTGATTTTTTCGCCGCGCTTAAACTTCGTTTTACGAGGCTTTCTGTCGGGTCTGCGAATATTTCTGAAAGAAAAAACGGCTTCCTTTATATCCGGAGCGTTGTATCCGAAAGGAATAGCCCCCGCTTGAATAACCACATTTTTGGAAATACCCATTTCACTCTTCAAGTCTTCGGCATGGTCATTATCAACAGCAAGGACCGTTATTTTATAGCCCTCGTCTTCAAGACTTATGGCGTCTTCAATAAGCATGGAAACCGTAGATACGAAAGTATCGTACAAACGGATATTTACAAGTCGGTCAAGCTCTATACCGAAAATCGTACACGGTAAAGTTTCAAAAATTAGAGGATTTTTTAATTTACTTATAATTTCTTCTTTTGTATAATAATAGGGCTTGTCAAGGAAAACGAAATCATCTTTGAGAAGAGCTTCTATATCCTCCTTCATTCGGAAAACAAGACCGTCCGCATGCTCCAGAACACTCTTATATCCGAAAACACAAATAAAAGTATTTTCATCAGCGTAATCGAGAATAGATGCAGGGCGTTTAAAATATGCGGGATAATATCTGTCATGCTTCGGAAGGATCTTTTGCTTGAGAAGCTCTATATCTCTAAATACCTTTGAATTATTCTTATACGGTTCAAGCTCTTTTATCAAATAATCACAGATCTCCGTAGTATATTCCTTGGCGGGAATAAGCTTTATTTGGTCTACGGGCTCTGTTCTGCGTTGGGTATTGATGTCAAAAATCGAAACGGTATCTATTTCGTCACCGAAAAACTCGATTCTGTACGGAACTTCGCTGTCAGGGGGGAAAATATCAACGATACCACCCCTTACGGAGAACTGTCCGTGACCCTCTACGGAAGAAAAGAATTCATATCCCATTGAAATCAGTTTTTCGGGCAATTTTTCAAAATCAACCTCGTCACCGCTGCGAAAAGTCATTTCCTTATATTCATCGGGACACATCAAAGGCATAACGAGAGCGTCGGCAGTAATAACAAGAGACTCGAATTCCCCCCTGCGAACAGCAGAAAGTGCTTCAATTCTGCGGTTTTCTTCAAATCGGGAAACACTTTCTATATCTCGGAAGCTGTAATCTCTTGCAGGATAAATAAATGATCTGCCGCCGTACTGCATAATTTCATGGACCGTACGGGCGGTATTATCATCGGGAACGACTATAAAAACCTTTTTTTCTGTCTGCGCCGCTAATAGCAATGAAAAATACGCTTTTTGATTATCGACGCCGAAAATCGCTGCTGACTGATTGTTTTTAACAGCACGAAAAAGCTCGTCGTACTCAACGAGCCTTGTCAAACTTTTAATTGAATGAGGGATTCTGTCAGCCATATTTTAAATCCTTACTTATAATGTCTTTCAACACCGATCAACCGTTATAGCGGCTGAGTGCAAGATCGAATTTTCCGTCCATTATCATTTCCGCAGCCTTGTAAATATTTTCGTATTTAGCTTCTATAAGTTTCATTTCATCATCTGTAAATTTTCCTAAAACCCAATCTGCTAACGGAATGTTAGGATTTTCTCTATCGGAAACACCGATTTTAAAACGGATAAAATTCTGCGACGAAAGATGAGAAATAATACTTTTTATACCGTTGTGACCTCCGTCACTTCCCGTTTTTCTTATACGTAACTTACCTGTGGGCAAAGCAATATCGTCCTGTATTACCATTATACGCTCGGAAGGTATCTTATAGAAGCGTGCCGCCTCCCCTACTGCCTCGCCCGAAACATTCATAAAGGTTTGAGGCTTCATAAGCAAAACCTTTTTACCTCCGATTTCGGCAGTACCGCAAAGAGCTTTAAACTTCAAACGGTCTACGGAAGCGCCGCATTTTTTTGCGATATGATCAATGGCTAAAAAGCCTGCATTATGGCGAGTTTTTGCATACTCCGAGCCGGGATTTCCCAAGCCTGCGATTATATAATCCATCTTTTCTTTATTCCTTCCCAACAATTTAAAAAACATACTTTTATCCAACTTTCAAAAAGCAAGAGCGCGGCGTAAAGTCTTACCTATGGGGGTAGATTTCACGCCGTATATCTCTATTTGTAATTATTTCTTATTCTGGAACTGAATTCTCATTCTCTGACCGTGATCGAGGATCTTCTTACGAAGTCTCATGCTTACGGGAGTTACTTCAACCAGCTCGTCATCTGCAATATATTCCAAAGCCTGCTCCAAGCTCATTCTTCTGGGGGGAATAAGACGGAGAGCCTCATCTTTACCTGCGGAACGAATGGCTGTCATATGCTTTTTCTTACATACGTTTACAACGATATCGTCACTCTTTGACGCTTCACCGACGAGCATACCCGCATAAATAGGCTGCGCGGGGTCAACGAACATAACGCCGAGGTTCTGAATATTGAAAATACCGTAGGTGGTAGATTCGCCTGTTTCATGTGCAATAAGAGAACCCGTATTTCTTCTTGGGATCTCGCCTTTGAAAGGCTGATAGCTGTCAAATACGGAAGTAAGAATACCTTCTCCCTTTGTATCCGTAAGGAATTCGGAACGGTAGCCGAAAAGACCTCTTGTGGGAATAATGAATTCAAGCTTGATTCTGTTACCAACGGAAGACATGGACTGCATTTCGCCTTTTCTTACGCCCATTTTTTCCATAACGGCGCCCATGGATTCTTCGGGGATATCCACGACA
>JAFSAH010000040.1 GCA_017441125.1 Clostridia bacterium
CCTGAAATATGTGATTGCAAATAAGGAGAACAAATGGGCGAAAACTATGTCCGAATAATAGATCTGCCGTCTACGGTGCGCGGTGTGACCGTAAGGGATGAGGACGGAAATTATAATATTTATATAAATTCATCCCTTTCCGAGGATGCAAAAAAACGCGCCATTGAGCATGAGCTGAAGCATATTGAACGAGGGGATTTTGACAGCTTTTCAGATATAAGCGATCTTGAAAACAATATGCCGTAAGACGGTAAAACTTTTTTATTAAAATTTCACAGGGAAAACCGATATGACACGAAGAATCAGTGTAAAACGGTTTTCCCTGTTTTTTATTTTATGTTTTTTATTCTTGAAGCCCGGTTCTTATCAGTTGTCGTCGTCATACTTGAGCACTGCCATAAATGCTTCCTGGGGAAGATCAACAGTACCAACAGAACGCATCTTCTTTTTACCTTCTTTTTGCTTTTCAAGAAGCTTCTTCTTTCTTGTAATGTCACCGCCGTAACATTTTGCAAGAACGTCTTTACGCATGGCTTTAACTGTTTCTCTTGCGATTATCTTGCCGCCGATAGCAGCCTGAATGGGAATTTCAAAAAGCTGACGGGGGATATTTTCCTTAAGTCTTTCCGCAATTTTTCTGCCTCGTGCGTATGCTCTGTCGGAAAATACGATAAATGAGAGCGCGTCAACGATCTCTCCGTTAAGGAGAATATCAAGCTTGACGAGATTGCTCTTTTCGTAACCTGCAAGCTCATAGTCAAAGGACGCATAGCCCCTTGTTCTTGACTTGAGAGCGTCGAAGAAGTCATAAATGATTTCGTTCAGCGGCAGATTATAGTGCATATTAACACGGGTCTGGTCAATGTACTGCATATTTTTGAATACGCCGCGACGTTCCGTGCAAAGGTCCATAATTGTGCCTACGAATTCTGACGGGGCAATAATATCGGCTTTTACAAAGGGCTCATAAGCCTCTGCGATCTCTCCGGGAGAGGGGTATGCGGACGGATTTGCTATCATCAGCTCTTCGCCGTTTGTTTTTACTATTTTGTAAATAACGCTTGGGGCTGTTGTGATAAGGTCAAGATTGTATTCACGTTCAAGTCTTTCCTGAATGATTTCCATATGAAGAAGACCCAAGAATCCGCAACGGAAACCGAATCCGAGAGCCGCGGAGGTTTCTTTTTCAAAGGAAAGGGAAGCGTCGTTAAGCTGAAGCTTTTCAAGGGCTTCCTGCAGGTCCTCGTATTTTGCGCCGTCTGCGGGATAGATACCGCTGTAAACCATGGGATTTACTTTTTTATAACCGGGCAAGGGTGTTTCTGTTGGGTTATCCGCCAAGGTTACGGTGTCACCCACCTGTGTATCCTGAACGGTTTTGATTGACGCCATAATATAACCAACGTCACCTGCAGAGATCTCATCCTGTTTCTCAAATCCGAATGGTCTGAGGTGGCCTACTTCCACAACGTCGAATTCTGCTCCTGTTGCCATTAGTTTGATCTTCTGTCCTGCTTTGAGTGAACCTTCCATTACTCTGACGTAAACTATTACGCCCCTGTAGCTGTCGTATACGGAGTCGAAAATAAGAGCTTTCAGCGGTTTTTCGGAATCGCCTTTAGGTGCCGGAATTCCGTTAACTATATATTCCAGAATACTTTCCACATTAAGTCCCGTTTTAGCGGAAACTTTTGGGGATTCATCGGCAGGAATACCTATTATATCTTCGATTTCATTTATAACTCTGTCAGGATCTGCGGAGGGGAGATCTATTTTGTTTATTACGGGAAGAATTTCAAGATTTCCATCTACAGCTAAATAGGTGTTCGCCAAAGTTTGAGCCTCAATTCCCTGAGAAGCGTCAACAACTAGAAGAGCACCTTCGCAAGCGGCAAGTGAACGTGAAACTTCATAAGTGAAGTCCACATGTCCCGGAGTATCAATAAGGTTGAATGTGTAGTTTTTACCGTCTTGAGCTTTGTAATCCATTTTTACGGCGCGTGCTTTGATTGTTATACCTCTTTCACGTTCAAGGTCCATGTTATCCAATAATTGAGATTCCATATCTCTTGAAGCGACTGTCTGTGTAAGTTCCAACAGTCTGTCCGCAAGTGTTGATTTTCCGTGGTCAATATGGGCTATGATACAAAAATTTCTGATGTGACTCGTGTCTCTTGACATGTTTATTTAAGTCCTTTCGGAAGTGAATATATAATACTTTGGTTTAGTTCATAATACTACATTATAAATGATACAATAAACTTTTGGTTTTGTCAAGTCTTTTTTGTGAAATATCAACTAAAAAAATCTTCTCTAAACCCGAAGTTTGTGCGATATTTGTGTTGACAAATTTCAGGTTTTGTTGTATAATATATATATCGGTGATTTTTTACCGTAGATTATAATAAAAAGCGACATTAAATCGCAGAATATATATAGAATGGGGAGTGTACGGTATGACAACAAAAAATATTACAGTGACAAATGCAGTCGGACTACATGCAAGACCTGCAACTTTATTTATACAAAAAGCTAATGAGTACAGAAGTTCATTATGGATCGAGCGCGGAGACAGACGTGTAAATGCCAAGAGCTTACTTGGCGTTCTGTCTTTGGGAATCACTAAAGATACGGAGATTGGAATAATTGCCGACGGTCCTGATGAGGAATTTGCAATTGAAGGTCTTATCGAGATCATTCAGGGTGGATTCGTCGAAACAAAATAATTATAAGGCTGACTTCAAACGGTGGCTTATGTCACCGTCTGTTTTTATGAGCATAGGCCGAAGATGATCAGATACGGTACTGCAAAAACTTAACGGAGTGTAATATATGCCCGATTTGCTGAAAAAAGCAAATGAATTGCCCGAAAGTCCGGGCGTCTACATTATGTATGACAATACAAAAAAAGTTATATATGTGGGAAAAGCGAAAAATCTCAAAAACAGAGTGACAAGTTATTTCCGTAACGGCGAACATACCAGAAAAACGGAACAGTTGGTGGCTCATGCGGAGAATTTTGAGGTTATTGTTTGTCCCACAGAGCTTGATGCTCTTTTGACCGAATGCAGTTTGATAAAAAGGCATAACCCCTTTTACAATATACTTTTGAAAAATTCTTATGAGGGTTATCCTTTTATTTGTATTTACAGAGAAAAGATCGGAGCAAAAAGCTCTGCGTATGTGCCCAGACTTAAGCTTGAACTGACTAAAAGCTCAAAAGCGAAGTGCTTTGGACCCTTTATGTCAAGGGTGAAGGCAAAAGCTATAGTCGAGGCGTTGAATACTGCATTCCTTTTGCCGAAATGCAATTACAAGGGAACAGGTAAAAGGGTTTGTCTCAACAAGGATATAGGACAGTGCTGCGGCTTTTGTGCAAAAGATTTTCCACCGGAAAGAGCCGATGAGATATATGATGAGTTGGTATCAATTCTTAACGGAAATATTGAAGATATAAGCAATGATATTCGCAAGAAAATGGAATCGTGTGCCGAAAAGCTTGATTTTGAAAACGCCGCCGCATACAGGGACAGATTGAAAGCCCTTGAGGAAATAGAAAAGCATCAGAGACCGACGGTTTTTCAAAAGCGCAATGCTGATTATATTGCCTACAAGGAAATGGGCGATATTTGCGCGATTTTCATGCTCCGAATACGAAACGGATATATTTTCGGTGAAAACTGCAACATTTTCAAAGAGCCTTTTACCGATGATCTTTTAAGGGCTTATATTGAACGGTTTTATACGGATGACCCCGTTTTGCCCTCAAAAATCTATATAGAAAAGAATTATGAATGGCTTTCTCTTATAAACGAATGGCTGGGAGGAATTGTCACTCAACCATCTTTTTCTTCTGATAAGGAGCTGCTTGTTTCTGCGGAGAAAAATGCGGCGGAAAGGCTTCTTCAGTTTGAAGGAAAGACCATGAAGGCACAGAGAATTTTGGCTAAATTCAATGATTTTATCGGAATGCACGGCATTTCCAGAATCGAAGTTTACGATATAAGCCATATTGCAGGCTCTGATATCGTTTGCGGAATGATAACTTCCGTAGACGGTGTTTTTTCAAAAAAGGATTATAAGAAATTTAAAATATCGCCACGTCAGGGCGGAGACGATACCGCTTATATGCAGGAAGCCGTAAGCAGACGTTTAGCGAGATATCTTGAAGGGGATAAGGGTTTTGCTCCTTTACCTGACCTTATAGTTTGCGACGGCGGTCGGGGACAGGTAAATGCCGTTTCGGAAGCGGTTGAAAGCGCCGGGCTGAATATTCCCGTTATCGGCTTCAAAAAGGACAGCAAGCATAAAACCAAAGCCATAACGTTCAGGAATCCCGCTGTTCCCGATAAGCAGTTGGCGGTGGATATCGATGTTTTTGCGTTCTGCGGAAGACTTCAGGAAGAGGTTCACAGATTCGCAATAAGCTACCATAAAATGCTCCGAGACAGGTTTACACAACAAACTAAACTTACGGAAACTGAAGGCATCGGCAAGACAAAAGCCAGAGCATTGTTTATGCATTTCAAAAGCCTGGATAAGATAAAATCCGCATCGGTTGAAGAGCTTTGTTCGGTTAAGGGAATGACACCCAAGCTTGCGGAGCGTTTGTTGGCAGATCTCGCGGTAGAATAAGGCTTTTTTGCAAATTAGTATGATAAATTTTGCATTTATGCTCTTGTTATCATAAGCGTTTAATGATATAATAAATCAAACGCATAATTCAAGGTGGAATTAAAATGAAATTATTCCTTAAGCAAAGGTTCTTTTCATGGACAGATACTTACGACGTTTTTGACGAAGATGATTGTGTGAAATATTTTGTCAAGGCGGAGTTTTTCTCTTTGGGACACGTTATCCGCGTTTATGATACGACGGGCAATGAGGTCGGTTGCATAAGAGAAAAATTGCTTACCTTTCTCCCCAAGTTCGAAATAGAGATCGGCGGAGAGGTCTTGGGCGCGGTATCCAAGAGGTTTACTTTTTTCAGAGAGAATTATTCCATAGACTACAACGGTTGGGAAGTGGAAGGGGATTTTCTCGGTTGGGATTACTCCGTTAAGGATTCTTACGGCGCAATGATCGTGTCTGTGTCAAAGGAAATATTCAATTTTACAGATACCTATTCAATAACATTTTGTCGGTCATCAGACGAGCTTCCGGCTCTTTTGACGGCCATAGCAATAGATGCCGCAAATTGCGGTAAAAACTGAAATAAGGAAATAAAGGACGGTTTTCCATATGAAAAAACTTTTATTGGGAAACGAAGCAGTTGCACGCGGTCTTTATGAGTCCGGTTGTACTATCGTTTCTTCTTACCCCGGTACACCAAGTACTGAAATTACTGAATTTGTCGCTGAATATGATGAGGTTTATGCTGAATGGGCGCCTAACGAAAAGGTTGCCGTTGAAGTGGCTATCGGCGCTTCGATCGGTGGTGCGAGAGCCTTTGCGGCAATGAAACACGTTGGTCTTAACGTAGCGGCTGACCCTCTTTTCACTGCTTCTTATACAGGTGTTAACGGCGGACTTGTAATTGCCGTTGCAGATGACCCCGGTATGCATTCTTCACAGAATGAACAGGATTCAAGAAACCATGCGATTTCTTCCAAGCTTCCTATGGTGGAGCCCTCTGATTCCTCCGAATGTAAGGAATTTGTAAAGATCGCATACGAGCTTTCCGAAAAATACGACACTCCCGTGCTTCTCCGTCTTACGACCCGTGTTGCTCATTCCCAGAGCCTCACAGAGCTTTGTGACAGAACAGAAGTGGGTGTTAAACCCTACGAAAAGAATCCCAAGAAATACGTAATGGTTCCCGCAAATGCGATCGGCAGACACACTGTTGTTGAGGCAAGAACAAAGAGCCTTATCGAATACGCCGAAACTTCTCCCATAAATACCGTTGAAGATAACGGTACGGAAATAGGCGTTATTGCCGCAGGCTGCTGCTACGAATATGCAAAAGAAGCATTCGGTAATAAGGCTTCATACCTCAAGCTCGGTATGGTAAATCCTCTTCCCAAAAAGCTTATTGCTGATTTCTGCGCAAAATACAGTAAAGTATATGTTATAGAAGAATTGGATCCCGTTATTGAAAATCATTGCCGTGTAATGGGTCTTAACGTTATAGGCAAAGAGGTTTTCCCCATGGAAGGCGAAATCAATGCGGCTATGATCAAGGAAAAGGTTCTCGGTGTTAAGGCTGAAGTTAAAGCTCTTGACGAACCCATTCCCGTAAGACCTCCCGTTATGTGTCCCGGCTGTCCTCACAGAGGTGTGTTCTATGTACTTAAGAAGCTTGGCGTTACCGTAAACGGAGATATCGGCTGTTATACTCTCGGTTCTGCGGCGCCTCTTAACGCTATGGACGCTACGGTTTGTATGGGTTATTCCGTATCAGGTATTCACGGCTTCACAAAAGCGTCTGCCGCAAACGGAAAATCAGTTGCTGTTATCGGTGACTCCACATTTATTCATTCCGGTATTACAGGTCTTATAAATATCGCTTACAATAAGAGCAACAGCGTTGTTATCGTTCTTGATAACTCCATTACAGGTATGACAGGTCATCAGCAGAATCCCACAACGGGCGTAACGCTTAAGGGAGATATGACTACTTCTGTTAACCTTGAAGCGCTTTGTAAGGCTGTCGGAATAAACAGAATTATCGAGGTTGACCCCCACGATATCGAAAAGGTTGAAGCTGCTGTTAAGGAATCCCTTGCGGCTGAAGAACCTACGGTAATTATCGCACGCCGTCCCTGCATTATGATTAAAAAGGCCGTTATTAAAAAGCCTCTTATTGTTGACCAGGATAAATGTAAGAGCTGTAAGGCTTGCATGAAGATTGGCTGTCCCGCCATTTCCGTAAGAAAAGATACTAAAAAAGCAAGAATTGACGATACTCTTTGCGTTGGCTGTGAGCTTTGCGTGAAGATGTGTAAATTTGATGCTATAAAAATTAATGACTGAGAAAGGAAGGAATCAATAATGAGCGGTAATATTATGATAGTCGGCGTTGGTGGACAGGGAACTCTTTTAGCCAGCCGTCTTTTGGGCGCAGTCCTTCCCGGAATGGGCTACGATGTTAAAATTTCAGAAGTACACGGTATGTCTCAAAGAGGCGGATCAGTTGTTACATATGTAAGATACGGAGAAAAAGTTTCTTCTCCCATAATTGATAAGGGCGAGGCTGATTTTATTCTTGCCTTTGAACAGCTTGAAGCAGCAAGATACATTTCTTACCTTAAGCCAAACGGCAAAATTATTATGAATACACAAAAAATAGATCCTATGCCCGTAATTACGGGAGCCATGGATTATCCTGAAAACATTCCCGAAAAGATAAAAGCTTTGGGCATTGATATTATTCCCGTTGACGCTCTTTCCATGGCAGAAGAGTCGGGAAGTGCGAAGGCTGTAAACGTTGTTCTTTTAGGTGTTATTTCCAAATTCTTGGGAATTGATACCGAGCATTTTGAAAAAGCCATAGAAAATACGGTAAAACCCAAATTTATTGAAATAAATAAAAAAGCATACCGTAAAGGTCTTGAGTATAATATCTGATCCAAACAGAAAGGTTATAACAATGGGAAAACATAAGTTGCTTACAGAAGCCGAAATACTTGAAAACAAGAAAAAAAATAAACCAAGGAAAAAACTTTCTTTGAAAGGTCTTATTCCGATAATTTCGGTTTCGCTTGTCGTTATTCTGCTTCTTTCTTGGGTGTTGATATGCGCCTCTACGGCAAATAGTCTACTCAATCCCAAAAGAAAAGGGTTGCTTCTTAATGACGGCCCTATGGAATTGGATATGGTTTATAATACTTTTGATATTCCCGGTCTAAATCAAGGTGATCAGCTTATTTGCTGGTGGATACCCAGTCAGGACTACATGGCTGAGGAAGTTCCCAGTAATAAAACAGTTGTTGTCTCCCATAACTACGGAAGCAACAGAGAAATGATTGAAATATCCGCAATATACTTGATTAGATACATGGTTCATTCAGGATATAATGTTGTGATGTTTGACTACAGCGGTTCGGGAAATTCAGAAGGAAAAAATTATACTTTCGGACAGGAAGAGTCTAAGGAATTAAGTATCGTTGTTGATTATGTAAAGGCTACATATGAGCAGGAACATATTGCAGTTCTCGGTTGGGGCTTCGGTGCTGCGGCAGCTATTGCGGCAGGGTCTGAAAACGATAACATTTCCTGTATTATTGCTGACGGTTCATATTTGAATCTCCGAGAGTATCTTGAAAAAGACCTTTCCGTATGGTCCTATTTGCCCGACGGATTGTTTACCCCTTTGACTTTGAAATTCATGGAAAAGATTTCGGGATGTGATTTTGAGCTTTCTCCCTATGAATCGGTAAAGAAGGCTGAGGGAAAGAGCTTCTTGTTCATACACGGAATTGACGACTATATTTTCCCTTATGAGAACAGCAATATATTGTTTGAAGTTGCGGGAGAAAAGAATTTCTCTGACGTTGTTCTGTTCAAGACCCGTCATATTTACGGATTTATGGATTATGAAACAAATTACACGAACGAGATACTTGACTTTTTAGCAAATCATCTCGGTCCTGAAATTGCGGAAGAATCCGCTGAATAATAATAAAAAAACAATACGGTGAATTTCTTCAAGCGGAATTTCACCGTGTTATGCTGAATGAAATTAAGTTGCAAAATAAAAATAAAGAGTTCTAACAGTGAAGGGAGAAATGAAAATGGCAAAATATATTTGCAGGATAGGTTCTGTTTTTCATTACGGAGACCTTACCGATATGGTTCTTGAAGATAAAAAATTAGCTGAAGAAAGTAAAAAGGGTCAGTTTTTACATATTGCGTGCGGAGGGGATACTTTTCTCCGCAGACCAATAAGTATTTGCGATGCAGATGCGGACAAGGGTGTTACGAGAATTATTTTCCAGACAAGAGGTCATGGAACAGAGCTTCTTGCGGTAAAAAAAGTCGGAGACGAGCTTGATGTTCTCGGTCCCCTTGGACACGGATTTGAAGCTCCCGAAAGCGGAAAAGTTCTCCTTATCGGCGGCGGTATCGGTACATTCCCTCTGCTTATGGCGGCAAAAGAACTCGGTGACAGAGCTGTAGTAGTTATCGGCTACAGAACAAAAGAACTTATGTACCCTCAGTTAATTGCTGATTTTGAAGCTGTAGGAGCAAAAGTTTGCATTGCTACAGATGACGGTTCTTACGGCACGAAGGGAAATGTTGTTACTGTTTTCGAGAACCTCATTGCTGAGGGCGAAAAATTTTCTGCAGTTATGACTTGCGGACCTATGGTAATGATGAAATTTGTTGCCAA
>JAFSAH010000041.1 GCA_017441125.1 Clostridia bacterium
CAGCCGTGAAAGGGCCGTGTCTTAACCGCTTGACCAACGGGCCGTATATGGTAGCGGAAGCTGGATTTGAACCGGCGACCGTTCGGGTATGAACCGAGTGCTCTAGCCAACTGAGCTATTCCGCCACATTTGTCGCCATTCTATCTCGAAGCTTCGACTTAAACAGCTTTTACATTATACACGAAATCTGTCGATTTGTCAATACCTTTTGAGAAGAATTATTGCGACATTTTTGTAAACCCATTATTCTATGATCTTTTCATCAATATATGAAGCCATAAGATCTGCTATGTAGAAGAGCAATGTCTGGGGATATTTTTCATTTGTTTCCTGAAGAAGATTTCTGTACTCATAATCTTCGCCGCCGAAGGGGCCCATATGATAGAAAATCGTCAACTCTTCAATAAATCTGAGAGGAATAAAGTTTCTGATTATTCTGATACTTCTGGAAGAATGGGGCAACAAAACAGAGGGTGTTTTAACGTGAGACCACATCTCGTATGATTCCCATTTACCGTTGACTTTACGGTTGCGTTCTTCCTTGATATAGTAGTTGCACTTGCAAAGATCATGAAGAAGCGCTGAAATTATAATGCTGTCCTCGTCCATTTCTATACCCTTGAGCGCAAGAAGTCCCTTGAAGTTTTTATAAACGTTGAGAGAATGTTCCAAAAGACCGCCTTCAAAGTTATTGTGGAATTTAGCAGCCGCAGGAGCTATGTAAAAATCGCTCTTGTTTTCAAGATAGTCCAAAAGCTTATCTATCCCGTCTCTCTTAACGGAGCTGAGAAGCGCTATAAATTCCTCTTTCTGTGCAGCCATAATTTGAGTTCTGTCATTTCCTTGCATTGCAATATATCCTTTCAAATATAAATTATCATGAGATCTTATATCATTTTTCAAACCGGATCTTTTTCATTCCGAGCATTCAATATTTCAAGATTTCGGCGCAGAACGGAGATTCCTCTCCAAACAAAAGCCCTGTCACTAAATTTTCTTTTAAACTCTCCGTTGGAAAGTCCGTCTAAAAGCTCTTTGTCAATATTATAAATCATCTTATCTTCGTATTTCAAAGCATACTCGGATATCGGCAAATTCCTGTTATGAGGGCAGAACAAAGAGCAAATATCACAGCCCCAAACAGAATCGGATCTCTGCAAAATATTTTTTTCCTCTTCCGTAAGAATTCCCTTTTTCTGTGTCAGAAAAGAAATGCACTTTTCCGAGCAAAATCCCTCATCGAGAGCCTTTCCGGGACATGCCTCTCTGCAAAGGTCACAACCTTTACAGGAGTTTTTTGAAATACTACTGTTTAAATTTATTTCAGCATCGGTACAAATATCACCAATAAACAAAAATGAACCGTATTTCTCATTAATAAGGAGCGTATTTTTCCCTATAAAGCCCAAACCGCCCAAAACAGCCGCTTTTTTTTCATTTACGGGGCTGACATCGACGTGAGGTTCAAAAATATTATCGGGAAAAACAGCCTTTAGTTTTTCGCAAATACTTTTCAACATCTCCCCCACGACAATATGATAATCGGGAAGAATTGAATATATAGAAATATTATGCGCCTGCTTCGGTTCAAACCAATACGGAACAATTGTCGTCAATACAGTTTTGTAATCCGACGTGTCTTTTGAAAATGCTACATCGGAATACTTACATGAGCCGACTTGCAGCCCGTATTCATGAAAAATTTCAGTTACTTCTTTTTCGTACATATACCGAGAGCCTCCTTCGCAAGACGGTCAACAGCCTCATTCAGAGTATTTCCCGTATGGGCAGCAACTTTAACAAAGCTTATATCCATCGCGCGTCTGTATGCTTCAGAAAACCTTACATACTCGGAAGAACACCAGCTGTTTGCCTTCCAACGGCGCTGAAACCATGCGGAAATTCCCTCATAGTCATGGTATACAATAAGTTTTCTGTAGCCCTTTTCTGCGGTCTTCTTCATTGCGGTCATTGTTCCCATAAGCTCTCCCGCCACATTTCTTGCGACGGAAGCATTCGGATTATCCCCTACCCCATTCAACTCTTCGGAAGTTCCGTCGGGATACAGTAAAACACAACCGAAGGAATAACGGAAGGTCTCAACATCAAAGCTTCCGTCAACAAAAGCAATAACCGTTTCAGGTGGGCATTGCGGAATATCATGACCGGGCTCAAAATTTTCACCCCGAAGATAAGCCTCCGCTTCCTCCAAAGTGTAAAAACCGCAGTATTCCGCGCCCTTATAGCCCGTAACCGCCTTACGGCAGTCGTCCCAAGAATGGAATATTCCCGTTTGACTACCGTTGCGTACGGCGTATATTTTCTTTTTTGGCGCCATTATATCAATACCTGCTGTTCTGATTAAGAACCATATCCTTAACCTTCATGAGACGAGTAGTATTACCTCTCTCGTTCTCATCAAGCTTCATGATAATATTCTTGATAGTATACTGAAGATTAGGAATAAGAACATGTTCAAGAGCATTAACGCGACGGCGTGTTTTTTCAATTTCCGAAGCAAGAAGCATTACGCTTTTTTCAGTTTCCGCAAGCTCAACAAGCTGCGAAAGGACATCGGAAAGTCCCTGAACAGCATCGTCAAGTTCAGAGGAAGTAAAAGCAAAACCGTAAGAAAAAATATCGGAGTGACTGCCCTGCATTTTATAATTAAAAACGGGAACATCTACGCTCATAATATTTTTTTCCGAAGGCTCAAGAACAACACTTTGTTTGGGGAATATCAACGCCTCTTCCAATGCCTGCGGAGACATTACGGCAGAAACTCCTGCAAAAGCCTCATGAGAAAGCTTAAGCTTCATCTCAACTTCAGTTCTCAATTCCCTGTTTTTGCGCACAAGCTCCAAGAACTGTTTTACAAGTTCATCACGTTTATCTTTTAAGAGTTTATGACCTCGTTGAGCCGTTTTAAGTCTCTTTTTCAACTTGGACAGCTCCATACGGGTCGGATTGACTTTAATAAGCTGAGCCATTATTTTTTATCCTTTTTCATATACTTATCGTACATAGATTCTTTGATTCTCTTAAGCTCGGATTTCGGGAACATTGAAAGCAGCTCCCAACCGATATCAAGAGTTTCTTCTATGGTTCTGTTGGTATTATAGCCCTGATTTACATATTTTTCTTCAAATTCATCGGCAAATTTTGCGTAAATCCTATCAATGGGAGTCAACGCAGCCTCACCAAGAATAACCATGAGCTCTTTAGCCTCTTTACCGCGCGCATAGCAAGCGAAAAGCTGGTTCATCGTGCTTGCATGGTCTTCACGGGTCTTGCCGTCACCAATACCTTTATCTTTAAGACGGGAAAGTGATGGCAGAACATCTATGGGAGGAGTAATACCCTTCTTGTAAAGCTCACGCGAAAGGATTATCTGACCTTCCGTAATATATCCCGTAAGGTCGGGAATGGGATGAGTTTTATCATCTTCGGGCATGGTGAGAATGGGGATCATTGTGATACTTCCGTTACTGCCCTTTCTTCTTCCTGCACGTTCATACATCGTAGCAAGGTCGGTATACATATAACCGGGATAGCCTCTTCTGCCTGGAACCTCTTTACGTGCAGCGGAAACCTCACGGCAAGCCTCTGCGTAGTTTGTAATATCTGTGATAATTACAAGAACGTGCATATCAAGGTCAAATGCAAGGTATTCAGCCGCAGTAAGAGCCACACGGGGTGTGGAAATACGGGCAATGGCAGGGTCGGAGGACAGATTGATGAAAAGTACGGTTCTGTCAATAGCGCCTGTTTTCTTGAAGTCGGAAATAAAGAAGTCCGCTTCTTCAAAAGTAATACCTACAGCCGCAAAAACAACGGCAAATTTGGAATCGGAATTTCTAACCTTAGCCTGTCTTGCAATCTGTGCCGCGAGATTTGCATGAGGAAGTCCTGAGCCTGAAAATACGGGAAGCTTCTGACCTCTTACAAGAGTATTAAGACCGTCAATAGCGGAAACGCCTGTCTGAATAAATTCGGAAGGATAGTCTCTTGCGGCAGGGTTCATGGGGACACCATTGATATCCATCATTTTTTCCGCAATTACGGGGACACCGTTATCAATAGGTCTGCCGAGACCGTCGAAAACTCGGCCGAGAATGTCGGGAGATACGCCGAATTCAATACCTGTACCGAGAAAACGGACTTTACTTTCCGCAAGATTCATGCCTGCAGAGCTTTCAAAAAGCTGAACGATAGCGTCTGTTCCGTTTACTTCAAGGACTTTACAACGACGGCGTTCACCGTTCTGAAGCTCTATTTCACCGAGTTCGCCGTAAGTTACGTTTGAAACTTGCTTTACAAGCATCAGAGGACCCGCAACTTCTCGAATTGTTTTATATTCCTTAATCATTTCAGGTCATCCTCCTTCTTGTTATTTATAGCATCTGAAATCTGATTTTCAAGCATTGTCATTACACGTTTATATTCAACATGAATAGCGTCTTCATGAGTTTCCTTAACTCTTGCAATTCTCTCTCGTACAGGAAGGTCCGTAAGAGTATCAAGATCTGCGCCTGCATTGAGAGCCTCCATAGCCTTTTTATAATAAGCGAGAACAAGCTTGAGAATAACATTTTGTTTTTCAAGTGAAGTAAAGGCATCCTCTGCCACAAAAGCGTTCTGCTGAAGGAAGTCTTCACGAATTGAACGTGCGGTTTCCATAATAAGTCTGTCAGACGGAGAAATTGCATCAATACCTACGAGTTTTACAATTTCATCAAGCTCGTTTTCTATCTGAAGAAGCTTCATTGCTTCTGCAGTAAGCTCGGGCCATTCCTTATCAATGGATTCGCCCATGCTTGCGCTGATTCTGTCAAGATAAAGAGAGTAAGATGTGAGCCAGTTTATTGCAGGGAAATGTCTTCTGTAAGCGAGAGAAGAATCCAATCCCCAGAAAACTTTTACAATACGCATTGTAGCCTGCGCTACAGGGTCAGAAAGGTCGCCGCCTGCGGGAGATACCGCGCCGATTGCAGTAAGTGAACCCTTTCTGCCGTCTGAACCGAGACAGTATACATGACCTGCGCGTTCATAGAATTGAGCAAGACGGGATGTAAGATATGCGGGATAACCTTCCTCACCGGGCATTTCTTCAAGACGGCCTGACATTTCACGGAGAGCCTCCGCCCAACGTGAGGTAGAGTCCGCCATAATAGCAACGTCATAACCCATATCTCTGAAATATTCGGCAATGGTTATACCTGTATAAATTGAAGCTTCACGAGCCGCAACGGGCATATCTGAAGTATTTGCAATAAGAACAGTTCTCTGCATCAAGCTTTCGCCGGTACGAGGGTCTTTAAGCTCAGGGAATTCCATAAGAACGTCCGTCATTTCGTTACCGCGTTCTCCACAGCCGATATAAACAACGACATCAACGTCAGACCATTTTGCAAGCTGATGCTGAACTACCGTTTTACCGCTTCCGAAAGGTCCGGGAACACAAGCCGTACCGCCCTTTGCAAGGGGGAAGAACGCGTCAATAACTCTCTGCCCCGTAACAAAAGGAACAGAAGGAGTCATTTTCTCTTTGTAAGGACGGGCAGTTCTTACAGGCCAACGCTGGAGCATTGAAATCTCGCAGGATTCGCCTGAAGGCTTTTTGATTTTTGCAACGTTCTGCGCAACGGTATAACTACCGCTTCTTATATAAATTACTTCCCCTTCAATATTGGGAGGAACCATTATCTTATGAATAAGAGAGGGTGTTTCCTGAACAGTACCTACAATATCTCCGGCTTTTACATAATCGCCTATCTTAACGGTTGCTTCAAAATCCCAATATTTTTCTCTGTTAAGAGACGGTACATCAATACCTTTTTCAATAAGAGGACCGTATTTTTCACGAATATCCTCAAGAGGTCTTTGAATACCGTCAAAAATATTTGTTATAAGTCCCGGGCCAAGTTCAACAGAGAGCTGCATATCATCGGAAACAACAATATCGCCGGGGCCAAGGCCTGCGGTCTCTTCATAGACCTGAATGGAAGCCTTGTCTTCTCTCATTTCGATAATTTCGCCGATAAGTCGCATCTTACCTACACGAACAACGTCGAACATGTTGGCGTGGCCCATACCCTCTGCAACAACAAGAGGGCCGGCAACTTTTATAATTCTGCCTTCGGGTTTGGTCGTAGCCATATCTATATTCCTTCCTAATTATTAAATGTAATGTCTGCACCTATGGCTTTTTCCACAAGCGCTTTTATATTTGCCAAACCGGAGCCTTCGGAACCGCTTGCTCCCGGAAGTGAGATTATTGCGGGAAGAGGTCTTTCCGAATAGTCGGAAATAACACCGGGCATGGCATTGTAATATTTTTCAACTAAAAATATGATGGGATAAGATTCATCTGAAGCAAACTTTCGAAGTATTTTTGCGGCCTCTTCGGCGCTCTCCGCAATAAAAACGGAGCAACCTATTGCCATAAAGCAAAGAACACTGTCCTTATCCCCGATACACGCAATTTTTTTCATTCTCGGAATCCCCCTTTATGCTCTGAGCTTTTCTTTTGTTTTTTCGGGATCAAGTCCTGAAACGACAGAAGAAAGAGCGATTCTGATATTGGAGATCTCATTTTCTTTTCCGAGAAGGAATCCGACCACAACTTGAGGTCCGAAAGAAACGGAATTCATTTTTCTCACGAGTTCATTAAGATAATCCGTAATTTTCCATTCAATTTCTTTTACGGAAGGTTCTTCTTCAGAAAAAATATTTCTGTATGAAGTGTTTGAAAGCATCTCGTAAAATTCCTCAAGAGATCTGTTGTAATAATCCTTGAATTTATTAAGGCTTATTACGCCGAAATAAGGAAGCGCCGCATCTTCAAAAAACGCAAGCTCTTTACCCATTTTGCGGCAACGAATAAATATCATGACGTTTGTAAGATCTGCTTTTGCGCTGAAGTATTCGGAAAGGAAATCAAAGCCCGAAGTCTTACAGCCCTTCATGATGTAATCGAAGCAAGCCTTATCCGCAATGAGATCTATACGCTGAGGGTCTCCCGTTTCGGAAGCCTCTTTGAGTGCCGCCTCCGCAACCGATGCAACCGTACCGTCAAGAAGCTTTTTATCCCTTTCACGGAAGCCGTCTTTAAGAGCCTTAAGGGAAATATTTCCGCTGTCCACAAGCATGAAATCGGGAGAAACACCTAACATTTCCGCCTTTATCAATGCCTTCAGATTCTGAAAATCGTATCGAACCTTAAGCAAAGAGACAAGCGCGGAAGAGCCTATAATTGAAGTAACCAATTTGTAAGCCTTATTCAGTTCTTCAGTCAGAATGCCGTCCAAGCGACCCAAAACGCCTTCGATTCCGTCTGAAACCGCAGAAGAAAGAAAAATCCCCTTCTCCTCAAGAATTTTTATTGCAGTATCAACTGAACGGGAATCAATTATTTTAACTAAAGAGTCATAATCCACAGAAGTTTTATGAGCAACCGCACGTAAGCGAACTGACACATGGAGATAATCGGTATCTTTATATTTTCTCATTTACCGATCCCCCTATTCTGCA
This sequence comes from Clostridia bacterium, assembly GCA_017441125.1. GTDB lineage: Bacteria > Bacillota > Clostridia > Oscillospirales > UBA644 > HGM12619. The sequence continues at coordinate 7,534 of JAFSAH010000041.1, forward strand.
AAAAGGACTTTCACCGCCACAGGTTCAAGATCCGCACGTTTTACGGAGAGAAGCTCATCAATAGAGCATTTGACCTGTATACTGCCGTTTTTAATTATAAAACCGTCAGCAAGCTTTTTAACGGTGGTTTTTGAAATTTTAAAATCACCTTTAAAATAAGGTCTGACTTGTTCTGCCAATCTGAAATCCCTGTCAGAAAACCACAAGGTGCCTTTTTCTGCAGAAGCGTTAGCCATTGCCGCGAGAAATGCCGCGTATTCGTTATCGGGAAGATTCCGCAGTTTATTTGCGGCTGCGGCAAAAACCTCGTCGATAACCTCACGTTTGGCAGCAAGCTTCATCTTTCGAGCCTCAAGAGCAGCCATGCTTCTGATATGATTTATAGATTCTATCGCCTCTTTTTCAGCAGAATCAAGACTTTTTGAATAAGACTCGGAAGCTTTTTTCTTTGTCTCTTCAACTATGGCTGCCGCCTCTTTTTTCGCATCGGAAAGTATAGATTCAGCCGCAGCAGACGCTTCAAGAGTGATTTTTTCAAGAATATTTTCTACGCCCATATCCAACCTCCATATAAATTAAACAAACATCAAAAATCGAATTGCTTATTTAATGATGAAGTTAACCATAAGGAAGGAGATAAGGAGTGCAAAGAGTGCGTATGTTTCAACCATAGCTGAAAGAGTGATCCCTTTTGCAACATCGTTGGGGTTTTTGATAAGAATGTTAACTGCTGAAGCAGCGCAGCGTGCCTGATAAATTGCAGAGAAAAGACCTACGATACCGATGGGGAGACATGCAACGAAAACATAAAGGCCCTGTTCAAGAGTGATAGCTGTAAGAGCATCGCTGAAAAGACCAAGTTTCAAACACGTGATAAACGCAATAAGAAGACCGTAGATACCCTGTGTACCGGGAAGAGCTTCAAGAATAATGAGCTGACCGAATTTGGAAGGATCTTCAGCAACAAGACCGGAAGCCGCTTCACCAACGATACCAACACCTCTCGCAGAACCGAGACCTGCAAGAATTGCTGCAAGAGCCGCGCCCAAGAATGCCCAGAAAAGACCGTCATTTAAAAAAGTGAAATAGTTAACAGTTTCAGCTGCTGTAGTTGTAAGATTTGTAAGAAGCATTATATTTTCCTCCGTTATTTAAATTAATTTAGTTTTTAAAGAATATCGGTGTATTTACCCTCCACACCGAGAGCATTGAATTTCCTTCCGCCTGCTTCATAGAATTTACCGAAGAATTCGATGAATTGAAGTCTTGAAGCATGTACGTATGAACCCAACGCGCAAAGCGCAAAATTCAAAACGTGACCGACAAGGAAGATTATTATGAAAACTATCGCGCTGAACAGACCTGAACCGCCGAGAGAACCAAGTTTATTGAAAACGCTTCCGATTACTCCCGTTGAAAGTCCCAACGCAAGAATCCTTGAGTAAGAAAGGATATCCGCAAGATAACTCGTTATATCATACAGACTCATGACACCGGAAGTTATCTTCTTTATGATGTTCGCTTCGCTTCTGCCTTGAGTTGCAATAAGTCCAACAGCGCCACCGATTGCAAAAATCATACCGATAATTGAAAAAGCACCGCCGAGAACAAGCAGAGGCAAGCCTATAAGCAAAATCATCCAAAAGCCAACATCGAAAATCGCGTCAAGCCAATGACCTCGCTTTATCATCATATAACCTTTAAGTCCGAGACCCGCAAGGATATGAATAAAGCCCACGATGAACGAAACCACAAGCATTGTAAGGGGATCGGAAACGGGGTCAAACCATAAAGGCTTAAGCGCCGCAGTGCCGCCAAAATATGTGGAAGACACAACGCCTACAACATCCCCAAAGAATGTTCCGAACATAAAGCCCCAGAATGCGGTTGAAATTCCGCAGAACATAAACATTTTCAACATTCTGCGAAGACCTTTTCCCAAGGTCAAGAACTTAAGGCCCAAGAAACACGCTATCGTCATCAAAATACCGTAACCCGCATCTGAAAGCATCATACCGAAAAGTAAGAAGTAGAACGGAGCAACCATGAAGGTGGGATCCAGACCTCTGTAGCTCGGCAAAGAATACATTTCGGTTATTGCCTCAAAGGGTTCAACCACAGAATTGTTTTTCAACTTTACAGGAGGGTCTTCCTCATCTGTAGGTTCG
>JAFSAH010000042.1 GCA_017441125.1 Clostridia bacterium
GCCTTTGTGAGAAACTCATCTGTAAGAGTTATATTTATAAATCCGGGGCGAACCGCATCAACTGCTTTGAATTCGCTGTCCTGACGGAGAATTTCAGCAATCTGTTCCGCAATCATAAGGGGCGCTTTTTTATATAGCTTTGCGCCTTCAAAGGAGCCGTTGCATTGGAACTGACAAAGGTCAAATCTGTCAGAGACGGAAACCTGACCCAAACGGCGTTCATAGCCGCACTTTTCAAATGCATCGGATACTTTATTTGTAAGATATTTTATAACTGATTCCATTGAATCTTCATTCCTTTTTATATGTTAAGTAATTATATTCTTATTTATTTGTTGACCCGAACCCGCCCGTACCGCGTTCCGTAGCAGAAAGCTCTTCGCATTCCTCAACGGGGAACTGTGCGCAGGGTGTAAGCACAAGCTGGGCAAATCTTTCGCCCGGTTTAATGGTATGCTTTACGGAAGACGTGTTTGTAATAAACACCATAAGCTCGCCTCGGTAGTCACAATCAATAACACCGACGCTGTTTGCGAGGGTTATGCCGTGCTTTGCTCCGAGAGAAGACCTTATATAGATAAGACCCACATATCCCTCGGGGATTTCAACGCAGATGCCTGTATTAAGCTTTTCAATTTCTCCGGGAATAAGAGTTATTTCTTCATCTCCAAAGTATGTCAGGTCGAGGCCTGCAGCACCTTTTGAGGCGTAATAGGGCATAGGGGGCTTGACACCGTTTCGTTCAAGTCTTTTTATTTTTAAAATGGGGGACATCATCTGTAATACAGTCCTCTCGTAAAGTTTTTCATTTCTCTTTCGGCAATTCCCGTTCCCGAATAAGCGTTTATGACTTCTCTTATTTCGGATTCGGATTCATCTGTGAAAATCATTCTGCCGAAAGCTGTTTTTGGGAGTTCCTTGTCTGCAAGCCAAAGCTTGTTGGAGTTCCAGATCTCGTTAGAACAGTCATATTCGCAGGTTACAAGGAATTCCTTGCTCATTCTGTCTTTTAAATAATAAGGCTTATTTTTGTTTTCGCAACCGTGACCGTTTCCTTTAATGCAGTTTCTCATTGTCATAAAGGGGAGTCTGCCGTATATAAGGATTCCCGACGCATTGTCTGCGAGGTCCTGAATTTTTCTCATTGTAAGCTCAAAGGACAAGGTCACGTTTTTCAGACCCATATCAAGATATGCGTCTTTGGAGTGGGCGTTTGTCACGTTCAGCCCCGTATCTCCGTATAGATTTGCGTCGTAACCGCTTAAAGTGTATATATGTCCGATATTTCCGCAAAGGAAATCTGAAACACCGCAACTTAATGCGTGCTCAATGAGATTTTTTATTTCACGGCGGTTTTCGTCCCTGATTATCATGGGGAGAACTATGCCTGTATTCTTACCGTAAAACTCTGTAAGCTCTCTGAATTTCTTTTCCTTTACCGAGGTAAGGGGAAGCCAAACTCTTGAGATGTCTTCAGAGCAAACGGCATTTTTTAATGTAACATATTGGACTTCAAGCAAAGTCTTTTCGGCTTTGGGGTAGACCTTTTTTTCAGGTAATTTAATCGTGAAAGAGCCCTTTTTGATATTCTTCATGGAATCAAGACTTCCGATTATCTGACGGCGAACATCGTTTATTTTTGACGCGGGAATAAAGTTGCCCTTTATATCACATTCAAGATTTCTTAATTCATAAGGCGTTCCGCCCAATCGGGAAAGATTCTTCATTAATTGAGCTTCGTCAGTGGGAAAATTCTCTGCCCTTTCACCCGTAATTGAAATTTCCGCAGAATGGTTTTCGCTGTCCGTTGCGGAGAATACGATGTTGCGGTTCTCATCTGCTTTTACTGAAAAATCAATATAATATCGTTTGTATTCTTTTTTTTCTTTAATATAAGGTGGTATAGTTTCGTTTTCCTTGCGGACACCGAACATTTTTTTACCTGTTTTGTTTAAAAAATACCCGTCGGTAAAACCGTCTCTGCTGAATATCTTGGAGAGTTCTTCTTTTTTGCTTTCGGAATAAGGTTCTCCGCGTTTTGCATCCGCGTATGCGGCAGTTACTGCTCCGACGTAGGATTCTCCTTTCATTCTGCCTTCGATTTTTAATGAGGCTATGCCCATTTTTTCAAAATCTCTGACATATTCAAGCAAGCAGTTGTCCTTCAGGCTTAAGGTGTAGCCCTTTTCATAGGGAAGTCTGCAGGGCTGTGCGCAAGCGCCCCTGTTTCCGCTTCTTCCGCCTATAACGGCGCTCATTCTGCACTGTCCGCTGAAGCAAACGCATAATGCTCCGTGTACAAATACTTCAAGCTCTATGGGTGAATTTTTTGCAATGAACTCAATATCTTTTTTTGAGAGCTCTCTTGCCAGAACGGCCCTTGTAAAGCCCAATTCTGCCGCCTTCATAACGCCGTCCAGATTGGCTATCGACATTTGGGTGCTTGCATGAAGAGGAACAGAGCCCAAAGTACATTTTTTCATGGCCGTCGCCAGACCGATATCCTGAACGATGAAGGCGTCAACTCCGAGATTCGTTAACTTCTCTCCGAGCGCCAAAGCTTCCTTGAACTCATTGTCATAAATGAGCGTATTGAGGACGGCATAGACTTTTACACCGTTCTTTTTACACAGTTCTATGCCGTTCTTAAATTCATCGTCAGTAAAATTTTGCGCATTGACGCGCGCGTTGAATTGGGGCGCACCCATATACACCGCATCGGCGCCGTTTTCCACAGCGGCTTTCAGTGCGGCGTAAGAGCCTGCCGGAGCAAGTATTTCCATTTTAATTATTTTCTGTTGGAGAGTTCTATTTTAAGGGCAAGAAGCTCGTCCTTCAATCTTTCTGCCATACGGCGTGCTTCGTCTCTTTCAGCAAGAGCTTTTGTTGTGTCGTCAAGATAATCCTTCAGCTGAGCTCTCATGTTGTCTGTACCTGTTTCAAGCTTGAGAAGTTCATCTGTAAGATCCATTGCAACGAGGAGTGATGCTGTTGTAAGGGAGATGCTTGGATTAACGGAAGTGATTTCTTTAATTCTTCTGTCAACTTCGTCTGCTATCTTGTTTGTGTATTCAGCTGTTTCGGAAGAATAAAGTGAAAGCTCGAAACCGCCAATTCTTACTGTGTATACGTTCTCCATAATGTAACTCCTTTATGTATTAATAATATGTGGAAGACGACTTTACAATCATATCTTATAATAGCACAAAATCTCGAAAATTGCAATATGCTTTGAGCATTAAAACGATTTTTTCAGTTATTTTTCAAAATCATGCCCGAAAACCCTTGACTTTTCATCCGATTATTGGTATAATTTATAAAAAAATCATGTTAAAACCATAAAAGAAAGAGGCTTTTTATGAACGTTGAGTATATGAGAGCGAAACCTTCCGATTACGAAGAGGTCGTTTCTACTGCAGACAAGGCCTTCGGGCACGCTCCCGATGCGAACTTTTTCAAAACGATTCAGCCCAAGCTTTACAGAACAGACGATACGATGAGCAGTCATTTTCTCGTGCGTGAAGACGGCGATATCGCAGGACTTCTTTGCGCTTATAATGCAGAGATTGATGTTATGGGTAAAACTCTTACCTCTTGCGGTATAGGAACGGTTTGTGTTCTTCCCGAATACAGAAGTCGCGGATATATGAAGGGGCTTATGCAATGTGCTCTTGACGGAATGAAAGAAGATAATGTGGATTTTGCACTGCTTGGCGGCAAAAGACAGCGTTATGAGTATTTCGGCTATACTCTTGCGGGAACAAATATGTGTGCGCATTTTCTGAAGCAAAACGCGGAGTATCTGTACGGAAAAGACTCCTCATTCGGTTATGAATTTGCGGAAATTTCAAGAGACGATTCTGAAATTCTGGATAAAATGTATGCGCTTTATATGCAAAAGCCCGTAAAGGTTCTTCGTCCGAAAAACAAGTTTTACGATATATTATGCGGCGGAAATGTTCGCCCCGTTGTTATTACAAAAAACGGCGAGTTCTTTGGATACTCCTTCCTTTCGTCCTATAATTACAGTACGTCTGAAATCGAGCTTGTTGATTTTTCGGAATTCGGACACGTTTTGAATGATATTATGATCTTCTATCATACAGACTGCATAGAGGTTCGCTTTACTGAGTGCTTCAATGATGAAAAACACCGCTTTTTAACTCTTAACGCCGAAGGCTTCGATATCTGTCATATTGAACAGGTAATGATCTTGAATTTCAATTCGGTTCTTGAGGCTTTTTTGAATTTAAAAGCCTCCGTAAAAAATCTTGTGGACGGAGAATGTTCTTTTGAGGTTGAGGGACATCCCGCTTTTAAAATAACCGTAAAAGACAATAAGGTTTCTGTTGAAGATTTTAACGGAGACGCAGAGGTTAAAATGCCTTATCTTGTTGCGATCCAGAAATTCTTTTCACATGGCGGAGCTAATTACAATTACGGAATAAAGCTTCCCGCAGCTGCGGAATCATGGTTCCCTGCTCCTCTTTGGTTCTCTTCTCCCGATATTATTTGACCTTGAAAAAAATGAATAAAACAGTTCGAAGGACCTGCTTTTCATATGAAAGGCAGGTCCTTCGTGAAAATTTTGTCTTTATTTATTTTGTGCCGAAAATTCTGTCGCCCGCATCGCCGAGACCGGGAACGATATATCCGTGGTCGTTGAGCTTTTCATCGAGAGCCGCGCAGTAAACTTCAACGTCGGGGTGGTCCTCGTTGATTCTTTCAACGCCTTCGGGCGCTGCAATAAGATGAACGCTCTTTATGTTCTTAACGCCGTAGTTTTTAAGGAACTGAATAGCCGCAGATGCGCTACCGCCCGTTGCGAGCATGGGGTCAACGAGAAGAACGTCTCTTTCGCTGATATCGGAAGGTAATTTGCAGTAGTATTCAACGGGGTTTAAGGTTTCGGGGTCTCTGTAAAGACCGATATGACCGATTTTTATTGCGGGAATAAGATTTACAATACCGTCAACCATGCCCAAGCCTGCTCTCAAAATGGGGATAACAGCCATTTTTTTGCCTGCGAGCATTTTGCCCTTTGTCATTGCTACAGGTGTTTCGATATCAACCTCTTTAAGGGGAAGATCTCTTGTTACTTCGTAGCACATGAGCATTGAAATTTCGCTTGCCAATTCTCTGAATTCCTTTGAGCCTGTTTCAACATTTCTCATAATGCTGATCTTGTGCTGGATAAGGGGATGATTTGTTACGTTAACCTTCATTTTTAGTTCCTCATTTCTGTGTGAATTTTATTTTAAGAAAACATATTGATTCTGCGTTCGTGCTTGTCGCCCATGAAATCTGTGGAAAGGAATACCTTCATTGTTTCAAGAGCGAGCTCTTCGCCGATTGTTCTTGCACCCATGCAAAGAACGTTTGCGTTATTGTGCTGGCGTGTAAGTCTTGCAGTAAATTCGTTATGGCATAAAGCGGCTCTGATATGCTTGTGTCTGTTTGCTGCCATGCTCATTCCGATACCTGTTCCGCAAATGAGGATTCCCTGCATTTCGGGGTCTTCTTTAATTGCAAGGCAAAGCTTGTTTGCAAATTCGGGATAATCACAGCTTGCATTTGAATCCGTTCCGAAATCGGAAACTGCGTAGCCGTTTTCAATAAGATATTTTTTGATTTTTTCTTTCAGTTCAAAACCGGCATGGTCAGAAGCTAAAGCGATTTTTTTACTGCTCATTTTTTATTCCTCTTTCTTTTTCAAGTCGTTCTCTTTCCGCTTGTGGGAGTCTTAAGTATTCGGGCACGAGTTTGTCGTGAGGCGTTTCTTTAAAGCCCATGTTTTCAGCGGCTTTATAAATACCTATTCCTCTTACGTATTTTAATTCGTCTTCTGCGGCATCGGGTTTAAAGCCTCTTTCGTTGCAGAATTTCTTAAAGAGCTCCGTTCCGTCGCCCGTAATCAAAATGTCCTTGCCGCATATCTCCGTGAAAAGGTCCTCACAGCTTATTTGTCTGTCCTCTGTAAGTCTTAATGCCTTGCCGTTTTCGATTTTGAAGATTGCGTTATAAAGCATTCCGCGTCTTGCGTCCATAACAGCACATACAAGCCCGTCTGATTTTCTGTTATAAGCGAGGGCTTCCAACGTTGATACTGCGGTGCAGGGGATGTCTGCTGTAAAGGCTAATCCTTTTACAGTTGCCGCAGATATCTTTACTCCCGTAAAAGAACCCGGTCCTACCGTCACTGATATATTTTCAATTTCCGAAACAGGAAGATTACTTTCCGCAAGAACTTTTTTTATTGACGGAAGTAACGTTGTGCTGTGGTTCATTCCGTTATTTATGAAAATATCCGCAAGAACCTCGCCGTCTTTTACGATGGAGCAAGCGCAGGTTATGGATGATGTATCTATGCAAAGTGTTGTCATTTTATATATTTCCTTAATCGGGGATTTTAATTATTCTTTCGTTAATGTCTTTTCCGTATTCAAATTTCAGATGAATGCATTTTCTGTCGGTAATATCCGCGTTTCCTGCCCATTCAACAAAAACTATATCTCCGTCATTGTCGTAAAAGCCAACTGAAAACAAATCGTCCTCGTCCATAATTCTGTACAAGTCGTAGTGGAGGATTTTAAGCTCTTTTGTGATATATTCGTTGCAAAGGGCAAAGGTCGGACTTGTTACGGCGTCCTTGTATCCGAGCGCTTCGGCGCATCCTTGAACAAAGACTGTTTTTCCTGCGCCCATTTCACCGTCAAGGCAAACCGTATCGCCTTTTTTTAATTTTAATGCGAATTTTCTTCCCAATTCGGCAGTTTCTTCAGGAGATAAAGTTTTATATTCCATCAGTTATTTTCCTTTTCAGAATGTTATAAGTCCGCAGAGCCAAATACCATGATTGAGGATATAAAGGTCATCATTTGATTCATAAAACATGACCTTCTTTTTCTATTCAAACAACATTATACCACATACCTTTAAAAAAAACAATACCTTGATGTGAAATAATTTTAAAGAGTTCGTATAAGTGTTGATTTGGTAATCAATGGCGTGAAAATTAATTTTTATGGTTTTATTTAATGACAAAAAGATTGTCTCCGAAACGGTTCCGAAGACAATCCGGTTTTTATTGCTGTGAAACAGATTTGAATACCTTTGCCGTGTGGTATAAGAATACAAGCTCAAATATGCCTACGATAATCATACCGATAGAAGCTACCAGTATTACAAGTACGGCAAGTTTCGGTATTAGTGCAAGAATTACGCTCGCAATAAGAGCAATATTGCAGATAATATACCATTTTATAAGTTTATCCCATTTTTCGGAAAGGTCAGGGTCTACTTCTTCCAGAACGTCCGAGTGCCCTTTATATTCTGAATATTTTGCATAAAGGGAAACGATACTTAAGGCTGATACAACCAAAACTAAAGTCAACTCCAACGTAAACAGAAACAGTACTAATGTTACAAGTACACCTATCGTTGCAATCAGTGTAGCCCAAGCTGCAGTCTTATATCTTTTGGATGTCGATGATATTTTAAAGAAAATGAATACTGAAATAAATCCGCAGATACTCTCAGCTATGGACGCTATTAAATATACTTTAAGTGAAGATTGCTGTATTGAATCTGAATCAAAAAGACCTATTATTACGGAAACTATTGAAGTCCAAAAGAGAATCGGCAACCATTTTCCCAAAACCGAAGCTTTTTTCCGGATTCTTTCTTGTTTAGAGGCTTCTGCTTCCAAATCTTTAATTCTTTCCTGTGGAATAATGTGTTTTCTGCTGCGCGTACCGCACGGTTCGTTCATACTGCAGGTCTCACAGCTTTTGTGACCTTTGTTCACACAGCAGTTTACGATTTTACAGTCGCCATTCCATGGGTTGCCCGGACCTTTTTCGCAACCGGGACAGTCTAATTCTTCTTTGTATGTACATTCATCACAGTTTTTGCCGCAAAATGTTTTTGCCATATAATTACCACCTTTTTTCATAATGATACCATATTTATATTTTTTTGTCAATACTTTTTAAGAAATCTTTGAGTTGTGAAATTTTCAGTTTAAAAATGGCACAATTGGAAAATATTTAGTATAGACCTTGACGATAAGCGAAAATAGTAGTATAATAAATTATTAGAAGTTTTTATTGAAATTTTTCTGTTTGTACTGTCGCTTCGGCGGCGGAATGGAGATTTATATGGGTATGACAAATACTATAAGCTTTAATAAGTTGGGGATTTTTGACCTTGAGATAAACAGGGTCGCGATCGACAACATTTTCGGTACGGGTATAGATATTTATTGGTACGCCATTATTATTACCTTCGGCATGATTCTTGCAATATCTTTCTGTATGTGGCAGTCAAAAAAATTCGGGTTTACTTCTGACGAGCTCCTCGATGTTTGTCTTTGGGGTGTTCCTTGCGCTCTTATAGGAGCCCGATTGTATTTCGTTATTTTTATGTTGGATCATTTTGATTCTCTTTGGGACATGATCAATTTCAGAAACGGCGGGCTTGCCATATACGGCGGTATAATTGCCGCATTTATTGTGGGTTTGGTTTATTGTAAAATAAAGAAAAAGAATGCTTTGGCATTATTTGACCTTGCTTCATTCGGATTTTTCATCGGACAGTCCATTGGCCGCTGGGGCAATTTCGTAAACGCTGAAGCCTACGGCTCCGTAACGGACCTTCCTTGGGGAATGTCGATCAACGGCGCTGAAGCGGTTCATCCTACGTTTATTTACGAATCTCTCTGGAATCTGATCGGCTTCCTTATAGCGTTTATCGTTATTAAGCGTGTAAAGAAAGAACACGGCGAAATTTTCTGCTTCTATATGGGCTGGTACGGTCTCGGAAGAGCATTTATTGAAGGACTTCGTCAGGACAGTCTTAAGGTTCTCGGAGTTTTCCGTATTTCTCAGATTTTGGGCTTGGTATTTTTCGTTGGCGCAATCGTTCTTTTCGTTCTTATCAGAAAAGGCGTTATCCGCAAGCTTACCGAAAAAATCGTTCAGAAGCAGGTTGACAAGCAAAATTCCTATACCAATGTTTTTGAAGGCTCCGAAGATGAAGATTCTGTCATTACCGTAAACGAATCGGACCTCTTTATGGCATCTCTCGAAGCTCATCGCGGCAGAAACCGTGAAGACGAAGAAAACGTTGATGAAAACAATGAAGAAAATAAATAGAAATTGGAGAAATATATTATGGCTATAATAGACGGAAAAGCGATTTCCGCTCAAATCAGAAACGAGATCAGAGCAGAGGCAGAGGCTCTTACCGCTAAA
>JAFSAH010000005.1 GCA_017441125.1 Clostridia bacterium
AAAATATATAACGCAGCAGTTGATTTTTGCAGGATATTTTCAACCTTTCTTTCGGAAGAAGGAAATGATAAGCTTAAAAACGAAACGGCGGATTTCTATTTTGATACTTTGAATTTTGTTTCGGTTTTTGAAAATCTTGATAAAAATTACCGTTGCTGCGCGGAAAAAAGAGGAAGACTCACAACGGTCAAGCTTTTCTGTGTCGACCCTGCCGCAAGGCTTTCCGAAACTCTTGATATGTGCCGAGCAAGCATATTTTTTTCAGCCACTTTGTTGCCACCGGATTATTTCCGAAACACAATCGGAATGAAAAACAGAGTCGAAGAGGAGAATTCCAAAGCACCGATAATCAGACTTACCTCGCCTTTTCCAAAAGATAATCTGAAAGTTGTAATTTGCCCATTCATCAATACGAAGTATATCCGAAGAGAAGAAAGTTATGAACCCATATCTGAGCTGATATTTACGGCGGTGCAAAAAACGGGAAATTATTTTGCGTTTTTCCCTTCCTTTGCTTATATGAACGAAGTTTATGCAATTTTTACCGAAAAGCACCCCGAAATAAAAACGATAATTCAAAGAACTTCTCTCACGGAAGAGCAAAGAGACGATTATCTTGAGGAATTCGACGAAAATCCAACGGAAACGCTTGTGGCTTTTGCAGTAAGCGGCGGGATTTTCTCCGAAGGTATAGACTTGGTTGGTACAAGGCTTTCGGGAGCGATAATTATAGGTGTGGGATTGCCTCAGATATGCTTTGAGCGCAAAGTCATTAAAGAGTTTTATGACAAACGGGATAACAGCGGTTACGACTACGCTTATCTTTTCCCCGGTTTTAACAGAGTTATGCAGGCGGCAGGAAGAGTTATACGAAGCGAAACTGACAAAGGTTTTGTGATACTCGCCGATTCACGCTATACTACAGACGCTTACAGAAGTCTGTTTCCACCCGAATGGAAGAATTTCAAAACAGCGAGAAATATATCTCAAATGAATAATCTGATTTCCGAACATTGACAATTCCTAAACCGAATAAAACAGCGCAATTCGGGTATGATACTAATGGCGCAAAATATTGGTTTTGTGTCTTGGAATAAATACACATTGAAAGGCTATGGTCATTAACAATGAATGCGATTGATAAAATTGCCCTTGCGCTTGCCGTTGTCGGAGCCCTTGTTTGGGGTGGCGTGGGCATATTCGGTTTCAATCTGGTAGGCTGGCTTTTCGGCGGCGATACTTCTGTAATGAGTAGGATTATTTATACTTTAGTCGGACTTTCCGGTATATGGTCTGCATCCTTGCTTTTCAGAAGCTTCGTTCCCGAAGACGAACGCGTTATCAGAACAAGAGATTAGGATTAAATTAAAAAGATGTTTGTGGGGGAACTTTTTTCTTTTCGTTTTAAAAGAAAAATGTTCCCCCAAACCCCTTCAAAAAAGAAAAGCAAATTTAGGATTATTCACATTTTAAATGATTTTTTTTATTTCCCTTAATTCGCTTTTCCGGGAGAGGTAAGGGGAGGGTGTCTTTTCACGCGAAAAGGAACCCTCCCCTTGAAAATATTTAAAAACAACGCTATTTCATTCTCTGGCGCATAACCTCAAAACCGATAACAGCCGAAGCCGCAGAGGCGGAAAGGGCGCACCTGAAGCCCGAACCGTAAGGAATGAAGATGTTTCCGTCGGAATTATCGAGAACCGCCCGCGAAAGTCCGCGCATCTCGCCTCCAACGGCAAGAATCACGGGCCCCGTAAGGTCTTTTTCATAAAGAGACTGCGCATCTCGACGTTCTGCGCAATAGACTTTCAAGCCTTTCTCACGAGCCGCCAAAACGGTTTTCCCCAAATCCTCGGAAACGAGTGTGGACAAATATTCCGAAGCGCCTGCGGAAGCCTTAATGACGACGGACGCCGCAGTCAGCCAATTTCGGGAAGGAACTATAACCCCCGTTGCCCCCGCCGCATACACGGAACGGAGAGAATCTCCGAAATTATAGGGGTCTTCGATCCCCTCAAGAAGAACAATAAACGGATTTTCCGCACCGAAAAGCTCATCCTCGGATTCGTATTTTCTATCTCCCACATAGGCTATAATTCCGCCGTGCGTTTTTCCCGTTGCAACCGCATCTATATCGGCTCTGTTGCAGGGTGTATATTTTATTCCTTTTTCCTTTGCTTTGCCGAGAATATAAGAAAGGTCTCTGTCGCGCCTTTCCCTATCGAAAAGTATCTCGGAAACGTTGCGCTTTCCACCGTTCAGAACCGCCTTTACGGAAACGGAGCCCTCTATTATGTAATCTGCCATATGAAAAGTTTCCCTTTTTATAATTTTTCCATTGCTATAAGTATACAGTCTTTCGGGCAAAAAGTCAAGCCTTTACGGGGAAGTTTGTTGAAACAATTATCGTAAAAACGGCCAAAAGCTCCACTTCGACATTATTTTAAAAATAGTTCACAAATAAACTCAGTTTTCCTCCAAAAAACAGTTGATTTTTTCTTCCGAATGTGGTATAATCTTGTATACTAAGTTTATTATGTCCTTTGTTGCCTTCGGTAGCGAAACACGAAGAAAACAAAGAAAGATATTTTATAATTGGAGGAAAATGCAAATGACACCCATTGTTTTAGTACTTACTTTAATTCTTATGTTTTGTTCAATCGCTCTCGTAACAGTTATTATTTTACAGTCAGGAAGAACTGCTAATGCAGGCGCTGTAACAGGAGCTGCAGGCAACTACATGAGCAAAAACAAGTCCAACTCTAATGAACTCAAAAAGAAGACACTTACCGTTGTAATTTCTATCGTTTTCATCGTTGCAGTTGTTATTGTTAACATCATTGAAATTGTTTAATTTAAGAAAACATCAATAAGGGAATATATTTTGTGGGGAAGCCTTTTTCGTATGGAAAGGTTTCCCCACTCCCTTTTTTCCTTTCAGAGAAGTTCTCATAAAACCTATTCTTTATGACCATGAATAATATACACGAAAAGGTGTAAAATACGTTTACAGGAATATTTTACAACGAAAGGAAATTTTAAAATGATAAAAGGATTCTGCAAAGAAGCGGTAATTGTAAAATGCAACGGACAGCTTATAGATGAAGCAATTTTTATATTAAAAAAAGACTCCCGTAAAGCAAACAGAAGAGCGATTCTCGACGAGGCAAATTCCATAATAAGAGAAAAGACCTCTTTGGCGAACAAAAAAGAGGCTAAGCGCAAGCGGTCTTTTATGAAAATACTCGATGAAGAATAGACACTTACAAACAAAGGAAGGGGCTCCTTTTCATATGAAAAGAAGTCCCTTCCCTTTTATTAAAAAATTTTATTCGTGTATTATTATTTTTGAAACCTCGCTTCTCGGAGCAACATAAAGGTCAATGTCCCCGCCGATTATCGCACCCAAGGACTGTAAATGAGCCGAGACCGTATCAAAAGCAAGCTCAGGAGTGTTGTTTTCCTTGCTGAGATGGGCAAGAATTATGTTTTTAACGGATTTTTTCGCAGCTCTTTCCATTAAACAGCCGCACTGCTCATTGGAAAAATGCCCAAATCTTCCGCCAATACGCTTTTTAAGCATATAGGGATAAGAACCGTTCCACAGTTTATCCACATCGTGGTTGGATTCCACCACAAGAGTGTCGCATTCGCTTATAATTTCGGAAGTTTGAGAAGTTTCTTCGCCCACGTCGGTCATAACGCCGATTCTTACGTTCCCCGTTTCCACTATGTAACCTACGCATTCGGCGCTGTCATGAAGTGTCGGAAATGAAGTTACCTGAAGAACGCCGTTATTCGCTTTTGCCCCTGTGGGCATGGCATGGAAATTTTTGCAGTTGATCTCCGGATAAGAATTTCTTATGGATATCAAGGTTTTTTCGTTGGCTATTACGGGAATACGTTCATGGTACTTAAGGATCGTCTTAAGTCCCGCAATATGATCCGAATGCTCATGGGTTATAAAAATAGCTTCTATATTATCATAACTGCTGCCGATACTGCTCAATGCCTGCCCTGTCTTTTTTACTCCTGCGCCTGCATCTATAAGTATTGCTTTGCCGTCGTTTTCAATAAATGTACAGTTGGCACTGCTTCCGCTATACAGCGTACAAACTCTGACCATGTTGTAGAAAAACTCTCCGTTTCAATAATATAAATCAGCCTACGCTTACGCTCACGGTTTCCGTCGTTTGCGGCTCGTCGTCAATCACGCCGATTGAAGCTCCGAGTCCCTTGAGTTTTTCAATTATATCTTCATATCCGCGCTCTATGAGATGAACGTTGGATATTTCAGTCATACCGTCTGCGCAAAGTCCTGCAATAACGAGCGCAACGCCTGCGCGCAAATCACAAGCACTTACGGCCGCTCCCGTAAAATGATCTATGCCCGAAATAACGCAAACTCTGCCGTCAACGTTCATTTTCGCGCCCATTCTGCGAAGCTCGTCCACATACTTGAAGCGATGCTCGTAAATACCTTCAGTTACGACGGACGTTCCGTTAGCAAGACAAAGCAATGTAGCGATCTGGGGCTGCATATCCGTAGGAAATCCGGGATAAGGAAGGGTTTTCACGTTAACGTTGTTCAATATCTGGCCGGGTTCTCTTGAAACGGTAATAAAATCGTCATCCTCCTTAACGGTAACGCCGATCTCTTCCAATTTTGCGGAAATGGATTCCAAATGCTTGGGAATAACGTTGGAAACTTTAACCTTGCCCCCAACAGCCGCAGCAGCAACCATATAAGTACCCGCCTCGATCTGATCGGGAATTATTTCATATCTTCCACCGTGAAGCTCCGATACGCCTTTGATCTTGATAGTATCCGTACCTGCGCCTCGAATTTCTGCGCCCATAGCGTTAAGGAAGTTTGCTATATCAACGATATGAGGCTCTTTGCCTGCGTTTTCAATAACGGTAGTGCCCTGCGCAAGAACTGCCGCCATCATAATATTTATCGTTGCTCCGACAGAGGGGAAATCAAGGCTCATAGAGGTTCCCTTGATACCGTTTTCCGCAACAGCGTTAACGATACCGTGTTCAATGGAAACGGTTGCGCCAAGCGATTCAAAGCCTCGAATATGATAATCTATGGGACGAACGCCGAAGTCACAGCCTCCGGGAAGTCCAACCTGAGCTTTTCCGAATCTGCCCAAAAGTGCGCCGATGAGATAATAGGACGCTCTCATTTTTCTCACAAGCTCGGAAACTGCAGCGCAAGTATTTATTTCTGTAGAATCAACCCGAAGAGTTGTTTTATCCAAAAAGCTGACCTTTGCACCCATTTCAGACATTATTTTCGTAAGAAGCATAACGTCATTGACTATGGGCACATTTTCAATTATACAAACGCCTTTCACAAGCAGGGCGGCGGGAATTATTGCGACTGCTGCATTTTTTCCACCGCTGACACGAACTTCTCCCTCAAGTGGATTGCCGCCTCTGATAACGTACTTTTTCAAGAATTAACATCCTTTCATAATTAAAAAGCAATGATGAAGTCTGCCGTATAAGTATTCCACGACAAAAACAATATAATCATGAGATTTTTTACAAAATTTTAATTAAGGCTTTTCCAAATACGGTTCGGGGTCAAAATATGAACCTGTCTCCTTGTTAAACAAGGCAAAGTGAACGTGATTACCCGTACTGTTACCCGTACTGCCGACGTATGCGATAACCTGACCCTGATATACCTTATCCCCTATTTTTATGGATTTTTCCAAAGAACTGCAGTGGCCGTAATAAGAAACGATTCCGTTTCCGTGGTCAATGGCAATGTAGTTACCGAGACCGCCTTCCTGCCAGCCCTTTTTGATAATCGTGCCGGCATCCGCCGCAAAAATTTTCGTACCGTATTCGCAGGCGATATCATAGCCTCTGTGGAAATCGTATTTTCCGCGAAGAGTTCTTGCGCCGAATCTTGAAGTAACGAGCTGATATCCGTTCATTGAAACGGGCCAAATAAACGTACCTGAAGGAGCGATGGTCTTTGTTCCCACGAGAACCTGCTTTGCTATGGCATCCTTCGTTTTCTTTTTGTCTACAACCTCTCTTCCGACTTCAACACCGTTTACGGAGCTGATCTCAGCCGTAACCTCGTACATACCGTTTGAGCCGTTTTGTTTGGTCTCTCTTATGTTTTCATAAAGAGAACTGCTGTAGATATATTTTGTTTCGTAAGGAATAACCTCCGTATACGTAACGGTTCTTGTTGTCTGAACGGACAACGTAACCTTGGGAGCTTTTACATTGAGCTTCATACCGACAGTCAAATAATCCTCCGAAATATTTCCGTTAATCAAACGAAGAACGGGAACATCAAGGGAATATTTAGACGCAATACTTTCAAGAGTATCGCCTTTTTTCACGGTATAGGTATCTGAACCCAACGCTTCGATAAACAATGCCAAAAGCTCAGACGTCGTTTTTTCATATTCTCTGGGATATTCATCGCGAACGACTTCAATGCTGTTGAGAATATAATAAGCCTCGTCCTCTTCGCCCGAAAGGTAGGGCTTTACGATCTCCGAAAGCACGCTGTCAAGGTCTGCTTCATTTTTGGAGGTACCTACAAACTGACCGTCAATAAAATAACCGTAGGACTGTCCAATATATTCACAGTAAGTTTCATAAAGAGTATTTACAATGGTTTCGCTGTCAGAAACCTCGTCCTTGCGGATAAAAGAAAGGGTCAAAAGCGGAATATTTTCCGTAATATACTCGTCATCATGTCCGTCGGTCTCGATTCTTTCTTCTACGCTACGCTGAATACTGTAATATTCCTGCTCATTTGAAATATAACCGATGGACTCATTACCGACGGAGACTTCCAATGCAATAGCGTAAGTATTCAAAACCCAAACGGAAAATACAAGCATCGCTGTGCCTGCAATAGGCGCGGCTACCGGGAAAATAAGCCTGAACAGTCCGCTTATACCGTAAACGAACAAGGTTGCGCCGTGTTTTATGTAATATCTTAATCTGTAGAAATAATTCGTGTATCTGATATGTACCTTATTTACACGGTAATTTATACCGCGACTTGTATATGCGTAATCGGCAAATTTGGAGAACAGCTTTATAGCTCCTCTTACAACACCGTCAAGATGAAGGAGGACTATAAGAGAAACCACTATTCTCAAAAATTTGCTCGGTTTATTTTTTGAATATCTTCTTTTTTGTCTCGTAATTTCCGGTCTGACACTGTATTGCTTCTGACTACCGGAAGACCCCGTTGATTTGCCCGTAACTATTCTAGGCATACACACTCTCCTATTTTTTGGGGAAATTAGATTCTGTATCTATTATATATTATATTTGGTGATTTTTCAAGTATCCACCTGTAAAAGTCATGAAAATACACCAATATTACCTTATTTTACCTATAGAAATTTATTTATTTAAAGCGTTCGTATATCTCTCTTTTAGAGAGGTTATATTTTCGCGCCAAAGTTTTCGCGGCTAAAGTTTTTGTCATTCCGCCTTCTGCCAAAGCGAAAAATTCCTGTTCCAAAGAAGCATCGGAAATTTCTTCCTTTACTTCGCCCGCGCCCTCAACAATGATAACGAACTCTCCGCGAGGATCGTTTTCGCTGTAATACGCAACGGCTTCTTCAACCGTCGTAAGCATTACCTGCTCGTAGATTTTGGAGATCTCACGCACGAGAGAGATTCTTCTGTTTCCGAGAACCTTTAAAATATCGTCCAAAAAGCCCTTTAATTTATGAGGCGCTTCGTAAAAGATCAAGGTATGCTCAAGATTTTTTACAGACTCAAGTCTTTCTCTTCTGCTGTTCTTTGCGGTGCTGAGAAAGCCCTCAAAGGTAAAGCGCTTTGTGGAAAGGCCCGAAATTGCTATTGCAGAAACGAAAGCGCAGGGACCGGGAATCGCACTGACCTTAAGCCCGTGCTCATAGCACTGCTTTACAAGCTGCTCGCCCGGGTCCGAAACAGCAGGCATTCCCGCATCGGAAACGAGAGCGCAAGTCTCCCCTGCTTCAAGGCGGGAAATTATCTCTTCGCCTCTCTGACGAAGATTGTGTTCATAATAACTGACAAGCGGCTTCTTTATTGAATAATGCGCCAACAGCATGCCTGTTTTTCTTGTATCCTCAGCAGCAATAAAATCCGCATTTTCAAGTGTTTCCAAAGCCCTTTCGGAAATATCGGAAAGATTTCCGATAGGAGTTGCCACAAGATACAAAGAAACCTTATCTTTGGGTGAAGAAATGTAATTTTCACTCATTTGCGGAGCTTCTTTCATAAATTTTATTCATAATATCCGTATAACGGTTATTTTCATCATATATAATCAACGGAGGTTCGACCGTCACACCGCTTTTTGCGCATTTAATAAACTCGGCAAGGATCATTGAGGGAGAATCTCCCACATGGGCGCAAACCATACGAAATCTTTTCAGTTCAAGGTTTCGGTTACGGCACTCACAAACAAGATCTGCCAAACGCTCCGGACGGTGCACTACGCAAAATCTTCCGCCTTGCTTCAACAAATAGGAGCCCTGCTCCGCGATATCCGAAATGGTACATTCAAGCTCGGAACGGGCGTAGCCTTTTGCTCCCGCAGCAATGAAGCCGTCCTTTACGGGCGTGTAAGGCGGATTGACGGTAACGAGATCATAAAATCCCGCTTCAAGCAGTTTTTCTTTGCGTATTTTACGAAGATCCGAATTTAAAACTTTAAGTTTTTCCTCAAGAAGATTCAATTCCAAGGATTTTTGGCACAACAAAGCCTGAGCATCGTTAAGCTCAACACAAACCCCGCTTTTCATACAGCCAAAGCGGGAAAGAAGTATTGCAACGATGCCGTTTCCTGAACATAAGTCCGCAACGTTTGTAAATTTTTTTACGGATGAAAACCATGAAAGAAGGACAGCGTCCGTCCCAAAACAAAAGCTGTCGGAATCCTGATATATTTTCAATCCGCCCACATGCAGATCGTCTAACCGTATCATTGAAATTAAATCCACCAAATATAACTTTAGGGGGTTGTCGCTTAAGCCACAACCCCTTATGGCGCCTTAATTAAAAAGCGCCTTTCCGTTATGTCTTATTCCTTAGGAGCAGGAGCACCTACGGGGCAAACGTCTGCGCATGCGCCACAGTCAATGCAAAGAGCTTCGTCAATAACGAATTTGCCATCTGCTTCAGAGATTGCGTCAACGGCACATTCGCCCTGGCAAGCACCGCAAGCGATGCATTCATCAGAAATAAAGTGAGCCATCAGATTATCCTCCTTATTTTTATTCATATATATTCTATCACATTTTTACCCTTTTTTCAAGGGGTAAATTAGGACAAATATAAGGCGTAATTTAGAATCAATCTTCAATTTCAGAAAAATCTTCCGATTCGTTTTTCTTTTCGGCACCCTTAAG
>JAFSAH010000043.1 GCA_017441125.1 Clostridia bacterium
CGAAGAAAATGAAAGCGTTGGGCGCATACACAATCGGTGTCAGAAGAAAAGACACTTCAAAACCCGAATATATAGATGAATTAATTCTTCAAGCAGATTTAGATTCAGTTCTACCAAGAGCAGACATCGTAGCACTTGCACTTCCCAATACTTCTGAAACAAAAGGGCTTTTCAACCGTGAACGAATCTATAATATGAAAGACGGAGCAACACTTATTAATGTAGGCAGAGGTAATGCGGTTGATACGGAAGCGCTCTGTGATGCACTTGAAGACGGTAAGCTTTATGCCGCATCTCTCGATGTGACAGATCCCGAACCTCTTCCCTCAGACCACAGAATGTGGAAATTGGAAAACGCTCTTATTACACCTCACATTTCGGGATTCTTCCATTTAAGAAAAACTTATGAGAATATCGTTGATATTTTCATAGAAAACTTTTCCAGATTTCTTGCCGGCAAAGAGCTTGAAAATATCATTGATATGACCACTGGATACAGAAAAAAATAAATAAAACCGATTTGTTCACATAAAATTCGCATAATTATAGGCTCATGTTCAATTTTTCTGCTTGTTTAAATTGTTGAAATGTGCTATAATATGTAATTATAAAATAAGACTATTGGAAGGAATGTTTTCATAATGGTTGGCGTAGCAGTTATCGGATACGGCGTTGTCGGTTCAGGCGTTGTTGAACTCTTGGACAAGAATAACAAATTATTCGAGAAAAAAGCCGGTCAAACTGTGGAGTGTAAGTATATATTAGATATTAGAGACTTCCCCGGCGACAAATACGAAGACAAACACATCAAAGATTTTAATATAATAATCAACGACCCCGAAATCAATATCGTGGTTGAAACTGTGGGCGGAGCAACATTTGCTTACGAATACACAAAAAAAGCTTTAAAGGCAGGAAAACACGTAGTTTCATCAAATAAAGAACTTGTTGCGACTTACGGCTCCGAGCTTCTTGCCATTGCTAAAGAAAATAACGTTTGCTATCTTTTCGAGGCTTCCGTAGGTGGTGGGATCCCCATTATCAATCCCCTTTACCACTGTTTGGCAGCCAATGAGATACATAAAATCGTGGGAATTCTCAACGGAACAACTAACTATATTCTAACAAAAATGATCCGCGAGGGACTTTCTTTTGAAACAGCACTTAAACAGGCTCAACAGCTCGGTTATGCTGAAGCAAATCCCTCCGCAGACGTCGAAGGTCATGACACCTGCAGAAAGATCTGCATTTTGGCGGCTCTTGCCTTCGGAAAACACGTTTATCCGCAAAACGTAAAAACGGTCGGAATAACAAATGTTACTCTTGATGATATTGCAAAAGCAGAGAGCATGGGCAGAGTTATCAAACTCTTGGGCTCAGCCGAAAAGAAAGAAGACGGTACCGTCGAAATCTTCGTTGCCCCCTGTGCTATTCCCAAGGATCACCCCCTAGCAAACATCGAAGATGTATTCAACGGAATAACCGTTACGGGTGACGCTGTAGGCGACTGCACTTTCTACGGAAGAGGAGCAGGTAAATTCCCAACCGCAAGTGCTGTCGGTGCTGACATCGTTGACTGTATCAAAGGTACGGAAAAGAGCAATATCATGTGGGTAGATTCCGATAATGCGGAATTTGTAAGAAGCTTCGACAAACTGAAGCTTGAATATCTTGATAAAGAAATTGTACTTTTGGATTAAACCAAAAGATTTGAGGAGAGGTTTATTTGGCACTTATTGTTCAAAAGTTCGGAGGTTCCTCCGTTGCCGATGCGGATAAGATTCGCAGAGTAGCAGGAATCATCACGAAAACTTATGAAGCCGGAAATGACGTTATAGTTGTCGTTTCCGCACAAGGCGACACTACGGACGATTTGATTGACAAGGCTCATGAAATCAGCAAAAATCCGTCTCGCCGCGAAATGGATATGCTTCTTACAACAGGCGAACAGATCTCCTGTTCACTGCTTGCGATGGCTATTCAGGAAATGGGTTATCCCGCAATCTCGCTGACTGCTTGGCAGTACGGACTTACATCCGACAGCAACTATTCAAACGCAAGAATCAAGTCCATCAATGACGAAAGACTCTGCAAAGAGCTTGATTCTCACAAAATTATCATCTGCGCAGGCTTCCAGGGCATCAATAAATACGATGATATTACGACCTTGGGAAGAGGCGGCTCTGACACAACGGCTGTGGCTATCGCGGCAGCTCTCAAGGCTGACCTTTGCCAGATATATACGGACGTTGACGGTGTTTACACCGCTGACCCGCGTAAAGTTAAAAACGCTAAAAAACTTGATGAAATTACATACGATGAAATGCTGGAGCTTGCAACTCTCGGCGCGCAGGTTCTTTGTAACCGTTCCGTAGAGCTTGCAAAGAAATACGGTGTTAAGCTTGAAGTTTGCTCAAGCTACGAACCCAAGCCCGGCACAAAGGTTAAGGAGGAAGTAAAAACATTGGAAAAAATGCTTATCACAGGTGTCGCTAAAGACAACGACATCTCCAGAATATCCGTTCTCGGTCTTAAAGACATTCCCGGAGAAGCGTTCAAGCTTTTCACACTTCTCGGTCAGAACAAAGTAAACGTAGACATTATTCTTCAGTCCATCGGCCGTGACGGCACAAAGGACATTTCTTTCACAGTATCAAAGGCTAACATGAGAGCTACTGTTGATCTTCTCCGTGAAAAATATCCCGACAATAAGGTTATCCACGAAGAAAACATCACTAAGGTTTCTATCGTTGGCGCAGGTATGCAGTCCAACGCGGGCGTTGCTGCGAAGCTTTTTGAAGCGCTCTACAACGTAGGCGTTAACATTCAGATGATCAGCACTTCCGAAATCAAGATCAGCGTTCTCATCGACAGCAAGGACGAAGCCGCTGCGGTTGAATCCATTCACGACGCATTCTTGGCTTAAGAAAAATCAAATCCAGACATTTTGAGGGGAAGCCTTTCTGTCAAGAGAATAGAGGGTTTTCCCCTTGCTCTTTTCAAAAAAAGGGTTATTTTGAATAAATATTCCCAAAATCACGCAAAAATTAAAAATCTCATAAAATTTTACCATTTACCTATTGATTTTTTCGCAGAAACATTGTATAATAAATAGGTAAAATAAAACAGATTGGAGATTATTATCGATCATGCAATTTTTTAACAGACTTCTTATGTTGGCGACAGATGTAGCGGGCGAAGTTGATAACGGACTTACAGATACAAGCCCTTACGCTTCACTTATCTCTGCGCTTACGACTTTTCTCCCTATCGTACTCATCGTAGTTGTTTTCTATTTCTTCATAATCAGACCCCAGAAGAAACAGGAAAAAGAAAAACAAAAGATGCTCAACAGCATTGAAATCGGTGACACAGTTACAACTATCGGCGGTATTACAGGCGTTGTTCGCCAGATCAAAGACGACGAAATTTATATCATCGAAACAGGCGCTGATAAAAACAGAATCTCAATCAGAAAATGGGCTCTTCAGTCCAAGGATACTATTTCAGAATAATCGGTTCTAACGCAAAAAATACCTCATATAATTCTAACAAAAGAATTTATTCGGAGGTATAACATGGAACAGGAATTTTCCGAAAATAACATCATCGGCAAAAAATTATTGCAATTTCTGATAGGTACGGCGGTCGGTATTTTAACCGCAGTCATAACGGCGCTTATTTTAAGCTTTATTATGACTTTCAGCTTCGTACCTGACAGTGCCGTAAAGGTCGCCTCAACAGTTTCTTCTGTTCTTGCGGCATTTGCTTGCGGATTTGTAACGGTTAAACTTATAGGATCGGGAGGCCTTCTTTACGGAGCCTTGTCCGGACTGATGCTTTTCACGGTACAGCTTATACTCAGTTTAATATTTTCAAGTCCCTGCATACTTTTGGACGTCCTCATCGCATTCCTTATTAACACGGCAGTATCGGCCGTCGGAGGAATAACAGCGGTGAATACGGGAAAATAAACGAAAAACTCAAATCAAAGGAGATAGAATATCATGAAGCTTATTAAAACACTTTCCAAAGCAACTCTCAAAAAGAGCGCTTGCAAAGGCGGTTGCGGCGAATGCCAGACATCTTGCCAGAGCGCTTGCAAAACATCTTGCACAGTAGCTAACCAGAAATGCGAAAACGAAAAACAGAAATAAGTTTTTCACAGTAAAAAAAGAACATTGAAGGGGGACAATTTCGTTCCCCTTTTAGTGTAATTATAAAGGAAATCGATCAATGGTACATATTTTTAAACAATTAGGATTCAATATAGCAATGGACGTTGAAAGCGGTGCTATACATATCCTCGAGGATGCTGCAGCAGAGGTTCTAAAGCTCACATCTTCACCCATGAATGAAAAATGCCCCGAAAATATTTATTCCGCGCTTAAGGATAAATTTTCCGAGACAGAAATAACGGACGCATATTCCGAGCTCTACGAATTATACAAAGAAGGAATGCTCTTTACCGAAAGAGACTACGAAATAAACATTCCCGAAGAATATCCCATAAAAGCTCTTTGTCTCCATATTGCACACGACTGCAACCTCAGATGTAAATACTGTTTTGCAGAAGGCGGCGACTATGCAAAGGGCAGAAAAATAATGCCTTTTGAAGTTGCAAAAGCGGCAATAGATTTCGTTATCGAAAGATCCGGGACAAGAAGAAATATTGAAATAGACTTCTTCGGCGGCGAACCTCTTATGGGCTACGATACGGTCAAAAAAACAGTTGAGTACGCCCGTTCCATAGAAAAAGAACATAACAAGAACTTCAGATTCACCCTCACAACAAACGGTATTCTCCTTACGGACGAGGTTATGGATTATCTTAACAAGGAAATGTCCAACGTGGTTCTTTCTCTTGACGGAAGAAAAGAAGTAAACGATGCTGTCCGTGTGGGAGTGAAAAACACAGGTTCTTACGACAGAATCGTACCCAAATTCCAAGAATTCGTTAAACGCAGAGGCGGTCAGAATTACTATATCAGAGGCACGTTTACCTCTCAAAATCTGGACTTTGCGGAAGACGTAAAACACATGAAAGAGCTTGGCTTTAAGCAGACTTCCGTTGAACCCGTAGTTCTTGATCCCTCAAGCCCATTTGCAATCAGAGAAGAGCATCTTCCCGCTGCCTTTGCGGAATACGACAGATTGACGGAAATCATGGCTGAATATAAGAAAAACGATGATTTCTTCAATTTCTTTCACTTCATGGTTGACCTGGATCAAGGTCCTTGCGTCATCAAACGCGTTAAGGGTTGCGGTTGCGGCGGCGAATACGTTGCGGTAACTCCCGACGGAGATGTTTTCCCCTGCCACAGATTTGCGGGAATGGAAGACTTTAAGCTCGGAACAGTATTTGGTGGCGAGCTTAAAAAAGAAATCGTCGATAAATTCGGTGAATCCACCGTTCTCAGAAAGAAAGACTGCGAAGAATGTTGGGCTAAATATTTCTGTTCAGGCGGATGCCCCGCTAATAACTACAACGCAAACGGAGATATTCTCAAGCCTCATAAGATCTCATGCGAGCTTGAAAGAAAACGCCTCGAATGTGCTATCGCCTTGAAAGCATACGAAGCAAGCCTTGAGGAGAACGACTGATGAAAATCGGTATTTCCAGCGGTTGTTGGTATCCCGCATTAACGGAAGATTCTGCGGAAAAAATAAAGAATGCAGGCTATGATACGGCAGAAATTTTTATTTGCGACGAGTCGGAAAATGAAACGGATTACCTTATGGCACTGAAAAACCGATTTGACAGGCTCGGAATAAAAATAGTTTCCGTACATCCTTATACCTCCTTTGCGGAACAGTTTCTTTTGTTTTCGGGATACGAACGCAGAAGGGAAAACGCTTATAAATATTACCGCAGATACCACAATGCCTGCAAAATACTCGGCGCGGAATTTATCAATTTTCACGGCGCAACCTTACCCGTAGAACCGGAAAAATATGCAGAAATATACAGCAGACTTTACCGTGAAGCAAAAGAGGAAGGACTGACCTTCTGCCAGGAAAACGTCAGAAAATTCATTTGCGGCAAAGCCTCTTATATAACAGAATTAAAACGTATTCTTCGTGATGATATTTCATTCACACTTGATGTCAAACAGGCGCATATGGAGGGGGAATCCCTTTCGGACATGATAAAAATCATGGGAAAGAACATAAAGCTCGTTCATATAAGCGACCATACGGGAGACGAGCCCTGCCTATTACCCGGCTTCGGAGAATTTGACACGGAGGGCTTTCTGAATGAGCTCAAGGGCATCGGCTATAACGGCCATATTATCACGGAAATATATTCAAAAAACTGCAGAAAAGAATCTGACATAAGAGATTCTCAACTGTTTTTAAGCAATCTCATAAAAAAAATTAACGACGGAGATTTACGGCAATGAAATGTCCATATTGCGGTTACACAGACAATAAGGTTCTGGACTCAAGAGCTGTTGACGACAGAATCAGGCGCAGAAGAGAATGTCTCAGCTATGCAAGAAGATTTACAACATACGAAGAAATCGAGCACGCACCTCTTATCGTTATAAAAAAAGATATGACAAGAGAAGAATTCAGTAAAGAAAAGCTTCTCACAAGCTTTCGCAGAGCCTGCATAAAAAGAGACGTACCGTACGCTCTGTTGGAAAGGACAGTTTCGGATATTGAGCAGGAGCTTCTCCTCGAAACAGACCACGAGGTTCCCTCCCTCCGAATCGGAGAGCTTGCAATGCAGAAGCTTTTGTTTATAGACGACGTTGCATACGTAAGATTCGCTTCGGTATACAAAGACTTTAAAGATATCAACGCCTTCAGAGCAGTTCTCGAAAGCATTGATAAAACAAAAAATATGTTTTAATAACTAAAAATCGCCATGATGAAAAAAACAGTAAAAACAGCGGATAATCAGTTGCATAAAAACCACCGAGAACGAATGAGAAATAAATATCTCGAAACGGGATTAGACACAATGGACCCTCACGAAGTTCTCGAAATAATGCTTTATAACGTAATTCCGAGACAGGATACGAATCCCATAGCGCACAGATTGATAAATACTTTCGGCTCCTTTCACGGAGTATTGGATGCTTCTGTTGAAGACTTGATGAAGGTTGAAGGTCTGGGCAAAAACGCTGCCGTTTTTCTGAAGCTTTTTCCCGATGTGAGAAGGTTTTACGAAAAGGACAAGCAGAAAAACAAAAAGAGCTTTAAAAACGTGGATGAAATAGGCGACTATCTTCTTCCGGGATTTATGGGCAAGAAGCAGGAAATGGTTCTGATGCTTACCCTCAGCGCAAAAAACGAGGCGATCTGCACCCATATTTTAATGGAAGGAAGTCTGAATTCAGCATCCTTTGACATTAAAAAAATCGTAGGATGCTCTATCAGAGACGGCGCTTCAAAAATAGTTTTGGCGCATAATCATCCCGGTGGCTTGGCTACCCCGTCAGTAACGGACAGAAAAAGCACCTTAAAAATAATGAATATGCTTCAAATGTTGGATATAGAACTGATAGACCACCTTATTTATGCCGACGAAGATTACGTTTCAATGAGCCTTTCGGGACTTCTTAAAGATAACGACCACGACACAAATAATAAATAGGCATTCTTATATTTACACAAATAATACCTCGAATTCTTTCATTCGGGGTATTTTTTCATGCTTGTTTGTCATATAACCGCAACAGGAAAATATTGCAAACTGTGATAATAATTTTAAAAAACCACTTGACAGAACGTGCAAAATGTGATATACTAAAGGGTACAATATTTAAAGTAATTTTAAGAGGAATTGCGTTTATGGCGGAGTTTAAAATACACAGTAATTATAAGCCTTCGGGAGATCAGCCCGAAGCCATTCGTCAAATCACGGAAAGCTTTCGCGCAGGTAACAGAGATACGGTTCTTTTAGGCGTTACGGGAAGCGGTAAAACCTTCACAATGGCAAACATCATTCAGAACCTGCAAAGACCGACGCTTGTTCTGGCGCACAATAAAACCCTTGCGGCGCAGTTATGCAGTGAGTTAAAAGAATTTTTCCCCGAAAATGCAGTAGAATATTTCGTATCCTATTACGATTATTATCAGCCGGAAGCATATCTGCCTCACACAGACACTTATATTGAAAAGGATATGGAGATAAACGAGGAAATCGACCGTCTCCGACATTCCGCAACTTATTCTCTTTTTGAACGACGGGACGTAATAATCGTAGCCAGTGTTTCATGCATATACACGCTCGGTGACCCTGAATCATACAAAAACATGACAGTATCAGTCAGAGAAAGCCAACAGCTCGACATGAACGAGGTTGCAAAACAGCTCGTAGGCATCAGATATAACAGAAACGACTATGATTTCGCCAGAGGAACCTTCCGTATAAAAGGCGACGTAATGGAAATATTCCCTGCGGCAAACGAAGACAGATGCATCAGAATAGAATTTTTCGATGATATCGTAGACCGAATATCCGAAATAAACCACGTTACGGGCGAAGTGATTTCAAGGCTGAAGCACGTTGCCATATACCCTGCAATGCACTACGTTACAGACCCCGAAAAAATGGAAGAAGCCATCGGGGAAATAATGGACGAGCTTGATGAACGTGTTGCGTGGTTTACGGAAAACAAAAAGCTTATTGAAGCCCAAAGAATAAAGGAAAGGACCCTTTACGACATTGAATTTCTCCGTCAGATGGGTTACTGCAAGGGTGTTGAAAACTACTCCCGAGTTCTTTCTGGTCGTGCTCCGGGCTCTACGCCTTATACACTTTTGGATTACTTTCCCGATGATTTCATAACGATAATTGATGAAAGCCACGTTACTATTCCACAGGTCAGAGGAATGAGCGGCGGAGACAGAGCAAGAAAAACGAATCTTGTGGATTTCGGATTCAGACTTCCCTCCGCATATGACAACAGACCCTTGAATTTTGATGAATTCGAAAGCAAAATGAATCAGGTTCTCTACGTTTCGGCAACTCCCGCGCAATATGAAAAAGAAAAAGCGTCAGTTATTGCCGAACAGCTGATACGTCCTACCGGTCTTCTTGACCCCGAAATCTCCGTAAGACCTACCGAAAATCAAATAGACGACCTCGTTTCGGAAATAAACGCGCGCATAGCGAAGAAAGAACGCGTAATAGTAGTTACACTTACAAAGCGTTTGGCGGAATCCTTATCCTCGTACCTTAAGGGCTTGGACATCAGGGTTCGCTATATGCACCACGACATTGACACTTTGGAGAGAATCGAGATACTTCGTGACCTGCGCATGGGAGAATTTGACGTAATCGTAGGCATCAACTTGCTGCGAGAAGGTCTTGACCTGCCTGAAGTTTCCTTGATAGCAATACTTGATGCAGACAAAGAGGGTTTTTTAAGAAACGAAACGTCTCTTATACAGATAATCGGACGCGCCGCGAGAAATGCGGAAGGCAAGGTAATAATGTATGCAGACAGCGTAACGCCTTCGATGGAACGCGCTATAACTGAGACTGAACGAAGACGAGGAATTCAGGAAGCATATAACAAAGAACACGGAATCGTCCCGAAAACCATTATAAAACAAATAAGCAATCCTTTGGCTATAACAGTTTCTCCCGAAGAAGTAAGAAAGGCTGATAAGAAAACTTCAACAAAGAAACTGACAAAGCAGGAACGGGAAGACCTTATCGAACGTTTGACTCAGGAAATGAAAAATGCGGCAATGCAGCTTGAATACGAATATGCTGCGCAGCTTCGTGACGAAATAAACAAACTCAAAAAAGGAAAGTAGTATTTTTTAGGGAAACTTCTTTTCACGGAAAAAGAAGTTTCCCCGGCCCCTTCAAGAAAACCGATATTGGGTTATATATAAACAAATAATTAAACACAAAAGTTTTTTTGAAAAAAGGTTCGGGGAAAAACTATTTTTTCAAAAAATGTTTTTCCCCGCCAAACAAAAATATATTGGAAGGAAAACTATGAGAAACAATTTATTCATAAAAGGCGCTCGTGCCAACAACCTGAAAAATGTGGACCTTGAAATACCGAGAGACAAGCTCGTTGTATTTACGGGGCTTTCCGGTTCGGGAAAAAGCTCTTTGGCTTTCGACACCATATACGCAGAGGGTCAGAGACGTTACGTAGAGTCTCTTTCAGCATACGCGCGTCAATTCCTCGGTCAAATGGAGAAACCCGACGTAGACTCAATTGAAGGGCTCTCCCCTGCCATTGCGATTGACCAAAAGACAACCTCGCGAAATCCCCGTTCAACTGTCGGAACAATAACGGAAATACATGATTATTTGCGTTTGCTGTATGCCCGTGTAGGTATTCCTCACTGTCCCATATGTGGTATAGAAATAAAGCAGCAACCCCTTGACAAGATCGTTGATACTATCCTTGCATACGAAGAGGGTTCACGAATTCAGATACTCGCTCC